>JAJYHP010000002.1 GCA_021784715.1 bacterium
GCCGGAAGATTCGAGAGCGCGGAGGCGCGCGATCGTTCCGAGGCCGGAATAATACCCATCGCATAGGACTGACGGACCGGAAAGGTCACGATATTGACCAACATGCGCAGCGCGTAAATCGCACCTGCAAGGACGAAGCCCGGTGCGAACGGCATCGCCGCGAGTAAAGCGCACGAAAAAACGCGCAGCGCGACGACGGTGCGCACCGCCCCGCCGATCGCCGCGACGATCCGCGTCACCCCAAGGTATGAGAGAATCGACAGCACGTTGATCGTCGTGTAGAGCGCCGCAATTTGATCGGCGTTGACGTGATAGCGCTCGTGAAACCAGAGCACGAGAATCGGGCCGAGAAAACCGATCGCCAGGCCGTTGGTTGCATTGGTGAGCATGAAACGGCGAATCAATTTCCACGTCGTCGGCGCGAGTCTCGCCTTCGAACGCGCGCGGATCGCCCGCGAACGCTGCTCTTTGATCGGCAGAACCACGAGGGCGAGCGCCACGCCGATAATCGCCGTCAGCCAGAAGAGCGGGCGCGCGGGAAAAATTGCAAGCCCGGCACCGAGCACGCTGCCGACCGTCCCGACCAACGAAAGTCTTGCGAAAACCGCCGTGCGTCGTTCGTCGCCGGCAAGCTCTGCGGTAAGCGCTTGCTCGGCGACGAAATATGGCCCGAACGCCCCTCCACTGCCGACACCGCCGCCTTGGCCGATCGTTCCAAGCGCTCCGGCGACGGCGAGAACGACGAAATTCCCCTGCAATGCGAAGACGACACCTGCGAGTGCCGTGAGGATCCCAAAGGCGGCAAGAATCGGTTTGCGCCCGATTCGATCGGCGAGCGCTCCAACCGCAAGCGTCAGCAACGCCCCCGAACCCGAACCGATCGCAATGAGCAACCCGACGGCGGTAGCACTGTACCCCAGCGACAGCAAGTAGAGCGGGACGACGATAGCGAGATAGCCCTGAGAGATGCTGCGCAGGGCGCGCCCCGCATAGAGCGGCATCAAGCGAGTTCGAAGCGACATCTCGGGGCCTGTTCCGCTACCGTGCATCCTCGATCCTGGCAGGAACTTCGGAGAGCGCCGGGGGAGGGCGATGCGTGCAAAAGCTCGATGGCCGCCTTATTTTTTCGCCTTCCGATCTCCACCGCTACCTCGAGTGTCGGAGCCTTACCGCGCTCGATCTCTCCGCCGCCGACGAGCCGAGAATCGCTGCCGCGCTCGATCCCCAGAGCGAACTGCTCGTACGGAAGGGGCGCGATCGCGAACGTCGCTACCTCGATTCGCTCGAACGGCAAGAGCGCGTCGTCAGCATTCCCGAGATTGCGAGCCCCTCGATCGCGGCTTTCCAGTACGCCGAAGCAACGACGATACAGGCGATGAGCGAAGGCGCCTCGACGATCTACCAGGCGGCTTTTTTCGACGGCACGTGGTTCGGCCGCGCCGATTTTCTCCGTCGCGCCGAGCGAGAACGCTCGCAAACGCATCTCGCTTATGCTTACGAGGTCGAAGACACCAAGCTTGCCCTCTCCGAGAAGCCGCATTTCATCATTCAACTCTGCTTTTACAGCGAGCAGATCGAGCGCACGTGCGGCGTCGCGCCGGAGTTCATGCACGTACTTCTCGGTTCCGACGAACGGCGGACCTTTCGAGTTGATGAATACAGCGCGTACTATCGACGCCTCAAAGCCTCGTTTCTTCAAGAGATCGAAGCGCTTCGTGCCGGTGCTTTGGCACGGCGGCTCGACGAAGTGCCGATGCCCGTCGCGTACTGCGCGCACTGCGCCTGGAAAACGCGTTGCGAAGATTTGCGCGAGGAACGCGACCACCTCAGTCTCGTAGCGCGGATGCGCTCGGAGCACATTCGCTTTTTCGCTGCGGCGGATCCCCCGATCGCCACGATGAAACAGCTCGCCGAAGCCCCCGAGAAGGCGAGGCCGTCGGCGATCTCGCGCGAGACGTTCCTCGCCCTTCGCCGCCAGGCGCGCTTGCAGGTCGAGCAGCGCGAAAGCGGTTCGCCCCGTTACGAGCTGCTCGCGCCCGAACCGGTACGCGGCTTGGGGCTTCTTCCCGAACCCAACGTCGGCGATATTTTTTTCGATATGGAAGGCGACCCGCTCTTCGAACCCGGGCGTGGGTTGGAGTATCTCTTCGGCATCTACCTTTCCCACGAGCAACGCTTTCAGGCTTTCTGGGGAACCGATCCGGAAAAAGAAGGCCGCGCATTCGAGCAATGTATCGATTTCCTGATGGAGCGACGACAAAAATACCCCGGCCTCCATATCTATCACTACGCTCCGTACGAAAAAACGGCGCTCCGCAAGCTCAGCGTTCGGCATGCGACGCGCGAAGCCGAGGTTGACGACCTGCTCCGCTCCGAGGCGCTCGTCGATCTCTACACGATCGCGCGTCAAGCACTCTGCGTCGGGCAACCAAGCTACTCGATTAAAAAGCTCGAACTCTACTACGGCTTCAAACGCACGGCGGATTTGCGAAGCGGAGACGACTCCGTCGTTATGTTCGAACAATGGCTCGCCGACCAAGACAACCGCTCATTGCTCGCGACGATCGAGCGCTACAATGAAGAGGACTGTCGCTCCACATTCGCGCTACGCGAGTGGTTCCTCGCGCTACGCGAAGAAGCGCAACGGCGCTTCGAGTGCGAGATCCCCTGGCGTCCGAAGCGAGAACCGGTCTCGGTTGAAGAGGAGCGCGCAGCCGCCGCGGCTGCATTCAGCGAACTCCAGCAGCGCCTTCTCGCCGGTGCGCCGAGAATCGAACGTGCCGAAGAACTCGATGGAGTCGAGGTGCGTCGGCGCCTGCGGTGGATCTTCGCCCAGTTACTTTCCTATCATCGTCGCGAGGATAAGCCGACGTGGTGGAAACTTTTCGACATCGCGGAGATGTCGTCGGCGGAGCATATCGAGCATCCCGAATGTCTCGGCGGCCTCACGCTGCTCGATAGATCGGAACCCGCGCTGGAGAAGGGCAAGCGGAACCGTGCCTACACCTACCAATTTCCCGAACAGGAATACGCCGCGGAGGATCGGATGCTCGATCCGCTCACGATGAGAGGCGCGGGGACGTTGGTCGACGTCGACGAGCATCGACGTCGCATCCGCATTCGCCGCTCCGGAGATATCGAGCTCGCACGCACGTTAACCGCGCTCATTCCGGCGCCGCCGATCGACACGCGCGCGCAACGCGCTTCGCTGGTGCGAATCGCCGAGGCGCTACCAAAGGATCCCCGAAATGCGCGGCCGCGTTGCCTCGTCGATCTGCTTTTGCGGCGCCCGCGCATTCATGGTCTCCCCGAGAACGGAGCGATCCAGCCGCCGAACGCCGTCACGAGCGAGATCGTACCGATCGTTCGAGCGCTCGATGAAAGCTATCTCTTCATCCAGGGGCCGCCGGGCTCGGGCAAAACGATGCTCGCTTCGGTGGCGATCGCCGAACTTTTGCACGACGGGAAGCGCGTCGGCGTCATGTCGACCACGCACAAAGCGATTCAGCATTTGCTCCACAAAATCGAAACGGCTGCGCGAGACCTCGGAATTTCGTTTCGCGGCCTCTATAAGATCGGTGTCGAGGAGCGTTATGAATCTCCGCTTCGCCGGTCGTTCGTAACGACGACGACGAAAAACGCCGATTTCACCGAGGACGCCTGCGATCTCGCCGCGGGGACCTCCTGGCTCTTCGCTCGCGAGGATTTCGGCCCGAAACTCGATTATCTGTTTATCGAAGAGGCCGGGCAGATCGCGCTTGCCAACGTCGTCGCCGTCGCACCGGTCGCGAAGAATCTCGTCCTCCTCGGCGACCCGCTGCAACTCGCCCAAGTATCGCAAGGCATCCACCCCGCCGGAATGGGCCGCTCGGTGCTCGCCTATCTGCTCGCGGACGACGCAACCGTGCCGCCGGAGCGCGGCGTTTTTCTCGATACCTCGCATCGTATGCACCCGAAGATCTGCACGTTCGTATCGAAGCACGTCTACGCCGGCCGTCTGCACGCCGCGCCGGAGACGGAAGGCTCGCAGGTAGAGAGCCCGGGTCTGAGCGGGGCGGGGCTACGATACATTCCCGTCGCTCACGAGGGGAACGCACGCGAATCGGTCGAGGAGGCAGAGCGCATTATCGCCGAGATCGCGCTCCTGCGAAAAGGCCACGTTCGCGTTCGCGACGGGAAGGCACGGCGGGTTACCGATGCCGATATTCTCATCGTCACGCCGTATAACGGACAGCGCCTGCTGCTCGAGAGCATGCTTCCCGAGGCCGGGTTCCCCGACGTTCGTGTCGGAACCGTCGATAAGTTTCAGGGGCAGGAGGCGCCGATCGTCTTCTATTCGATGGCGACGTCGAGCCTCGAATATGCGCCGCGGGGGATCGACTTTCTCTTCGAAAAGAATCGCTTTAACGTCGCGGTGTCGCGAGCGCAGTGCATGAGCGTCTTGGTCGCCGCCCCGCGCCTGCTCGACCTGCGATGTTCGACGGTCGAGCAGATCGCGATGGTGAACCTGCTCTGCAGCTTCGTCGAAGCCGCGACGACATAGAGGCTCCGAGAAGAGGCCTGCACCCGGGATTCATCGCCTCTTCTTCGGCTATCGCTAGGATTTTTGTATGAACGTGCATACCGGAACCGCAGCCCTGAGCGACCTCGAGCGATTCGGCCTTAGCGTCCATCCGGCCGATGGAACCCACGAACATTTGGGGCGACGCCACCGAACGAAAGTTCGCATCAGCATCGACCCCACAGCACCCATTGGCCCATCGATGATCGTGGGGATCGGCGAGGGTGAGGCGCGGCGATTGATGCCGCTCTCGCCGTTCGAAGCGACAACGATGGTCGACGAACTCGTCGCTCGCGGCCTGCTCGTCGGTAACGAGCGCCTTCGCCATACGGTCGAGCATCTTCTCGCGCGCCTCAGCGAGATCTATTCCGAATTGGCGCTGCGATCGCTAACGGTCGATCCCGCGGTCGTCTCCGAAGCGGGGTATTGCATCGATGCCGCGAGCCTCGACTACGCGCACCGGCCCCCGCATGCCGGGAAAGCCCAAGCCCATAAAGATGTCGGCGGTCGCGATAACGTCGGCGTGCAACCGCGACCGCACGGACGCCCTCCGTTAGCTCGATAGCGCGCGACGCCGGGCCTGCACGGCCGTCGCAAGGCGGAGGAGTATCAACCCGAGGATCGAGGCAACCCACGCCGTCGCAGGCAAGACCAGGTCCTGGATCCGGAGCGCTTCGAACGAGAAGAGATTCCGGATCGGCGCGAACGTTAGCGCCGCGACCAGAAATAGCAGCGCCCCCGCGGCGATGATCGTCACCGCGGGATTTCGCACGCGCACCGTCCGTGCAACGCTGCCGCCGGTCGAACGATTGATAAAGAGCAATGCGACGCTCACCAACACCATCGTCGTGAAGGCCAAAGCGCGTGCGACCCGTTCGTCGCGACCGAGCGCGAGGGCTCCGACAAAGACCGCTAGTGTTGCCGCCAGCGCGATGCCTCCTTGCAGCCCGGCATTGACGAGGAGCGCGCGGTCGAACAAGGACGCGCCGACCGGCCTCGGTGGCCGCCGCATAACGTCCTCTTCGGCAGGCTCGGCCTCGAACGCGATCGAGCACGCCGGGTCGATGATGAGCTGCAAGAAGAGGATATGCACCGGCAGCAATAGCAGCGGCATACCGAAGAGCACCGGAATCAGGCTCATGCCGACGATCGGAATATGGGCGGCGACAACGAACGCGATTGCCTTATGGAGGTTATCGAAGATGCGCCGTCCGAGTTTGACGGCGTCGATGATCGAGCCGAAATCATCGTCGAGCAACACCAGCGCCGCCGCTTCGCGAGCGACGTCGGTTCCTCGGGCACCCATCGCTATCCCGACGTGAGCGGCCTTGAGCGCGGGCGCATCGTTCACGCCGTCTCCGGTCATCGCGACAATTTCACCGTTGCGTTTGAACGCTTCGACCAGTCGAAGCTTTTGTTCGGGCATAACGCGACAGAAAATATTCGTCTCGGAGACCGCTGCGCGTAACGCAGCGTCGTCCATCGCTGCTAACTCGACGCCGGTGCAATAACGCTCCGCGTTCTTCAAGCCGATACTTTTTGCAACGCTGACCGCCGTCGCAGGGTAATCCCCGGTAACGATCGCGACCCGAATGCCCGCGGTGTACGCTTCGGCGATCGCTGCCGGAACGCGCGGCCGTACCGGATCGGCAAGGCCGATCAAGCCGACGAATACAAAATCGAAATCGTGCTGTCCCTCCGGTAAGCGCTCCCCGTCATACAACGCCCGCGCAACGCCCAGCACGCGCAGCCCTTCGGAGGCGATCTCCGCGACGCGCGCATCGAGGGCGCGAGTCGCGTCGTTGCCGAGGTGACAGAGGTCGGCGATCGCTTCGGGCGCACCTTTGGCCGCGACCACCCAACTTCGAGCATCGGGTCGCGACCAGACGCGCGACATCGCCAACATGGAAGGCGAGAGCGGATATTCGCCGGCGAGCACCCAGTCGCGATGTCGACGATCGACGCCCGAAAGGCGATTTGCCAATGCGTCGGCGATCGCGCGTTCGGTTGGGTCGAAGGGATCGCGATGGCTCGCCAACGCACCAAATTCAAGAATATCGTGATACGCTTCGGGAATCGCCGTCGCTCCGTCACAGCGGCATGTCCCCCCATCGGCAGTGGCGAGCGCAACGACGGACATGCGGTTTTCAGTAATCGTTCCGGTCTTATCGACGCAAAGAAGCGTCGCCGAACCCAACATCTCGATCGCCGGTAATCGTCGCGTGAGTACGTTTTTTTGCGCGATACGCCACGCCCCGAGACCGAGAAAGACGGAGAGAACGACGGGCAGCTCTTCGGGCAAAATCGCCATCGCCAGCGCGATGCCGACCAACACGGCACGCAACCAATCACCGCGGTGCAGACCATACGCCAGCGCCACGAGCGCGCTGACGATAAGTGCCGCGACAGCCAGTCGTCGTACCACGACGGTCGTTTCGCGCTGTATGCGCGTCGGCTCGATTTTTACGTCGGAAAGAGCACTGCCGATCGCGCCGATCTGCGTTGCCGAGCCGGTCGCAAGAACGCGCGCGACTCCTTTTCCGGCGACGACCATCGTGCCGGAATAGACGAAGGGGAGATCTTCCCCGCCGGGTTTTGCCATCTGGCCGGGAACCGGCAACAGCGCCGTCTTACGAACCGCAATCGATTCGCCGGTGAGCAACGATTCATCGACCTGCAGATTGGTTCCGGTGAGCAGTACTGCATCGGCGGGGACGCGATCGCCTTCGAGGACGACGATTGCATCGCCGCGGACGATATCGCGCGCGGAGATATGCTGTTGCACGCCGTCGCGAACGACGATCGCTTGGAACGCCGCGAGTTCGCGAAGGGAATCGAGGGTGCGCTCGGCCTTCTGTGCTTGGGAAATGCTGATACCGACGACGACGACGACGAAAGCCAGGAGCATCGCCGCCTCGGCGGGATCGCCGAGGAGAATGTAGACGATGCCGCAGGCGACCAGCAGCAAAAACATCGGCTCGCGCGCAGCTTCGGAAGCGACGGAAAACCAGGAACGGCGCCGTGCCGACGGCAGTTCGTTCGGTCCGTCGACTGCAAGCCGTTGCGCGGCCTCTGCCGAGCTGAGTCCGAGCGCCGCAATCTCGGAATCGTGTTCGGCGCCTCCATTCGCGTCTACGACCGGCATCGGCTCACGCCTCCAAGCTGTGCGCCAACACGACGCGCGCCATCGCGGCGACGGGAACGGCGAGATAGAGACCGAGCGGGCCGAAAAGCTCGCCACCGACGAGCAACACGAGAACCACCATCGATGCGGGCAAACGCGTCTTTCTCCCGACGAATTGCGGCGAGAGCACCTGCGCTTCGAATTCGAAAATCGCGACGATGATGAGAACGGCGAAGAGCGCTTTGGCGATCCCGCCGGAGGCAAGCGCCAATACGACCGAAGGAACGATGGCGGCGATTCCTCCGAGGTACGGAATGAGATCGATCGCCGTCGTGAGCACGCCGATCGTCAATGCGAACGGAATGCCGAGCATTTGCAACGCGAGGAAGACGAGGAAACCGACGATAGCGCTTACCAAAATCTGCGCGCGCACGAAACCGTCGAGCACGGCATACATTTCGGCGATTGTCTCGCGGACGCTTTCGCGCCGATCGGCGGGAACGACCGCGTCGAGCGCTCGGAGGTAGCGCGGAGCATCGAGTTGCAGGTATGTTGCGAGAACGGGCACGACTATCGCTACGCCGAAGATCGCCGTAGTCGAACGCAAAACGCTCAACGACGCGCCGAATATTTCGCGCGACCACGCGATCACGCCGACATCGATCTGGCCGGCGAGACGAATGAGTTCGTCGCGCGCGCTCGCGGGCAATGCGGCGAGCGCAGTGCCGGCTGCTCCCGGTAGCGCGGCGAGCAACTGCAGCGCTTGCCCGTACAACACCGGGCCGAAAAGGATCGAGGCGCCGACGATAAAAGCGGCGAGCGCGGCGTTAGCGAGAATCGCGGCAACGAACGTCGGAAGGCGCCGCTTCAGGCGCCGCACCAGCGGCCAGGAAATGACCGCGTAGAGGCCGGTCGGAACGATCGCCAACAGCAGCGGCCGAAGCACCCAGGCCAGCAGTACGACGAGTAGGAACCCCGCACCCACGGCCACGAGAGGCACGACCCGTCTATCCATCGCTCTATATTCGGCACCACGCGAGAAATCTCCGAGAAGATTTGCGGCCGTAGCCGGTCGATATCGAGCGCTCGGTCATGCGCTCGCTATGTGCGCTAGGGTCGGGTGCCGTCATGGCGTAACACCGTGGCAGAAACACTCCTAGTGCGTGATGATCTGCACGAGGTTGGAATGCAGCACACCGGCTCGCATCGCTTTGACGCGGCCGTTCGCCCCGAAGAGGTTGGGCGATCCTTCCTCGATGTAATAGTAATAGAGGCGCCCGGGCGTTGCCGTTTCATCGGTAAACGAGTAGATGGCGTTCCCGCAATAATCATCGGAAATATGCCCCGGTTTATGCCGACAACCGACTCTTGAAGGCACACCGTAAACGATAATATTGAAGGTCTTGAGATGCGACACGAAGGGGTCGACTTTTTTGGCACCCAGTGGAACGCGCGAACGCGCGATCGATAATTCGTAGCGGCCGGTATCGCCGTTATATGGTCCATCAGCAGTAAAGAAGAGGACGTTATTCGGCGAGGATCGTGCCGCACCGCTCAAGCGAAACTCGACCGGCCGGTACGCTAGCGGTTTTACCTTTGCCGGCTGTTCTGGGCCCCTCGGGCCGACTGCAACCACCATGCTCAAATTTGCCGAGGCGGAACCGGCGTCGAGCACGTGGACGGCAACGCCGAGTTGCGGCTGCTTCAATTGCGCGAGTCGAGCCTTCATCATCGCCCCGGCGAACGGATTGGCCGTCAATTTATCGTAGAGTTGCACCGCCAACGGGTTGACCGTCTTCGTCACTAATTGATAACCGGATTTGCTCGCCAAGACATAGTAGTCGCCCGGGGAGACCGATAACGTGAATTTCCCGTACTTATCCGTTCGCACCGTCGGTATCTCGCTCGAGAGCGGAATGACGTGCCCCTTCGGGTGATGGAGCGCCCCGGAATAGGGATTCTTGACGATAAAGGCATTTGCGTACGACAGCGGTTTACCGCCGACAAAGACCTGGCCGAAGATCGTCGCGTGCGCCGGCGTCAGCGTTACCTCGAGGGGGCCGATCTCGTTGCCGCGCCCCACCTTGCCGAAATCGATCGTTTGCGTTTGCGGCAGATAGCCGCGTTTTGCAACGGTCACGTAATAGACGCCGTTTATCGGGTGTTTCTTGGTCACGCAAAGGTTGTTCCGTCCGATACCGACGGCGAAACTGCCGTTCGCCGCACTCATCGTAAAGCCGGCGCCGCAACCGCTTTGTTCCTTCATGCCCTTCTTCGAAACCTTCGCCCCGACAACGTCGATCTTCGCCCCGGCCAACGGCTTACCGGTATCCCCCGCGCGGATATTTCCTTCAACGAATGCCGGACGGAACGAACCCCCAAGCGACTGCGCCTGAAGAATTGCCGGCGAGAGAACGAGCACGATCGTTGCAATAAGTCGCTTCATTATGTGACCTTTCGTAATAGACGTCATTAGAGAGCGGGCACGGGCTGGGCAAAGAGCGAGGCCTTGAATTTTTCGTTTACTTGGAGGCTGACGAGCGAGTAATTCATTTGAAACTCTTCATCGAAGAGTTGCACGGTCATTTTCATTGGGAAAAGCACGCTATCGGTCGGTTTCCAAGCACTTGGAATCACGACCATTTTGAAGGGGTCGCTCCCTATTT
>JAJYHP010000101.1 GCA_021784715.1 bacterium
GGCCGTATCTCGGCATCGTGAAAAGTGGCAAAGTTATTTACACGCTGCTCTCGCCGGACGGGAAAACGCACACCATCGGCGAGCGGCTCACGCACGACACCCTCAACGAAAGCGGCACCTTCGACGGTGGGGGCGCCACCACGCGCGCCGAAGCGCTCACCGACGCGACGATCGTCACGATACCGAGCGAAGCGGTCATTCATGCCTGCCGTAACGATGCCGAGCTCGCGCTCGGTTTTCTCATCGGTTCTTCGCAGGCGCGCCGGCGCTCGATCGATACGATCGCCGATCTCGCTTTCGCACACGTTTTGCAGCGAGTGTCGAAATTTCTGCTCGGTTACGCTCGGACCTCGGTCGGCATGACGCGCGGATTACCGGGCGTCGAGAATCTTTCGCAAGCGCAGATCGCTGCGGCCGCCGGCACGGTTCGCGACATGGCGGCGCGCGCGCTGCTCCGACTAAAAAACGCGCACGCGGTCGAGTTGGACCGCGGGCGCGTCAAGGCGATCGACCGAGCGCGCCTGGAAGCGTTCGCGCAGAACGTCCAGGCACCGCCCGTCTAACACTCGCTCTCGTTTACGAGAGCGCTTCCACCGCTTCGGCTTCCTCCGGCGCCTGCGCATCGAATGCCAGGCGCTTGTTTTTGGCGGCGGCATCGGCGAGCGGATCGTTCGTCGCCGCGACGGCGGCGGTCGGTTGCGGAACGCGGCCCGCGAGCGCGTCGCGCCCTTTGCGCACCGAAGCGAGCGCCCCGCCGAGACGCCCTTCGAGTTCGGCGAGCATCTGCTCCGCGTAGTGATCGGCGCCCTCGCGCACCTTCTTGGCGCGCTCTTGCGCGTCGCGAAGCACCGCCTCGGCGGTCGCGCGCGCGCGGCGAACGATCTCGTGCTCGTCGAGCAATTCTTCATGTTTCGCCGAGGCCTCGGCGAGAAGGGCCTCCGCCCGCTCCTGGGCGTTGCGCACCAAGAGATCGCCGTCGCGCGCGATAACCTTCGCGCGACCGATCTCGTTGGGAAGCGAATCGCGAATCTTATCGACGAATTCCTCGATACGCTCGGCCGAAAGAATGCGATATCCGGCCGGCAACCACATCCCTTCGTGAACGTAGGCCTGAAGTTTCTCGAGAACGCGTTCAACCGACATTATTACCCTCCGTTTCGATGCGAACGTTCGCTGCGTTTGGTCGACATCATTCGTAGCACGGGATCGGGGACCAACCCGCTTACATCCCCGCCGAGAAAAAACACTTCCTTGACGATACTCGAACTGACGAACGAAAAGCGCTGATCCGACATGAGAAAGAGCGTATCGACGTCGGATAGCGTTCGATTCATGAGTGCGGTCGCCATCTCGCTCTCGAAATCGGAAACGACGCGCAACCCCTTGACGATGACGTCGACCTTCTCGGCGCGCACGAAGTCGGCGAGTAGTCCGCGAAAGTGACAGACGCGCACGTTCCCGAGGTGCGCGACCGACTCGCGCAACATCCGTTCGCGCTCGTCGAGGGTGAACATCGGGTGGCGCTTCTGAGGATTGACGACGACGGCGACCAGGAGTTCGGCGAACGCATGCGAGGCGCGTTCGATGACGTCGAGATGTCCGTTCGTCGGCGGATCGAAGGAGCCCGGATAGATCGCACGGGTCACGCGGCGGCGATCCTAGCCGTTGTCGGGTTCGAAAAACGCGAGAGCGACATCGCCGTAGACTTCTTCTCGCACGCCGCGATACCCCGGTATCGTCGGCAAAATTCGCTTCGCGCTATGTTCGTAAATCACGACGGCGTTGGGCGCGAGCAGTTCGCGCTCGGCCATCAGGCGGAACGCCTGCAGCGGCACGGGGTCGGCGTAGGGCGGGTCCATATACACGATATCAAAGGGGCCGGCGACGCGATAGAGCGCGCGTTCGACCGGGGCGGCGAGCACGGCATAGCCGGGTTCGCGCAGGCCGAAGTTTTCGGCGGCGGCCTCGATCGCCAAGGCGGTCTCGCGGTGTCCCTCGACGCTCACCACGCGCTCCGCACCTCGCGACGCTGCCTCGAATCCGATCGCCCCGGTCCCGGCGAAGAGATCGAGGAAAGCGGCCCCCGCAATGCGCGGAGCGAGGATCGAGAAGAGCGACTCTTTGACGCGCCCGGGGGTCGGGCGGACGTTGGGGCCCTTCGGTGATTTCAGTTTGCGGCTATTGAGTGCGCCGCCGGTTATTTTGGGCATCGTGCTCTCTTACGGATTGGGGCGTCGAACGGTTCCATTCCACGAAGCTCTATCATACCGCCGCCACGCTACAGAGCGATAGCAATTCATCGAGCGAGAGAATGACCGCGCTGGGTGGGGGAACCTCGGCAGGATAGGGTTTGCTTCCGCCATCGAACCAGATCGCCGAGAGCCCCGCCTCGAGCGCGCCACCGATATCGAGGAGTGGATCGTCGCCGACGTAGACGAGCCGCTTCGGGGCGATACCCATGCTCTCTGCGAGTCGCTCGAACGCCGCCGGATCGGGCTTTCTGAGACCGATCTGCTCGCTGGCGAGAACGGGATGAAAGAATCCGATCTGCGCCGCTTTGCGCTCCTGGAGGGGGCTCGGTCCATTCGAGAGGGCGGCGATCTTCAGTCCCGCTCGCTCCAGCGCCGCGAGGCTGCGCCGCGCGCCCGGCATCGGCAGCACGAACTGCGCGGTCAGATCGAGGCAGCGTTGCCGGAACCAAGGTGACCAGGAGGCCCCGTCGCGGCCGCCGCAGCGCTGCACGAAGCGCTCGAGCATCGCGTCGAGCGCCTCACCCTCGTTTCGATACCGCGAGAGCTCGTCGTCGGCGACGATACCCGCTCGGTCGAGCGAGAGGCGCATCGGCGCGCCCGCCGCATCGATACGCACGATTAAATCGAGAAGGGCAACGCGCTCGAGGCGGTTGTCGACCAGCAATGTGTGGTCGAGATCGAACGCCACGCCCTCAAAGCGAAGCTCCATGGGGGCCTGGTTCGCCGCGATGAGGTGGGCACCTCGACCGCGGGATACCGAACCGCCATCGATAGGTATGGAAAGGCCCTCGCACCATGGCGGTGCGAGGGCCTCGGGAGCGAGCCCGCTCGCGCCTAGCGCGGGCCGGGCCCGGTGACAACGCGGACGAAATCCTTCGGGCGCACCCACTTCGCAACGGCGGCCTGCACCTGTGCGGGCGTCGTTGCCAGTTCTTGGCGAGCTTCGAGGATGTTTTCGTCGAGCGGTAGCCCTTCTTGCGCGTAGCCGAGCAAGAGATCGGCGACGCCACCGTAGGATTGCTGCCGCACCGGGATGAGCCCCAGCAAGAGCGCCTTGGCGCGCAACAGCCGATGCGCTCCGAGGGGATGCGCTTGGAGTTGCTCGATGTCGGCAACGATCTGTTGCTGGGCCGGAACGATATTCTGCGGATTCGATCCGTAGCTAATCGTAAAGACCGAGCGATGCTTCTCGATGTTGAACTGCGATCCGACGTAATAGACCCACCCGTGGATCTCGCGCAGATCGTGATAGAGCATCGAGCTGTAGAACCCACCGGTCAACACCGTATTCGCCAGTTGTAGCGCGGCGTAATCCGGATTCGCGCGGCCGAAATCCATGCTCTGCGCGAGCGTCGTCGACGACTGCA
Source organism: bacterium (assembly GCA_021784715.1). The sequence continues at coordinate 3,620 of JAJYHP010000101.1, forward strand.
CGCGCCCGGTCGCCGGGACGACCGCGGCCGCCGGCGGGTTGTTCGGTTGCGGGGCGAGATCGGTCTGCGGTTTCGGGCCGACGGCCTTCCACGATCCGAAATAGCGCTCGAGGAGAATCTTCGCGCGCTCCGGAGTGATATCGCCGACGATCGCAATCGTCGTGAGATCGGGGCGATACGCCGCGTGGTAGTAGTTCTGCAGGTCGGCGAGCGTCAATCCCTTGATCGATGCCGGCGTCGCGTGGCGCTGGGTCGGGTCCCCCGCCGGGTAGAGCAACTTTTGCAATTGCTCGCGTGCGAGCGTATCGGGCGCATTTTCCGATCCGAGGATCGCGCCGAGCGCTTGCTGGCGGACCACCGGAAAGACCGCCGCGGGAAGCGCGGGATGCAATTCTTCGTCGGCGAGGAGTTGCACGCCCCGCGCGACGTGGTTGGAGAGCACGTCGAGCGAGAAGCTCGTACCGACGCTAACGCTCGCCGCGATCTTATCGAGCTGCGCCTGGTAGGCGAGACGATTGTAGGTCGTGCTTCCGTATCCCATCAACGTCGCGAGCACGTCGCCGACCCCGGATTGCCCCTTAGGCTCCTGAAGGACCGGCGTGTTATCGATCGAGCCGCGCAGGACGACCGTCTTGCTCAGTTTGCTCGGAACGACGATCGCGCGCAGGCCGTTGGCGAGGGTAAACGTCGTGGGATGAATCGTCTGCGGCGGAACCTTGAGGTGGGCGAGGATATCGTTCGCCCACGCCGGGAGCGCCTCGTGCTTCGTCGGCGGGATCGAATTGTTTTCTTTCGCCGGGGCGCCGGTTCCCATCGAGATCTTGCCGGAGTTGCTTGGAACGGCGTAGGCGAGAATCGATGTTTTGTACGCGAGGTAGTGACGGAGCACGGCGTTCACCTCGGCGGTGGTGACGTGCTGGTACGCGGCGATCATTTGGTTCGGCGAGCGCAATCCTTGCACCGCGAGCGCCGTCGACCATGCGAACGCGAGGTTCGCGATGTTGTTGTATTGGAAGGACGCCTGCGCCACTTCGCGGCGGATCGCGGCCCGAACCAATGCGGCGGGAACGCCGTTCTTTTTATAGCCTTCGATCACCGCTCTCATTTCGGCGGCGATCGTCTGCGGCTTGGTGCTCGGCGCGACCGCCGCGAAGAGAAATCCACCCGAGAGTTTCGGGTGATTGTCGCTTTGAAAACCGGTGAAGAGCGCCTTGCCGTCGGCGGTGAGGCCGTAGAGCGCTCCACGCTGCGAGTTCAGAACGTCGGAGGCGATCACCGATGCGGCGTACGCTTTGCTATCGTAGCCGGGGAAGCGAAACGCCTGCGCGACGAGCGTGTAGGGTTGGTCGCTCGTCTCGGAGATGACCTGCGCCTTCATCGGCAACGGCGCCACCTTCGGGCGCGCCGGCAATTTCGCCGCGGGGATCGAGCCGAAGAGTTTTTTCACCATCGCGATCGTCGAATGCGGATCGACGTCTCCGACGATGACGAAGATCGCGTTATTCGGGTGATACCAGGTGTTATAGAAATCGATCAGTTGCTTGTGATTGATCTGCGTCGAGAACGTCTTGATGGTTCCCAGCGTGTTGTTCCCGTAGGGCGTACCGACGTAGACGGCCTTCTGGATCTTCATCAGCATGCGCGAGATCGCGTTGCTGTTATCCTGCGTGACCTCTTGTTCGATCGCGCCGCGCTCTTGGTTCCATTGGCTTTGCGCCATGAGCAATCCGCGCGCGCGCGATGCTTCGAGACGGAGCGCCACGTCGAGATACTGCGAGGGAACGGTGAAAAAATATTGCGTCATTTCGGCCTGAGTGTCGGCGTCGAAATCGCCGCCGGTGAGGCCGATGATCTCGGTGAGCTGATTCGCCGAGATCGTCTTGCTGCCGCGAAACATCATGTGTTCGGTCGCGTGCGCGAGACCGTCGAGCGGCTCTTCGTTGGAGCCGACTTTGTAATTCATCATCGTCGTGACGACGGGCGCGAGCGTGTCGCGTACGACCACGACCTGAAGACCGTTAGAAAGCGTGGTGCGGGTGACGTTCGAATCGGCACGCGCTTGCCCGACGAGGGCGAACCCAAGGGCGAGCGCCGCCGCGAACGCGACGAGCGGGCGAGTGAATCGCACGATAGGAGGACTCCTTCAGTTACAGAGGGCGATGTAGTCTTTACTGCTGCCTTACGAAGAAAGTTGCAGATCTCGGAGATTTGGCTCGGCGAGCAGCGCGGCGAGAAGCCCGGCATTCTCGGGATCGCGTAATTCTGGGTCCCGTTCGAAGATCTCCCGGGCGGCCCCGGCCGCCGCCATAAAGAGCGCCCGATCCGCGATGGGATCGCCGAAACGCATCCCGCTATGCCCCGATTGCAGGATGCCGCCGAGTTGGCCGCCGCCGCGCAGTTCGAGGTCGCGTTCGGCGATCGCGAAGCCGTCGGTACTCTCGAGTAAGAATTCGAGCCGCGCGCTCTGCGGCGTCTCGTCGGGATGTACCAGCAAACAGTAGGAGGATGCGGCTCCGCGCCCGACGCGCCCTCGTAGTTGGTGGAGCTGCGCGAGCCCGTAGCGATGCGCGTCGAGCACGAGCATGACCACCGCGTTGGGAACGTCGACGCCGACCTCCACCACCGTCGTCGCGACCAACACGTCGATCTCCCCTGCGGCGAACTGCCGCATCGTCCGATCCTTTGCATCGCCCTGCATGCGCCCGTGGAGCAATCCCACCTTCAACCCTGCGAACGGCCCGGCGGCGACGCGCTCCGCTTCTTCCACCGCGCCGATCAGTCCGGTCCCTTCATCGTCGTCGCTCTCGATCGCGGCGCAGACGATGTAGGCCTGCTGGCGATCTTTCTCGACGCGGTCGCGAATGAAGCGATAGGCGCGCTCGAGCCGACTCATCCGCAGCACGTAGGTTTCGATCGGCGTGCGTCCGGGAGGCAACTCGTCGATCGACGAGATGTCGAGCCCGGCGAGCAACGTCTGCGAGAGCGTCCGCGGAATCGGCGTCGCCGTTAAATGGAGCGTGTGCGGCGTGCCCCCCTTCGCGCGCAAACGCGCGCGTTGCTCGACGCCGAAACGGTGCTGTTCGTCGATCGCGACGAGACCGAGGCGAAAAAATTCGGTGCTCTCCGTCAACAGCGCGTGGGTTCCAACCGCAACGGCGGCTTCGCCGCTTCCGAGTCGCCGCAAGGCCTCTCGGCGCTCGGAGGCGCGTTGACTGCCGAGAACGGGCTGGACGGCGATGCCGAACGGCACGAGCAGCGGCCCCAATTTCTGCGCGTGTTGGAGGGCGAGCAGTTCGGTCGGAGCCATCAACGCCGATTGCACGTTGTTCCGCGCCGCGATCAACATCGCGGCCGCGGCGACGAGCGTCTTGCCGCTCCCGACGTCGCCTTGCACCAATCGATTCATCGGCACCTCGCCGGCAAGGTCGCGCGCGATCTCGTCGATGACGCGCCGTTGCGCGCCGGTGAGCGGGAAGGGCAGGTCGCGTTCGAGTTCTTCGATGCACCGTCGCGCGTCGGACATCGCCTCGGCGCCGCGTTCGAACGATCGCACCGCTCGCCGTCGGAGCGAGGCGAACGCGTGAACTAAGAATTCGCCGTAGGCGAATCGTTCGCGCGCGCGCCGCGCATCCTCGGGGCTCTCGGGTCCGTGCAGCATCCGATACGCGCGCTCGATCGGTTCGTAGCCGATGCGTGCGAGGATAGCGGGCGGAATCGGATCGGGGGGCGATTCTTCGAGCAGCTGCGGAAAGTTGCGCGCGATCGCCGCGGCGATCGTCTTACTGGAGAGATCGCGCGTCGCGTGGTAGATCGGGACGAGCGCGCCGCGGTACCGTTCGTCGGGCTCGAGAATGCGATAGGTGCTCACGCTCACCACCGGGCCCGCGAGCGAACGCTCGACGCGACCGCGCACGAAGAGTCGCATTCCGACTTTAAAGCGACCGATCGCGTAGCGATTGCGCCCGATCCATTTCGCGCGAAAGACGCCGCTCTCGTCGCGAAGGTCGACTTCAACGATCTCGATCGCGCGCGCGCGCCGCTCGCGAACGGCGAGCACGGTACCGACGGCATTCTCCTCGCCGCCTCGCGCGCCTAATGCCGTAGCGGGCGTCGCTTCACGAAGATCGTCGTAGCGAAACGGGAAGTGTTCCAGAAGGTCGCGCGGCGTTTCGATCTCGAGGGCGGCGAATGCGAGCGCCCGCTTCGGCCCGATGCCAGCGAGTTCGCGAAGCGTCACGTTTTCGCGCGTTGCAACAAGTGCGAACCGACGGCATCGGGATCGATGCCGCGCGCTTCGAGCAGCACCAACAGGTGGAAGAGGAGATCGGCCGACTCCCAGATCAGTTCTTCGTCATCGGGGTTCTTTGCGGCGATGACGACCTCGGTCGCCTCTTCGCCGATCTTCTTCCCGATACGATCGATCCCGTCGCGTAAGAGCCGAGCGACGTAGGAGCGTTCGGGGTCGCTCGCGCGTCGGGCGGCAATCGTCGAACGCAGGTGCTCGATCGCTCGGCGAAGATCGCCGGCGGGAGCGTCGGGATCGAGAAGCCGATCGTGAAAGCAACTCGCGGCGCCGGTATGGCATGCCGGCCCGCGCGGAAGGACGTAATAGCAGAGCGCGTCGCGATCGCAATCGGTGCTGACGGCGACGACGTGTTGTTCGTTCCCCGAGCTCTCGCCTTTGCGCCAGAGAGTCGCGCGCGAACGGCTGTAGAGCACCGTGCGCCGCGTCTCCAACGTCTCGTCGAGCGCGGCGCGATTCGCCCACGCCAGCGTCAGGAGTTCGCCGCTCCGTGCGTCGCAGATCGCGACGGGCATCAGCCCGCGTTCGTCCCAGTGTAAGGTCTCGGTTGCCACGGTCGCACCATTATGCCTCGCTCGCGCAGTTCTTCCTTGAGCCGTGGAATCGCGATGCTGCCGTCGTGGAAGACCGAAGCTCCCAGCGCCGCATCGGCGGCACCGGCGGCGAAGAGCGCGGCGAAATCCTCGACGCTCCCGGCACCCCCCGAGGCGATGACGGGGATATCGACCGCCGCGCGGATCGCGGCGGTCAGCTCGATATCGAAGCCTTCGCGCGTGCCGTCGCGGTCCATACTCGTGACGAGTAGCTCGCCGGCGCCGCGCCGCTGCGCCTCGCAAGCCCACTCGAGCGCACCGCGCTCGCTACGCGTCCGCCCGCCGTCGAGATAGACGTCGAACGCCCCGGAGGCGCTGCGACGGACGTCGATCGCCACCACGAGCGATTGGCTCCCGAAGGTTCCCGATATCGCGTCGATCAGCGCCGGCGAGCGCACCGCGGCGGAGTTGAGCGAGACCTTATCGCAGCCGGCGCGCAGGAAAGCGCGCACCGTTTCGAGGCTCTCGATGCCGCCGCCGACGGCGAACGGAATGCTCAACTCGGCGCCGATTCGCGCGAGCATCTCGAGCGATGCAGTTCGTCCCTCGACCGTCGCGGCGATATCGAGAAAGACGAGTTCGTCGGCACCTTCGCGTTCGTAACGACGCGCGAGTTCGAGCGGATCCCCCGCATCGCGAAGCCCTTCGAAGTGCACGCCTTTCACCACGCGCCCGGCGCGAATATCGAGGCAGGGAACGATCCGCGGCAGCACGCTCACCGCGTAAAACCGCTCTGGAGCCCGCGCAGCAAATGCAGCATCGTACCGACGGTCGGCGTCGGCACCGAGACGCGCTCTCCCAACTCGACGGTCGCACCGAGGATCGGATCGATCTCCATCGTGCGCTCGGCGAGAACGTCCTGAAGCATCGAGGTTCGCACGTCGTTCAAGCGCGCGGCGTACCGCATCCGTCGCTCGATATCGATCTCACCGACGACGCCGAGGGCGCGACCGACGGCGAGGGTCTCCCCGATCAACCGAGCCACGAGCTCGCGCGTCTCGGCGAACGCGAGCATCGGCGCGATCGAGAGGCGCGTCAACGCACTCACCGCATTGAGCCCGACGTTATTCGCCAACTTCGCCCAGAGAACGGCGCGCAGGTCGGCGCTCCGCTCCGGGGCCAGACCCGCGCCGTGCATCGCGGCGATCAATCGATCGCAGAGGGCCTCGGCGCTCCCGCCGTCGGCGATCGGCGCGAGGACGTAGCGCGTGCCGCCGCTCTGCACGATGCTGCCGGGCGCCTCGATGTGCCCCGACACGTGAACGACGCCGCCGATGGTTCGGCGGTCGTCGAAGAGCGCGCCGAGGAGGCCGCCCGAATCGACGCTCTCGAGCGGCGGCCGCCGCGAGAACCAGAACGGGACGCCGTTGTGCAGCGTGACGACGCACGCTCCTCGAAGCGAGAGGCGTTCCAACGCGTCGTGGAGCGAGGGAAGCTGGTGGGCCTTCACGCAGAGCAACGCAACGTCGAACGCGTCGAGTTCGTCGAGGCTCGACACGACGTGCAACGGCACCGTGTAGGTGCCGAGGTCGCCGCGGACGCGAAGACCGGAGCGAGCGATTGCGGCGGCGTGAGCGCCGCGCGCCACCACCGCGACCTCGGCGCCGCTGCGCGCGAGCGCGGAGGCGATGAAGCCGCCGATGCCGCCGGCCCCGATGACGACTACACGCATCGAGGGAGCGAGCTGGAGGCGACGGGCAGATTCGAACTGCCGAATGGGGCTTTTGCAGAGCCCTGCCTTACCACTTGGCTACGTCGCCGGACTGGAGCGGGTAGTGGGAATCGAACCCACG
>JAJYHP010000023.1 GCA_021784715.1 bacterium
TTCCGAAGAGCGTCCGTTGCCGTATAGCGCGCGCATGCTTTTCCTTTGGTTCTATCACGCGTGTCGGCGCGGATCCCCACGCTTCCTTATGGTGAGCGATCACGTCAATTTCTTGACGTTCGAAGACCCCGGTGCGATCAATACCGTCCGCCGCGCGCTGAAACTCGCGCTCGCGGGCGACGTGTACGGCGCCGCTGAGACCGCGGTCGTCGACGTCGCGCACGCGACGATCGTCTCGGATGCATTGCGGCGCGGCATGCGCTTCTCCATCGGCGCCGAGGTCGATAACGATCCGCGTTCGCGCCCCGACGTCGCCAATATTATCGATGCGATGCGCCCCGACGGGATCATCCGTTCGGTTCATTTCGTGCCGATCGAGCACCCCGAAAAAGGCGCCGACTGGCTCTGGCCGTTCGACAACCCCGAATTCGCCCATCTGCTCGATGGCGTCGGCGCGGAGCGCCTCTGGGAACTCTACTCCCACCGGCTCTTCGAAGATATCTCGACCTTACCGACGCACATCGTCGGACACTTCTACGTCGCCGCGACCTTCGGTGCGTGGCCCGATCCGCAGAAGCTCGAGGGCTACGAAGATCGCCTCCTGGAGATCTGCAAAGAGCGCGGCATCGCCATCGAGATCAACGTTCGTTTCCTGTACCGCGAAGGCGTCGCGCCCGAACAGCGCGAGGCGATGCTGGCGGCGTATACCCGTCTCATGCGCAAAGCCTCGGCCGCGGGGGTCGCCCTCGCCATCGGCTCCGACGCTCACAGTCCGAAGGATCAAGGGAATGGGTTCGACCGCATCATCGAGATCTTACGCGAACTCGATATCAACGAGGTCGTTTTCCCGATCGGCGGCCGTCTAGCGAAGGTCGCGCTGCGCGCGAGCCGCGAGCACATCGAGCGCGCGAAACGCGTCGATCTTCCGCAGCCGGGCACCAGCATCGCCGGATTCAGCCGGGCCGAACTCGGCCTCCCCGAGATCGACGAGGAAGAGGAGCGGAGGCTCGCCGAGCTTCGGGCACGCACCGTTCGCGATGTCGGTTCGAAACGACGCGCCGGCTCGCCGGAGCGCGCGACGAAGTCGCCGAGTGCGGGTTCGCCCGAGACCGCGCGTGGAGCGCGGAGTTCGCCCAAGCGCACCGCACCTGCGAAGCCCGCGAAGGAATCACCGAAAGAAAAGCCCGCGCCGGCCGCCACCCCGGAGCCGAAAACTCCCTCGGCAAAGCCGGCGGCCAAGAAGGCCGCCGCGCCACCGAAAGCCGCCACGAAGCCGGCGGCAAAACCCGCCGCGAAATCGGCGGTAAAACCAGCTACAAAAGCGGCGGCGAAACCCGCTGCAAAATCGGCTGGGAAGCCGGCGGCGAAACCCGCTGCAAAATCGGCGACGAAGCCCGCCGCGAAACCGGCGGCAAAGCCCGCCGCGAAGGCGAGCGCGAAGAAATCGACGCCCGCGCCCAAAAAGAGCGCGGTCGCAAAACCGGCGGCGAAAAAACCGGCAGCGAAGAAAACCGCCGCTCCGGCAAAGGGCGCCGCAAAGAAATCCGCGCCGGTAAAAAAAGCCGCGCCGAAGAAAGCCGCCCCGGTAAAGGCGAGCGCGAAAAAGAGCGCCTCGGCGAAACCCGCAGCGAAGAAAGCCGCCGCGCGCCCCGCAGTAAAAGCAACCCCGAAGAAAACCGCTGGAAAGAAAACCGCCTCGGCGAAAAAGTCAAAACGCCGATAGAAGCGGCGCTAGGAGGGCTCCTATGTCCGAAGATCTCCGTATTCGGAACGTCGCGTTCGTCGGCCCTCACCACTCGGGCAAGACGACGCTGCTCGAAGCGTTGCTGTTTTCATCGGGCGCGATCGCTCGCCGGGGCTCGGTAACCGATGGATCCACCACGACCGACTGCGAGCCCGAAGATATAGCCCACGCTCAATCCACCTGCGTCGGCTTCGCTCGCGCGACGCACGACGCTATCGAGATCACCATCATCGATACGCCGGGCTTCATCGACTTCTTCGAAGAGACCCGCGCGGCGCTACGCGGCGTCGATGCAGCCGTCGTCGTCGTCGAGGCCGACCCGTCGCGCATTGCCCTGACGCACGCGCTGATGGAAGAGATCGAGCGACTCCGATTGCCCCACATCGTCGTCGTCAACAAGCTCGATCGCCCCGGTGCGGAATTCGACGCAACCCTCGCCGAGTTGCAACGCCTCTACGGCCGCCACGTCGTCGCCGAGCAGCTTCCGATACGTCGCGACGACGCCCTCGTCGGCTATATCGACCTCGCGACGATGCAGGCCGCACGCTACACCGCCGAGGGCGATCGCCCCGAAGCGATCGAGCCGGCGTTCGAACTTCCGGCGCAGCAGGGGCACCGAGCGCTGCTCGAAGCGATGGCCGATTTCGACGACGCGTTGATGCAAGAGTTGCTCGACGACGTCGAGCCGCCGAGCGATGAAATCGACCGCGATCTCTGCGAAGAGTGCTCGCACGACCAAATCGTTCCGGTTCTCGTTGCCGCCGGCCTACACGGTTTCGGCATCCCCGCGTTGCTGCGCGCGATCGAGCGCTGGTTCCCCGCACCGGTCGGCGACGAACGCGCGCCCCTTCGCGCGCAGGTAATTAAAACGATCGTGCACCCGCAGTCCGGAAAGCTTTCGGTCGCGCGCATTCACGACGGTACGCTGACCGGCGACTCGACGGTCATCGATCTCCGCACCGGCGAACGGCTGCGCGTCGGCGGCCTCTATCGGCTCTTCGGAAAAAAGAGCGAGGCGATTGCGAGCGCCGGCCCGGGCAGCATCGTCGCCATCGCTCGCCTCGAAGGCGTGCTCACGGGATCGACGCTCGCCGGAGCGCCATCGGTGAAACCGCTTCCGGCGATCGATTTCTCCGCTCCGGTCTTTGCCGTCGCGATCAAGCCGAAAGAGCGGATCGACGAAGCGAAAATCTCGCAGATGCTCGCCCGCATTATCGAGGAAGACCCATCGCTGCAACTCGCGCGAGCGCAATTCACCTCCGAGCAGCTGCTCTTGGGCTGCGGCGAACAACATGTCGGCATCGCGATCGAACGCCTCGCGCGCAAACATCGCGTGGAGATCGAGGTGGCGGCGCCCGCCGTTCCCTACCTCGAAACGATCTCGGCGAGCACCGAGGTGCATTCGCGCTACAAACATCAGACCGGCGGACACGGGCAGTTTGCCGACGTCCACATTCGCTTTCGCCCCCGCCCTCGCGGGAGCGGGCTGCTCTTCGACGACGAGATCGTCGGCGGCGTCGTTCCGAAGCAGTTCATTCCCGCCGTCGAAAAAGGCGTCCGCGAAGCGCTGGCGCGTGGAACGAGCGGATACCCCGTCACCGATCTCCACGTGACGCTCTTCGACGGGCAGTACCACGACGTCGATTCCAGCGAGCAATCCTTCCGGACCGCCGCGAGCATGGCGGTGCGCGACGCGCTCCCGAAATGCAAGCCGGTGATTTTGGAACCGATCGCACGGGTCGAAGTGACGATTCCCGCGAACTTTACCGCGACGGTGATAGGGCAGCTCACTGCGAAGCGCGGACAGATTCTCGGCATGAAACCAAGCGACCGAGAGGGGCGAGAGATCGTCGAAGCCGACGTTCCGCAGGTCGAACTCGCGCGGTATATCACCGAACTTCGCACCGCAACCCAAGGATTGGGAACCTATCGGTGGAGCCACGAACGGTACGACCCGGCACCGCCCGGGCGCGTTCCCGCAGCCGCCGCCTCGTAGCCCATCGCTCTTAGAACCCTATCGCCCTTTACTCGGAGGATCCGTCGTTGTTGAAACGCCTGCTCTCGGGAGCGCTGCTCCTCACGCTCGTCGTCGCCTGCTCGAAAGCGGGGAACCAGGGTGCCCCGGGTGCCGGAGTGGAGCCCGGACATCTCCGCATTGCCGTCCAAAGCGATGTGAAGAATCTCAACCCGCTGCTCAATTCCAACACCACCGACGTATTGGTCGACGCGCTGATGTTCGAGCCGCTTATCGTTCCCAATTCCCAAGGCAAAATGCAGCCGATGCTCGCCACCGCGGTGCCGACGCTGCACAACGGCGGCATCACCGACCACGGATTAACGATCACCTACCATCTTCGGACCGACGCCAAATGGACCGACGGGAAGCCGGTGACCGCCGCAGACGTTATTTTCTCGTGGAAGGCGATCATGAATCCGAATAACGACGTGATCTCGCGCCACGGATATACCGACATCGCATCGATCGACGCGCCAAACCCGTACACCGTCGTCGTCCATCTGAAAAAGCCGTTCGCCCCCTTCGTCGACACCTTCTTTACCAATAGCGACCAGCCGTATTTCATCGCGCCCGCGCACGTGCTCGCCCGGTATCCGAATATCAATACGGTTCCGTTTAACAGCGAGCCGCTCGTCAGCGACGGCCCCTTCCGCTTTGGCGACTGGGTGCATGGCGATCACATTACGCTCTTGCGCAACGACAACTTTTTCCTTGGAAAGCCAAAATTAAAAACGATCACCATTCGCATCATTCCCGATGAAAACACGACGATCAACTTGCTCCGCACGCACGATATCGATTGGATGTTCCAAGCGTCGATCAGCAACTACCCGGTCATTAAGAACATTCCCGGGATCGATATCCGCTGGATGAGCGCGAACGGCTTCTCCGGCATCTATGTCAACACGCAACGCCCCTTCCTCAAGAGCCTGCGCGTTCGCCAAGCCGTCGACGCCGCGATCGACAAGCAGCGCATCATCGACACGCTGACCTTCGGCCAGGAAAAACTGGCGCTCGCCGACGTGCCGCCCTTTATGTGGTCGTACGATCCGAACGTGAAAGCGATCGGGTACGATCCGGCGAAGGCGCGCGCGCTGCTCGACGCGGCAGGCTGGAAAGTCGGCCCCGGTGGAATCCGCGTGAAGGACGGGCAGAAACTCCAATTGGTGTTGGTTACCGATAACTCCAATGCCACGCGGGTGAAAAAGAGCGTCATCATCCAAGCGATGCTCCGAAAAGTCGGCATCGACGTCCAAGTGAAATATTTTGCGGGCGACGTCCTCTTCGCGCCGGCGAGCGTCGGCGGCATCCTCCAAGGCGGGAAATTCGACCTCGCGTTAGCCGGATGGTACGCCGGCATCGACCCCGACGATTCGACCCAAACGACCTGCGCCAACGTCGCGCCGGGCGGTTACAACTACGCGCGCTACTGCAATCCGCAGATGGAAGCGTTACAAAAGATCGCCCTCACCTCCTACGATCGCGCGACGCGCAAAAAAGCGTACGCGAAGATCCAACAGCTCCTCGCGACCGACGTTCCGATGATCTATCTCTATTACGAACGTCAAATGGAACCGATCAGCACTTCATTCAAGGGATTCGCTCCCAATCACGTCGTCGAGAGTTGGAACGCATGGCAATGGAGCATCTAGGGCACCCGGGCGAATCGGTCGTGCCGCCTGGCGATATCGCCTGGTTGCGAAAAACCATCGTCGAGCGCGCGCTGACCCGAGGGGATTACCAACTCTCGGGCGGCGTGCGCAGCGACTACTACATCGATAAGTTTCGGCTCTTCAGCGATCCCGTGGTGTTGCGCCGAATCGCGCGCTTCTTCACCCCGGTCATCGCGCACCTACGCCCCGACGTCATCGGCGGAACCGAGCTCGGCGGCGTCGTGATCGCGACGGCGGTCTCCCAACTCACCGGGCTTCCGATGCTCGCCGTTCGCAAACAGCCCAAAGGATACGGCGCTTTCCCGGACGAGTACGTCGAGGGCGCGTACGCTCCGGGGCAGCACGTGTTGTTGTTGGAGGACGTCATCACCAATGCGAGCGAGTTGATCGCCGCAAAGGCGCGCCTGGAGGCGCTCGGGCTGCAAGTGACGCCGTATGCGGTGGTCAGCAGAGGGCTCGCGCCGATCAACGCGCTCATCTCCTTCTCGCTACCGCGCGGAGACGCGAAGACCGAAAACTAGGGCACCACTCCAAGGAGCGCCCTTAAATGTGAAATTCGTTGCCGTCGTCGGCGATCGTCACGCGGCCGCCGAAGACGCGCGCCGCGGCGTCGTGCATGTCGTCGGGGTTCACCTTGCTGCCGTAATGCGTGAGTAGGAGATGGCGCGCGCCGGCGCGTTCGGCCATCTCGGCCGCCTCCGGCGCCGTCGCGTGACCGCGCATGCCCTTCTCCGGCGTCAACCCCAGGGTCGCCTCGCAGATAAAGAGATCGCAGTCTTCGGCGTGTTTGATCACCCGATCGCAGGGCGCGGTATCCGCGGAGTACGTCAGGACGCGGTCGTCGTATTCGATCCGCATGGCGTAGCAATCGATGTAATGGATGGTCTTCGCGAACGTGACGCGCATATCGTTGATGTGCAGCGGTTTCTCCGGATCGTATTCTCGCACGTCGAAGACGTCGTCGAGAAAATCGCCCGGCCCCTCCGAGGCGAACGCCCCGCAGAGCGCGCGAAGCATCTCGGTGCCGTTGGGCGGCAGCCAGAGCGGGAGGCGTTCTTCGCGAAACTCCGGACCGTATTTCAGGCCGTATCGCAACGGAATGAGATCGACGAAGTGATCGGCGTGCATGTGCGAGATCAGCATCGCATCGAGCTTCGGGTAGGAGATCGCGCCGCGCAGACGCGGCAGCGCGCCGGTACCGAAATCCATGATGATGGAGGTTTCGCGGCTCTGCAGCAGATAGCAGCTGCACGCGCGCCACGCCCGGGGAACCGAGTCGCTCGACCCGAGGATGCGCAAACGCAAACGATCGTCGCTCATGATATGGCCGCTAGCACCTCTTCAGCATGGCCGTCGACCGAGACCTTCGGCCAGAGCGCGACCACCTTCCCGGAGGCGTCGAAAAGGAACGTCGCGCGAGCGACGCCGATGCGTTTTTTCCCGTACATGTTTTTTTCGACGAGCACCCCGCACGCATTGCAGAGCTCGGATTCGGTGTCCGAAAGCAACGCGAATGGGATTTTGTATTTCGCCTTAAACTTCTGGTGCGAAAGCACGGGGTCGCGCGAAACGCCGACGATTTTCGCCCCCTTGCGTTCGAAGGCGCGGTAGATATCGCGAAACTGCGAAGCCTCGCTCGTGCAGCCGGGGGTATCGTCCTTCGGGTAAAAATAGAGGACGAGGGGTGCGCCAACGAAGCTGGAGGTATCAACCATCCGGCCTTCATCATCGAGGAGCGTCACTTTCGGTAAGGTGTCGCCGACTCCGATCATGCACTATCCTTTCCTGCCCCTACGACAAACTGATCGAGGGGTACCATGAAGAGGAGCCGGTCCCCCGGTTCGACCTCCCCGCGAAAGTTGTGGATGGAGAGCGCCATTCCCTTGCCCCGGGCGGACTCTCTCCAGACAAAAAGCGGAATCCAGCGAACCGATTCCCCGCGCGCGGCGAGGTCGGGCGGAGAGGGCGGCGGGAGGTTCTCTTCACCCTGGAGCCGTTCGGCGAGTTGGTAGGTCGCCACGCCGTCGCCATTCGGGCGCGGCACCTGAAACCGCCCGCGCGTCGATTCGAACCGGGCGAGCCCGGCGATCGTCGCGGCGGTTAATTCGCTCGTCGAAAAGGACGTGATGCCGAAGTGGCGTTGGATCGATTCTCCGAACGCCCGGTCGTCGACGCGCAGCACCACATGAAGCGGCGACTCGGCGGGCGCGCGCGAACGCGCGCCCAACGCCGCCTCGAGATTTCCGGTATCGCTGTTGGTAACGCCGACGAGCGCCTTCGCGCGTTCGGGAGAACTGAAGGCGATGGTTTCGTCGTTGGTCACGTCGCCGGTCAACAGATCGACTTTGTGATCGCGCGCCAACTCGACGAGCATCGTGTCGGGATTCTTCTCGATCACCACGACCTCTTCGCCGAGTTCGCGCAGATAGTCGATCACCAACGATCCGACGTTGCCCGAGCCGCAGACGATGACGTGCCCCGAGCGATGGATCTGCCGTAAGCCGCGCAGCCTTCGTATCTGCGCCGCATTGAGCGTCGAAGTTATCGTCGCGGTGAAGACCGCAAATACGAAAATGCCGGTCAACATGGCGAACATCGAAACGAAGAGAGCGGCGACGGTCGGAGCCGCCAGCGGTCCCGAGGTACAGTTCGCGCACGGTGTGATATCACCGTATCCGACGGTGGTCATCGTCGTGACGACGTAATAGACCGCAACGAGCGGATTGAGTTTGAGGACGATGCTGAAAAATATCGAGAAACACACGAACAGCCCGAGGCTCGCCATCGTAACGGCGCGCAGGATAGGTTCGGTGCGTCGAATGCCGGTCGCAATATCGCCGAGCGCTCCCTGCAGCCGCTCGGTGAGGCGCCACGGGCGGCGTTCGCGAAATTCGGCGGTGCTGCGCTTGAGTGCGCGCATCGCACCGAAAACGACGAGGCGATCCTCCGCTTGGATTTTTCGTGCGATCAGTTCGGGATCGGCGGCCGAAGCATCGCCGGCGCATAGGTAGGGATACGCGCCGTTCACGGAAACGACGCGCGCGTTGATGCGGCGCTCCGCCTGATCGACGTTGAGCCCGACGACGCCGAACTCCGCGCCGGTTCGCTCGGAGAATCCGAAAAGCCCCGACGTGCGCATCTCGCCGACTTCATCGCCATCGTTCGAGCTGCTGCGCGGGCGCGAGCGCCGCTCGGCGAGCGTTTCCAGCGTTGGGAACG
This sequence comes from bacterium, assembly GCA_021784715.1. The sequence goes on from JAJYHP010000023.1 coordinate 8,654, forward strand.
GCATCGCATAACGGCAAGCCGGATCGATCGCGGCTGCGGCGTAGGTGGCGGCCGCGTGGGCCGCAGGCGATATAGCGGTGCAGTTCTGTCGCAAGCCCTCTTGGATCTTTTGCCCGAGCAGCGGGTTGAACTGCCGGATCGTCACGCGCACGGTATCGTTGATGTCGCGTGCCGCAAGCGCGATGCGAAGATTGAGACGATCGCTCGGAGAGACCGCTACGAGCGCGAAAAATCGATGTTCGAGATTTGGGTCGTCCTTCTCTTTGAGCCCCGCCTGACGCAACGCATCGCCGTCGGTGGCGTCGGCGCGGACGAGCCGGAAGCTCTCGCCGTACTGCTCGGTCAAACGCTCGGCCAATTGAGCGAACCGCCGATCGGCGCGATCGTCGTCGTGCTTCCAGACGAGCGCAACCTGATGTCCGCGCGTTTTCAATATCTCCGCACAGACTTCATACGCGAGGTCATCACCGCCTACAACGATAATGAGCGCTTCGGAAAGCATGACCGACTCTTCCCTAAATCTCGCCGACATCTTGCGCGCCGCCCACCCGCTCGCGCGCGAGCTCGTCGCGCGGCTCCCTCGCGGCGCCCGCGTACTCGAGATCGGGCATGGCAGCGGGCGCAACCACCGCGCACTCGAGGCCCTCGGCTTCGAGGTGGTTCACTTCGATCCCGAGACTGCCGGCACGCCTGCCGCTATGGCGGCGATCTCGACCCACGCGCTCCTTCACGGCAGCCCCGAAGCGATCTCGGAACTGGTGGGGCATATCGCGCGAACCCTGAGCCCCGGCGCCCCGCTCGCGGCGACCTTCGGCTCGATGCGAGACGCCCGCTTCGGCACGGGCAGCCAGATCGGCCCGGTCACCTTTGCGCCGAGCGAAGGCGACGAGCGCGGCGTCGCGCACAGCTACTACGATGAGGCGGGACTTCGGAAGGCGCTCGACGAGCGCTTCACGATCGAGAAAATCCGCGAAGTCGAGGTGGATGATATCGCCGGGAAATGGGCGCACGAGCGCGCGCCGTTGCGCGGCGCGGTGCATTGGTTCGTCCTCGCGCATCGCCGCTTCTGACCCGCCGCGTCGGCGTCGCTTTTGTCACGCCGAGTAGGGCACTGCTCTTGTCACGCCGAGTAGGGCGCTGCTCTTGTCACGCCGAGTAGGGCACTGCTCTTGTCACGCCGAGTAGGGCGCTGCTCTTGTCACGCCGAGTAGGGCGCTGCTCTTGTCACGCCGAGTAGGGCGCTGCTTTTGTCACGCCGAGTAGGGCGCTGCTCTTGTCACGCCGAGTAGGGCGCTTCAGCGCCCGTATCGAGGCGCCGTTCGACGCGCGATCGCGCGCGTACGCGACCGTGCGACTGCGACGCACCGCTTCTCGCTAGACGCTCGCGGCTCGGACAAGCAATGTCAGGGTCCTCGCCGCTCGCTTAAGCGCTCGTCGGGTGCGCCGACATCGCACGATCGCTTATCGGTTGTGTGCGAGTAGCGCTCTTTCGTTCATCCGCGCAGCCGAACGTTGTCACGCCGAGTAGGGCGCTGCTCTTGTCACGCCGAGTAGGGCGCCGCTTTTGTCACGCCGAGTAGGGCGCTTCAGCGCCCGTATCGAGGCGCGTTCGTTTCCCTCGATACGCCCTCTTCGAGGGCTACTCGGGATGACA
>JAJYHP010000043.1 GCA_021784715.1 bacterium
AGGTCGCGCTCGACCAAATGGTCCCGCCGAACCTTTACGCAGCCGTCGCGCAGGTGATTGCATTCGTGTACCGGTTAAAGAGAAAGACGATCGCGTAAATGGCTTCGGCATCCAGCGCACCGGCGCGTCCGAGCATCGGCCAGCGAATCGCCGCAACGACCCCGGTCTTCGTCGCCGGGGCGGCGGTGACGCTCGTCTTTTTGATGATCGTTCCGGTGCCGACGCAGGTGCTCGACGCGCTGCTGACGCTCAATATTACGGGCGCGCTAGTGATTATCGGAACGAGCCTCTACGCCGAAAACGCGCTCTCGTTCTCGGTCTTTCCCACCTTGTTGTTGATCGTGACGCTCTTCCGGCTCGCGTTGAACATCACGGCGACGCGCGCGATTCTTACCAACGGCTATGCCGGCGAGGTGATCCAGTTCTTCGGGCAGGTCGTGATCGGCGGCAACTACGCCGTCGGATTCGTCATTTTTCTCATCTTGGTCGTCATTCAATTCGTCGTCATCACCAACGGCGCAGGGCGCGTCGCCGAAGTCGCCGCGCGCTTCACCCTCGACGCGATGCCCGGCAAACAGTTGGCGATCGATGCCGATCTCAATGCCGGCCTCATCACGGAGGCAGACGCTCGCCAGCGGCGCAAAGATATTCAACGTTCGGCGGATTTCTACGGCGCGATGGACGGCGCCAGCAAGTTCGTTCGCGGCGATGCGATCGCCGCGGTCATCATCGTAGCGATCAATATTATCGGCGGCTTTATTATCGGCGTCGTACAGTTGCACTACACCTTGCTGCAGTCGCTCTCGACCTTCACGCTACTCACCGTCGGCGAAGGCATCGTGACGCAGGTTCCGGCGCTGTTGATCTCGACCGCAACCGGTATCATCGTCACTCGCGCGGCAGCCGAATCCGATTTCGGCGGCGAACTCACCAAGCAGCTCAATTCGCAACCGCTCGCCATCCTTATCGCGGCGGTGATGACGGGCGTCTTCGGCATCGTCGGCCTCGCGCGCTTCTTCATGTTGCCGATGTCGGCGTTACTGTTTTTCTATTATTTCTCGCGCCGCCGTGCGGCCTCGCCTGCGGTGCAAGCCGCCGCCGCGGCGGCGAAAGCCGCTGCGACGGCAAAAAATGCTCCGGCAAAGCCCGCCGAGAGCGTGGTGCCGTTGCTCTCCTACGATCCGATGGAGCTCGAGATCGGCTTCGGCCTCATTCCGCTCGTCGACGTCAACCAGGGCGGCGATTTACTCGAACGCGTCACGCTCATTCGGCGCCAGGCGGCGCGCGAACTCGGCATCGTGATGCCGCCGATTCGCGTTCGCGACAACCTACAGCTCAAGCCCAGTGCGTACAGCGTGAAAATTTACGGTTTGGAAGTGGCGCAGGCCGAGGTGATGGTGAGTCGGCTTCTCGCGATGAACCCGGGCACCGCAACGCAGCCGCTCGACGGCATCGCCACGAAAGAGCCGGCGTTTGGATTGCCGGCGCTCTGGATCCCCGAATCGCTGCGCTCCGAAGCGGAGATGGCGGGCTACACGGTGATCGATCCGACCAGCGTGATCGCCACCCACCTCACCGAACTCATCCGTTCGCACGCTCCCGATCTGCTCGGCCGCCAAGAGACCTCGGCATTGCTCGACAATATCAAAACGCATTACCCGGTGGTCGTGGAAGAATTGGTACCGGGGCTGCTCTCGGTCGGCGAGGTGCAGCGCGTCCTGCAGAACTTGCTGCGCGAGCGGATTCCGATTCGCAACCTCGTCCTCATCCTCGAAACGATGGCCGATGCGGCTCGCAACAGCAAAGATATCGATTTCCTCACCGAGCGCGTTCGTGCGGCGCTCGCGCGTCATATCTCCTCGGAGTACGCCGAAGAGGGCTTGCTCTCGGTCATCACCGTCGATCCGCGGCTCGAGGCGTTACTCGCCGAAGCGGTGCGGCGAGGCGAAGATGCCTATGCATTGCTCGACCCAGCGACGATCTCGCGCGTCTATTCGTCCCTCTCTCGTCAGATCTCGATCGCGCAGAATGCGGGTCTGCAGCCGATCGTACTCGCATCACCCTCGGTACGTCTCGCACTCAAGCGGCTCACCGAACGCGCCGCACCCAACCTCGTCGTTCTTTCTTACTCTGAAATCGCTCCGGGACTCCGCGTCGAATCGATCGGCCAGGTCTCGGCAACCGATGAAACCAGTTCAGCACCCATGGGGTCGGGAGTCTAAATGCTCAAATCGTTGTTTTCTCGCGGACCTTCTATTCCGGCGTCGAAGCTGCCGAGCGCGAACGCCTTCGTCGACATCGTCGTTGCAGGACGCGCCTCGCGCTCCGTCTCCGTCGACGCGGTCACGGCGAAAGGCATCGTCGTTCGCGGCGCGATCGGGCGCGCTGGGGAGAGCGCCGTCTTGCTCTACGATTCGGGGAGCGGCCGCCTTCGCGCCGCAACCAAGATTATCGGGGCGAGTGGGGACCGCACGACGCTGGCGATGCCGGCGCGCGTGACTCCCGCCTCGGCCTCGCCCGGCGGCTCCGGCGGCGGCGCGCAGAAGCGACAGACGGTGCGGCTCGATGCGCTCGTTCCGGGCATGTGGCGCTTCGCTCCCGGAGGCAAGGGGACCGGCGAGTTCGTAAAGGCGAATATCCGCGATATCAGCCGCGGAGGCTGCTCGCTGATCCTCGACCGCGAACTCAAGCGTGGCACGAGCGTCGAGGTGCAGTTGCGCTTGCGCGAGAACGGGGCGCCGCTCGTCCTCCTCGGCGAGGTGATGCGTCAGGAGCGTATCGCGAGCTCGGGGCGTTTTTCGCACGGCCTGCGCTTTCATGGAATCCGCCCCGAGGAAGACCATGCGATCGTGGAATTCATCAATCGTAAGCAGGCCGAGTTGCGGAGCCGGGGGCTTGCGTGACCGACGGCGAAGATGGTGCCCAGAGGGGCCTTGCCGCCTCAGCGGTGAATTATCATTGCACCTTCGCTCTGGGAGTTTTTGATGAGTAAAAAGGTCCTCATCGTCGATGATGCCGTCGTCATGCGTATGATGATCAAGGGTATTCTCTCCAAACACGGCTACGAAGTCGTTGGAGAGGCCCAAAACGGCGTCGAGGCGGTCGATAAGTACAAACAATTGCAACCCGATTTGGTGACGATGGACATGGTTATGCCGGAGATGGACGGGATAACGGCGGTCCGTCAGATCATGTCGATGGACCCCAATGCTAAGATCATCATGTGCACCTCGATGGGGCAGCAGGCACTCGTCGTCGAAGCGATTCAAGCTGGGGCGAAATCCTTCATTACCAAGCCCTTCCAACCGCCGAAAATCCTCGAAACCATTTCGAAGGTGCTCGCGTGAGCCATCAAGGCATGAATCTCACCGACCTCCAGAAAGACGCGCTAAAGGAAGTCGGCAATATCGGCGCCGGGCATGCCGCCACGGCGCTCTCGCAGCTGCTCAATGCGAAGATCAATTTAAGCGAGCCGCGCATCGACGTTATTAAATTCCGCGATCTCGCGACGCGCGTCGGACACGAGAATCGCACCGTCGCTGCGTTGCATATGTACGTTCGCGGTGAGGCGCCGGGGCAGATGGTCGTTCTTTTCGACCGCGAGCAGGCGCTCGATTTCGTCAGCCAGTTCCTCCATCGCGTTATCGGGGATATTCAGATCTTCGATTCCATCGCCGACTCGACGCTCAAGGAACTGGGAAATATCATCGCGGGTTCGTATCTGACCGCGATCATCCAGCTGACCAGCGTGAATTTGCTTCCCTCGGTCCCGACGCTCTCCTATGGGACCATCCAGGCGGCGTTTCGCACGTTAATGTCGATTTTGCCGGATCAGGATGTCTTTCTCATCGAGAGCAGTTTCCTCGATAAAGACAAGGAAGTTGCCGGCCAGTTCATCATGATCCCGGAGACCGGCTCGCTCACCCCACTGCTCTCGGCGTTCGGCGTCGAGTAGGCCGTTCCGGCTGTACCGAACGAGCGCTTGAGGATCGCCGATGTCCGACGAACCATTCGATAAAGAAGAGTTCGTTGCGTACTTCCGCGACGAAGCCGAAGAACTATTGCAGCAGATCGATGGCGATCTGCTGCGTCTAGAAGAGTTCGTCGATAGCGGGCAGGCCGATCCCGAGATCGTCAACTCGCTTTTTCGGGCGCTCCATACCATTAAGGGAAGCTCCGGAATGCTCGGCTTCACCGAGGTTCAGGGGCTCGCGCATAAGTTAGAGAATCTCTGCGATTTACTGCGCAAAGAGCGAATGCCGCTCTCCGAAGGGAGCGTCGAGTTCCTTTTTTCCGGGCGCGACTTTTTAACCGATCTCGTGCAGGCGGCGATCGGGCAGAGCGCGCCGCCGAGCGGACTCAATGAGTTCACCGGTCGGCTCGACCAGTTTGTTGCGATCTATAACGAAACCTCGAACGTCATCGAAGGCAAGGCCCCCGATCGCAGCGAGGGCGCAACCCCCGTCGGCAGCGAGCCGATGAACGAAGCAGAGATCGCCGCATTTGAGGCCGAGATCGAGCGCATGCTCGCCGAAGCGGCGGCGACGGCCGCCCCTACCGCTCCGGCGACTCCGGCTGAGAGCGCCGCCGCGCCTTCAGCGGCGACGGCAAAAGCGGTACCGGCGCGCGGAAACGGCGAGAGTGCCGACGCCAAAAAAGGTTCCGCACAGGGGAAGCGGAGTTCGCTCGCCCAGACGATTCGCGTCGATATCGACCGGCTCGACGCCCTCTTGAACCTCGTCGGCGAACTCGTCATCAACCGCACGCGTATCTCCGACATCGCGACGACGCTCGGGCGGCTGATGGGCGACCGGGCGCTGAACGCATCGATCGGATTGATCGGGCCGCTCTCGAAAGATCTCGCCGATAGCGCGGCGCTCTTGGCGCGAACGACCAACGAGATTCAAGAATCGATCATGAAGGTCCGCATGGTCCCGATCGGTCAGGTCTTCGACCGCTTCCCTCGCACCGTCCGCGACGTTGCGAAGGCGCGCGGCAAAGAGGTGCAACTTCAGATTTCGGGTGCCGATACCGATCTCGATAAGACGATCGTCGACGAGGTCGGCGAACCGCTCATGCATTTGCTACGGAATTGCGTCGATCACGGCATCGAGGCCCCCGACGAGCGCGAACGGCAAGGAAAACCGCGCATGGGGACGATCTCGCTGAATGCCTATCACGAAGGCAACCAGATCATCATCGAGATCTCCGACGATGGTGGCGGTATCAATCTCGATAAAGTCCGCGCGAAGGCAATCAAGAATGGGCTCATCGGCACCGAAGATCGCCTCACCGATCGCGAACTCATCGAGCTCATTTTTACCCCCGGCTTTTCGACGGCGGAAGAGGTCTCCGACGTGAGCGGCCGCGGCGTCGGGATGGATGTCGTCAAGCGAAACATCACGAAGCTCAAGGGAATTTTCGATGTCGATTCCGCGCCCGGACAAGGCACGCGCTTCACGATTAAGTTACCGCTGACGCTGGCGATCATTCAAGCCTTGCTCGTGCGCGTCGTCGACGAACTCTACGCAATTCCGCTCGATTCGGTGATCGAATCGCAGCGCGTGGAGATGCCCGACGTACGCACGGTCCACGGCTCGGAGGTCATCACGCTGCGCGGCCAGGTCGTGCCGTTGCTCCGCATCGCCGATTTCTTCGAACTCGGCGGCGAGCGCGACCCCGAGAAGGTGATGATCGTGATCGTCGGCCTCCAGGGGCGTCAGGTTGGGCTCGTCGTCGATTCCTTCGAGGGCGAACAAGAGATCGTTATCAAGCCGCTCTCCGACGTCGTCGGGCGGATACCGGGAATCTCCGGCGCGACGATTCTCGGCAATGGGTCGATTTCGTTGATTATCGACGTACATTCACTCGTGAGCGATGCCTATGCCGGGGGCAAGGTAACGCGAGCGGAGTTTTCGGGGGTATAACGTTTATGATGGCCGAGCAACGAGAAGAGAAGAAGCAACAGTACTCGGGCGAGACCTTTCAGGTCGTCTCGTTCCGTTTGGGCGGCGAAGAGTACGGCGTCGATATCTCGCAAGTTCAAGAAATCATCCGCATGGTCGAGATCACGCACGTTCCGCGCGCCCCGCGCTTCATGGAAGGCGTCATCAACCTGCGCGGCCAGTTGATTCCCATCATCGACCTCCGCACGCGCTTCGGCATGAATCGCGCCGACCACACGAAATCGACGCGTATCATCGTCACGGATATCGGCAGCAAGCGAGTCGGTATCGTCGTCGACAGCGTCTCCGAAGTGCTCAACATTCCGGTCGAAAACGTTGAGGACGCTCCCGAGATGGTCGCCGGCATCGGCACCGAGTACATTCAGGGCGTCGGCAAGGTCGATACGCGGTTAATTATTCTTCTCGACCTGAGCAAAGTGATTACCTCCGAGGAGAAACAGGCGCTCGATAGCGTCGACGAGGCGGCGGAGTAGCCCGCGCCGAAACGATTCCCCCGGCCGGGCCGTTCCGGTACTGAGGAGAATCGATTCCCATGAAATTTCGTTCGCGACTACTTGGATCTCTCGCCGCCCTCGCGCTCGGCGCGCTGATCGTGCCCGGTGCGCTCCGGGCGCAGCAGAGCGCGCCTGCTGTGGGGCAAGGCACGACCGCGAAGAGTTCCGGTACGGCGAGCGACGGAACGGGCGATCGCGCGGCCAAAACTGAACTACATCTCCCCGTTATCGTCCACGTGATCGCGCGTCCGCTCTGCAGCGGGCTGCATCAAGCCGTCGCACCGGCGATCGGATTGATGCTGCAGAACAATGCGATTATCGCCAAAAGTCAGCCGCTCTTTAACGATTACGTTCGTTATAATATCAGCGGCAAGACGAGCGCTACCGCCCGTCAACTCGCTCAGGTGAAAATGGAATACCTCGTCGGACCGTTGGTGAAGAATACGGAAGCGATCGACAAACTGCTTGCCAACGACGCGATTTTCCACAGCGGGAATGGATACGATTCGCAGGAGTTGGCAAAACTGAAAGCCGGGCTGCTCCGCGCGCTCAACACACAGAAGTTTGCGCTCGACTTGATCAACGGCTTCGTCGCAACCAAGCAGATGGCGAACATGCAGCATGCCGGATTTGAATATATCGGCGCGATCAACGGCGCCCAGGAACTCAAAACGAATCCGATTGCGACGGCGACGCCGAACTCGGCGTTCTACAACAACAATTACGCCGGTCTCGCGCCGCGGCAGCTCGACCCGACGCTACTCGACATGCGCAACGTTCCGGGATTGAGCCTCGGTTATAACCCGATCCGCGCGGTTGCAAATGCCATGCGCTGGACGCGCCGCGAGATGACGAAACGGCAGGATGCGGTCGCTCCGCAGATCATCCAGGCCGCCCATATCTGCACCGGCGCTCCTCCGCACAAGCAACCGTAGCCAATCACTCCTCGACGACGACGCTCGAGGAGTCTCCCTGCTCTACGGTCACGTCGCCGCCGCCGAGCGCCCGCGCGGCCTCCCATCCCGCCGCGGCATCGCCCGCAGGATAGAGGACGCGCTGCGCTCCATTCGCGGCGCCCGCTCGCGCCACGAGGAAGCCGAGATGTTCGAAGTGCAGCGCCATGTGCGCGCTTCCATAGAGCGTGACGCGCACGCTATCGTGCGGCGGAAAATCGATACCGAGGCTTGGAGGTTGCGCTCCGAACGGCGCTAGACGGCGAGCGATCTCCGCCGGATCGAGCACGTCGTAATCGGCGCCGTCGAGATAGCCCTCGGCATTGATGCCCGGAACGCTCGCCGGTGCGAGCGTCATCGAATCGTCGATCGACCCGAGCGGAACCTGGTAGACCGGTGCGCCGGCCATCGCGATGCCGATACGAATGAGGCGCGACTGGGGAAGATCGGTGGCGATATCGCCGTGCATTTTTTTAACAAAGGTGGGAACCAGCGTCGCCGCGCGTGCCGGGTCGAGCAACGTATTGCGTAGTATTCCCAGCACTTGAACCTCGGCTTGCATGCGTTGGAAATCGTTTGTGCGATAGGAGTTGCCGGCGATGTTTTGCCGCACGCGCACGAAGGCGAGCGCTTCTTTCCCATTCATGTGTTGCAAACCGGGCTGAAAATTCGCTCCGCTGTGACGCGGATCGTAAATGCGTTTCTTGACGTCGACGGTGATGCCGCCGACGAGATCGATCGCGCGTTCGAAACCCGCGAAATTCGCCGCGATGTAGCCGTCGACGGGCAAACCGGTGAGTTGCGCGACGGCCTTCGCGAGCTCTTGCGGCCCTTTCGGTGGGCTCTCCTGATCGCCCATAAAGAACAACGTTTTTATTTTCGGTACCGGATCGTTCCAGCCGGGTTGCGCGAAGAGCGTATCTCGCGGAATGGTGATCGCATAGATGCGGTGCGCCGCGGGGTCGATCCGTGCGAGAAGAATGACGTCGGCTTGCCCCGCCGCGGTGCCGAGGCCGAGCGGATCGTTCGCGACCACGCCGCGTGCGTTGTTGGCGATGACGAGAATGTCGATCGGCTGCGTCCCCAGCGTCAGGCGTGCGGCGACGCCGCCGGCGAGGCGACGAGCGCCTTGCGAGAAAAAGATCGCGAAGCCGCCGATGAGGGCGAGCAATGCGCAGGCGATGAGAATGCGCGCCGTATTCGGGCGCACGCGTTGTCGTTTCATGGGCGAGAAAATACTCCGAAGGGCGGCGTGCGATTGAGGGAGGTTACGCAATCACCGATATCGGAGGGGCGCGCTCGCCGGTAGAACCAAAAACGACGTCGGGTAGGGCGGCGAGGGTTGCGACGAAGCGACGACGGATGCCGCTCGCGCGGGGAATCGCGTGCTCGTGACGGAGGCGCACCGCCGCAGCAAGCGCGGGTGCGCGGCGTGCGAACTCGCGCAAGGCCGTTGCGACGAGGAAAGCGATCCCCGTTGCAAAGAGCGCGTGAACGGCGAGCGCGAGAGGAACCGGCGCGCCGAGCCAGAGCGCCCCACCGAGAAACCTTCCGAGAACGACGCGTTGCTCGACGCTCTCGATAACGAAGAGCAACGCGAGTTGGAGGATAAAAATGTGCGGCAAGAGCGCCGCGAGCGGCCGCCGGAGCGGCCCGTCGAGCCGCCGGTGGGCGCAGGCACGCCGAAAGATCCAGAGCAGTTGAGCGATGAGGAAGAGTGCGCCGGAAAGGAGCGTCGGCAAGACGTCGGCCATGCTGCGATCGGTGAAACGACCGGCCCCAAACCAGCCGGCGTTCGAAGCGAATTCGAGGCACGGATCGGCGAGTGCGGCAGCGAGCACCGCAACGGTCAGGCAGAAGGCACGTTCCTGCCGCGAGGCGCGGGAGGGAGCGAAGCTGGGCACTCCCGGGCGCTTCGACGGGGAGGGGAGAAATCCGGCGTTGACATCGAACATACGTTCGATTACGATAGCCTCCCATGTTGCCCGTCCCCGATCCCCTCGCGAACCGGCGCGCGGCGTTTCATTCCCTCAAGGAGCGTCTCGTCGCCTTGCAGCGCCCCGCTCCGACGCAGGAGCGGCGGCTGCCCTGCGAACTCCCCGCGCTCGATCTTGCGCTGGGCGGAGGGCTCCCCGCCGGGCTCGTGACGCTCGAAGGCCCCGCAAGCTCGGGGCGAGGAGCGATCGCCTTTCGGGCGCTCGCCGTGGCGAGCCGGAGTGCGTTCGTCGCGCTCCTCGACGACGGTTCGTGCTACCCGCCCGCGCTCGTTGAAGCCGGCGTGCTGTTGGAGCGCCTGTTGATCGTACCGGTGCGTGAGGGACGGCTGCTCGCCCGCGCGCTCGATACGCTCCTGCGTTCGCGCCTCTGCCGCGTCGTCGTCGTGCGAGCGCGCACCTGGAGTGCGGCGATCTGGGGGCGTTTCTCGCAACTCGCGCGCGAGACCGGCAGTACGCTTCTGGCACTGCTCGACGATGGGCTACATGCCCCCGCAGGGCTTCCGGCGTTGCGCTTGCGCTGTCGCAGCGAGCGGCTCGTTCTGTGCGGGCGCGGAAGCGTCGGCGGCGCATTCCTCGGCTACACCTTCTCCGTCGAACCGTTCGCGCGCGCGCTTCGCTCGCAGGCACCGCTCGTATTGCGAGCGTCGCGCACGAACGAAGATCTGCCGCTGCACGAACGGGCGACGCGCTCCCTCTCCGCGCCGCAACGAGCGGCACGGAGATGCGCCGTCTAGCGCGCGGGGTAGGGGATGTTCCTCTGCGCGATCGTCGAGGGCGAAGATCTGCAACGTCGTTGGGAAGCGTTGCTCGACGCCCTCGATGCAGTCACGCCGACGGTCGAAGATGCCGGTCTCGGCGCTGCGTATCTGGATATGCACGGCA
>JAJYHP010000063.1 GCA_021784715.1 bacterium
TGCCGTGCATATCCAGATACGCAGCGCCGAGACCGGCATCTTCGACCGTCGGCGTGACTGCATCGAGGGCGTCGAGCAACGCTTCCCAACGACGTTGCAGATCTTCGCCCTCGACGATCGCGCAGAGCAACATTCAGCGCCCAGCCCGCGCGCTAGACGGCACGTCTCTGCGCCGTTCGTTGCGATGCAGAGAGGGAGCGCGTCGCCCGTTCGTGCAGCGGAAGATCTTCGCTCGCGCGCAACGCTCGCAACGAGAGCGGCGCGCGCGACGGGAGCGCGCGCGCGAGCGGTTCGACGGAAAAGATATAGCCGAGAAATGCGCCGCCGACGCTCCCGCGCCCGCAGAGAACGAACCGTTCGCTACGACAGCGCAAACGCAATGCCGGCAGCCCTGCGGGGGCGTGCAGACCCTCGTCGAGCAGCGCCACGAGCGTACTACCGGTCTCGCGCGCGAGTCGCGAGAAACGCCCCCAGATCGCCGCACTCCAGCCGCGCGCTCGCACGACGACGACGCGGCAGAGACGCGAACGCAGGAGCGTATCGAGCGCCCGGGCGAGCAGCCGCCCATCGCGCACCGGTACGATCAGCAAGCGCTCCAGGAGCACGCCGGCTTCAACGAGTGCGGGCGGGTAGCACGAACCGTCGTCGAGGAGGGCGACGAACGCGCTCCGGCTCGCCACGGCGAGCGCCCGGAAGGCGATCGCTCCTCGCCCCGAGCTTGCGGGGCCTTCGAGCGTCACGAGCCCGGCGGGGAGCCCTCCGCCCAACGCGAGATCGAGCGCCGAGAGCTCGCAGGGTAGCCGCCGCTCCTGCGGCGGAGCGGGGCGCTGCAGGGCGGCGAGACGCTCCTTGAGGGAATGAAACGCCGCGCGCCGGTTCGCGAAGGGATCGGAGACGGGCAACATGGGAGGCTATCGTAATCGAACGTATGTTCGATGTCAACGCCGGATTTCTCCCTCATCCGTCGAAGCGCCCGGGAGTGCCCAGCTTCCCCCCTTCCCGTGCATCGCGGCAGGAACGCGCCTTCTGCCTGACCGTTGCGGTGCTCGCTGCCGCACTCGCCGACCCGTGCCTCGAATTCGCCTCGAACGCCGGCTGGTTTGGAGCCGGTCGTTTCACCGATCGCAGCATGGCCGACGTTCTGCCGACGCTCCTGTTCGGCGCTCTCTTTCTCGTCGCTCAACTGCTCTGGATCTTTCGGCATGCCTGCGCCCATCGGCGACTCGACGCCCCTCTCCGGCGGCCGCTCGCGGCGCTCTTGCCTCGCATCTTCATCCTCCAAATCGCGTTGCTCTTCGTTATCGAGAGCACCGAGCAGCGCGTCGTTCTCGGAAAATTTCTCGGTGGAACGCTCTGGCTCGGCGCGCCGGTCCCTCTCGCGCTCGCCGTTCACGCGCTCTTTGCAACCGGGATCGCTCTCCTCGTCGCAACGGCGCTGCGCGAGTTCGCGCGCCGCGCGCCGGCACTCGCGGCGGCGGTGCGCTCGCGCTTCGAGAATGCAATTCCCCGCGCGACCGGCACCCGCCGCCGCTTCCTCACAGCCTTCGCCGCCCCGCCCGACGTCGTTTTTGGTGCGACCGGTGAGCGCGCCCCTCCGATACCGGTGATTGCGTAACCACCCTCAATCGCACGGCACCCTTCGGAGTATTTTCTCGCCCATGAAACGACAACGCGTGCGCCCGAATACGGCGCGCATTCTCATCGCCTGCGCCCTGCTCGCCTTCATCGGCGGCTTCGCGATCTTTTTCTCGCAGGGCGCTCGGCGCCTCGCCGGCGGCGTCGCCGCGCGCCTGACGCTGGGAACGCAGCCGATCGATATTCTCGTCATCGCCAACAACGCACGCGGCGTTGCCGCGAACGATCCGCTCGGCCTCGGCACCGCGGCGGGGCAGGCCGATGTCATTCTTCTCGCGCGGATCGACCCCGCGGCGCACCGCATCTATGCGATCACCATCCCGCGCGATACGCTCTTCGCGCAACCGGGCTGGAACGACCCGGTACCAAAAATAAAAACGCTCTTTTTCATGGGCGATCAGGAGAGCCCGCCGAAGGGGCCGCAAGAGCTCGCGAAGGCCGTCGCGCAACTCACCGGGTTGCCCGTCGACGGCTACATCGCGGCGAATTTCGCGGGCTTCGAACGCGCGATCGATCTCGTCGGCGGCATCACCGTCGACGTCAAGAAACGCATCTACGATCCACGCCACAGCGGAGCGAATTTTCAGCCCGGATTGCAACACATGAACGGGAAAGAGGCGCTCGCCTTCGTACGCGTGCGACAAAATATCGCCGGCAACTCCTATCGCATCAACGATTTCCAGCGTATGCAGGCCGAGGTGCAGGTGCTGGGGATCCTACGCAATACGTTGCTCGATCCGGCGCGCGCGGCGACCTTGATTCCTACGTTCGTAAAAAAGATGCACGGCGATATCGCGACCGATCTGCCCCAATCGCGCCTCATTCGCATCGGCATCGCGATGGCCGGCGCGCCGGTCTACCAAGTGCCGCTCGGTTCGATCGACGATTCGATGACGCTCGCGCCGGCGAGCGTGCCGGGCATCAACGCCGAGGGATATCTCGATGGCGCCGATTACGACGTGCTCGATCCGGCGGAGATCGCTCGGCGCCTCGCGCCGTTCGGAGCGCGGAACCCCAACCTCGGTATCGATTTTCCGCCGCGCGATAGCGTGCGCGTCACGCTCTACGGGAGCGCGCACATGGCGCTCCACTTCGAGCATCTCGGCTTCCTCGTAACGAAAGCCGGCGCCGCGAATGGAGCGCAGCGCGTCTTCTATCCTTCGGGCGATGCTGCGGCGGGATGGGAGGCCGCGCGGGCGCTCGGCGGCGGCGATGTGACCGTGGAGCAAGGAGCCTCCTCGAGCGTCGTCGTCGAGGAGTGACCCCTCGCTAGGGGCCGCTCTTCGGTGGGGTGACGGTCGTGCTGCACTCGCGCGCCGCCGCTATTACTTGCGGCGCGATGGCGTTCTGGCGCTGCACCATCGTCGAGCGCTCCCGGCGCATCGCGTCGGCGACCGCGCGAATGGGATTGTAGCCGATGCTCAGGCCCGGAAGGTTATCTAAATTCACCGCGCTGTGTCCGTACGATCCCGGAGCGAGCCCCGCATAATTTTCGTTGTACAGACGCGGATCGGGAGTCGGCGTCGCGAGCGGATTGCCGGCCAATTCCTTCCCTCCGTTGATCGATCCGATGTATTCGAATCCGGCATGCTGCATGTTCGCGAGTTGGCGCGTCGACACGAAACCGTTGATCAGATCGATCGCCGTCTTTTGCACCTGGAGCGAACGCAGCAGCCCCGCTTTTATCGCCGCCAGTTTTTTAGAATCGACGCCCATGCGGTTGTTGAAAATATTTCTATCGGCCAATAACGCATCGATTTTTTGCGTATTTTTCACCAACGGACCGACGAGATATTCCATGCGGACTTGGGCGAGTTGGCGCGCCGTCGTACCGGCCTTCCCCTCCACGTTGTAACGCACGTAGTCGTCGAACAGCGGTTGGCTCTTGGCGATGATCGCATTGTTCTGCAGCATCAAGCCGATTGCCGGCCCGACGGCTTTGTGCAACCCGCTGCAGAGCGGGCGCGCGATCACGTGAATGATGACCGGAAGTTTGAGATCGCTCGGCGGAGGCGAGGCCGGGGCGACGGCCGTACCCTTTGCGGCGCCGCCGACGGCGAGCGATGCGCAGAGCCCGACGGCCGATAGCGAAGCAAACACACGAGCGCGTAATTTCATGGGGATCGATCCTCCTTAGTACCGGAACGACCCGGCCGGCGAAATCGTTTCGGCGTTCGCTACTCCGCCGCCTCGTCGACGCTGTCGAGCGCCTGTTTCTCCTCGGAGGTGATCACCTTGCTCAGGTCCAGGAGGATGATGAGCCGCGTATCGACTTTGCCGACTCCCTGAATGTACTCGGTGCCGATTCCGGCGACCATCTCGGGGGCATCCTCGACGTTTTCGACCGGAATGTTGAGCACCTCGGAGACGCTGTCGACGACGATGCCGACCCGTTTACTTCCGATATCGGTGACGATGATGCGCGTCGATTTCGTGTGGTCGGCACGGTTCATGCCGAAGCGCGTACGAAGGTCGATGATGGGAATCAACTGGCCGCGCAGGTTGATGACGCCTTCCATGAAGCGCGGGGCGCGCGGGACGTGCGTGATCTCGACCATGCGGATGATTTCCTGAACCTGCGAGATATCGACGCCGTACTCTTCGCCGCCCAAACGGAACGATACGACCTGGAAGGTCTCCCCCGAGTACTGCTGTTTCTTCTCTTCTCGTTGCTCGGCCATCATAAACGTTATACCCCCGAAAACTCCGCGCGCGTTACCTTGCCTCCGGCATAGGCATCGCTCACGAGTGAATGCACGTCGATAATCAACGATATCGATCCGTTGCCGAGAATCGTCGCGCCGGAGATTCCCGGAATCCGCCCGACGACGTCGGAGAGCGGTTTGATGACGATCTCTTGCTCGCCTTCGAAAGAATCGACGACGAGGCCGACCTGGCGCCCTTGGAGGCCGACGATCACGATCATCACCTTCTCGGGGTCGCGCTCGCCGCCGAGTTCGAAGAAATCGGCGATGCGGAGCAGCGGCACGACCTGGCCGCGCAGCGTGATGACCTCCGAGCCGTGAACCGTGCGCACGTCGGGCATCTCCACGCGCTGCGATTCGATCACCGAATCGAGCGGAATCGCGTAGAGTTCGTCGACGACGCGGACGAGCAGCGCCTGAATGATCGCCAACGTCAGCGGCAACTTAATCGTGAAACGCGTTCCCTGCCCGGGGGCGGAATCGACGTCGAAGATGCCCTTGAGCTTGGTGATGTTTCGCTTCACCACATCCATGCCGACGCCGCGACCGCTCACGTCGGAGACCTCTTCCGCCGTCGAAAAACCCGGCGTGAAGATGAGCTCGATGAGTTCGCGATCGGTGAGGCGATCTTCGGTGCCGATCAACCCGTTCTTGATCGCCTTCGCGCGGACTTTATCGAGATTGATGCCGCCGCCGTCGTCGGAAATTTCGATGATGATTTGGTTGCCTTCGTGGTAGGCATTCAGCGCGATCGTCCCCATGCGCGGTTTCCCTTGTCGCTCGCGCTCGTCTGGGGCCTCGATGCCGTGATCGACGCAATTTCGCAGCAGATGCATGAGCGGCTCGCCGACCTCGTCGACGATCGTCTTATCGAGATCGGTGTCGGCGCCGGATATCTGGAGCTGCACCTCTTTGCCGCGCGCCTTCGCGACGTCGCGAACGGTCCGCGGGAAACGATCGAAGACCTGGCCGATCGGCACCATGCGTACCTTCATGATCGACTCTTGAATCTCGTTGGTCGTCCGCGCCAAGAGCGCCGCGCTATCGGCGAGATCCTTCGAGAGCGGACCGATGAGACCGATCGAGGCGTTGAGCGCGCGGTCTCCCATGAGCCGCCCGAGCGTCGTCGCAATATCGGAGATGCGCGTACGATTGATGACGAGTTCGCCGACGAGGTTCAGGAGCGCGTCGAGACGATCGATGTCGACGCGAATCGTCTGGGCGAGAGAGCTCCGCTTACCCTGAGCGGCGCCCTTCTTCGCGTCGGCACCCTCGCCGTTGCCGCGCGCCGGTGCGGGTTTCGCCGCCGCCGGAGCGGGGGCGCTCTCGGCCGGAACGACCGGGGCGGCGGGGGTGGCCGTCGCCGCCGCTTCGGCGAGCATGCGTTCGATCTCGGCCTCAAATGCGGCGATCTCCGCCTCGTTCATCGGCTCGCTGCCGGCGGGGCTCCCGCCCTCGCCGCGATCGGGCGCCTTGCCTTCGATGACGTTCGACGTTTCGTTGTAGATCGCAACGAACTGGTCGAGCCGACCGGTGAACTCGTTGAGGCCGCTCGGCGGCGCGCTCTGCCCGATCGCCGCCTGAACGAGATCGGTTAGAAAGTCGCGTCCGGAGAAAAGAAACTCGACGCTTCCTTCGGAGAGCGGCATCCGCTCTTTGCGCAGCAAGTCGCAGAGATTTTCCAACTTATGCGCGAGCCCCTGAACCTCGGTAAACCCGAGCATGCCGGAGCTTCCCTTGATGGTATGCAGCGCGCGAAAGAGCGAATTGACGATCTCGGGATCGGCCTGCCCGCTATCGACGAACTCTTCCAAACGCAGCAGATCGCCGTCGATCTGCTGCAATAACTCTTCGGCTTCGTCGCGGAAGTACGCAACGAACTCTTCTTTATCGAATGGTTCGTCGGACATCGGCGATCCTCAAGCGCTCGTTCGGTGCAGCCGGAACGGCCTACTCGACGCCGAACGCCGAGAGCAGCGGTGTGAGCGAGCCGGTCTCCGGGATCATGATGAACTGGCCGGCGACTTCCTTGTCTTTGTCGAGGAAACTGCTCTCGATCAGGAAGACGTCCTGATCCGGCAAAATCGACATCAACGTGCGAAACGCCGCCTGGATGGTCCCGTAGGAGAGCGTCGGCACCGAAGGAAGCAGATTCACGCTGGTCAGTTGGATGATCGCCGTCAGATACGAACCCGCGATGATGTTGCCGAGCTCCTTCAGCGTCGAATCGGCAATGGAATCGAAGATCTGAATGTCCCCGATAACGCGATGGAGGAACTGGCTGACGAAATCGAGCGCTTGCTCGCGATCGAAGAGGACGACCATCTGCCCCGGAGCTTCACCGCGCACGTACATGTGCAGCGCGGCGACGGTTCGATTTTCGTGTCCGACGCGCGTCGCGAGATCGCGAAACTTAATAACGTCGATCCGCGGCTCGCTCAAATTGATCTTCGCATTGAGCAATTGCGAGAGCGCCGTGGCGGCGTGCCCGGCGCCGATGTTACCGACTTCCTTCAACGCGTCTTTCTGAAGGTCGGTGAGATTCATGCCTTGATGACTCACGCGAGCACCTTCGAAATGGTTTCGAGAATTTTCGGCGGCTGGAAGGGCTTCGTGATGAAGGATTTCGCCCCGGCTTGAATCGCTTCGACGACGAGCGCCTGCTGCCCCATCGAGGTGCACATGATGATCTTCGCGTTCGGGTCCATCGCCATGATCTGACGGACTGCCGTTATACCGTCCATCTCCGGCATCACCATGTCCATCGTCACCAAATCGGGTTGCAATTGTTTGTACTTATCGACCGCCTCGACGCCGTTTTGGGCCTCTCCGACGACTTCGTAGCCGTGCTTGGAGAGAATACCCTTGATCATCATACGCATGACGACGGCATCATCGACGATGAGGACCTTTTTACTCATCAAAAACTCCCAGAGCGAAGGTGCAATGATATTTCACCGCTGAGGCGGCAAGGCCCCTCTGGGCACCATCTTCGCCGTCGGTCACGCAAGCCCCCGGCTCCGTAACTCGGCTTGCTTCCGATTGATGAATTCCACGATCGCATGATCTTCCTCGGGGCGGATTCCATGAAAGCGTAGGCCGTGCGAAAAACGCCCCGAGCTCGCGATACGCTCCTGGCGCATTACCTCTCCGAGGAGGACGAGCGGCGCCCCTCCCTCGCGCAAGCGCAGCTGCACCTCGACGCTCGTACCGCGCTTGAGTTCGCGGTCGAGGATCAGCGAGCAGCCGCCGCGGCTGATATCGCGGATGTTTGCCTTGACGAACTCGCCGGTCCCCTTGCCGCCGGGGGCGAAGCGCCACATGCCCGGAACGAGCGCATCGAGCCGCACCGTCTGGCGCTTCTGCGCGCCACCGCCCGAGCCGCCCGGCGACGCCGAGGCCGGGGTCACGCGCGCCGGCATCGCCAGCGTCGTTCGATCCCCGCTCGCCGCGGTAATCTTGGTTGCGGCGCGGAGCCGGCCGCTCCCCGAATCGTAGAGCATGACGGCGCTCTCGCCCACTCGCCCGATCACGCCGCGAACGACGATGCCTTTCGCCGTCACGGCATCGACGGAGACCGAGCGCGAGGCGCGCCCTGCAACGACGATGTCGACGAAGGCGTTCGCGTTCGGCAGCTTCGATGCCGGAACGGCGGGTCCGCGAGAAAACAACGATTTGAGCATTTAGACTCCCGACCCCATGGGTGCTGAGCTGGTTTCATCGGTTGCCGAGACCTGTCCGATCGATTCGACGCGGAGCCCCGGAGCGATTTCAGAGTAAGAAAGGACGACGAGGTTGGGCGCGGCCCGTTCGGTGAGCCGCTTGAGCGCGAGACGTACCGAGGGCGACGCGAGCACGATCGGTTGCAGACCCGCATTCTGTGCGATGGAGATCTGCCGTGAGAGCGAGGAATAGACGCGCGAGATCGTCGCCGGGTCGAGCAAGGCGTAGGCATCCTCGCCGCGTCGCACCGCTTCGGCGAGTAGCGCCTCAAGCCGCGGATCGACGGTGATGACCGAGAGCAGCCCCTCTTCGGCGTACTCTGATGAGATGTGGCGCGCGAGCGCGGCGCGCACGCGCTCGGTAAGAAAATCGATATCCTTGCTGTTGCGAGCCGCATCGGCCATCGTTTCGAGAATGAGGACGAGGTTGCGAATCGGAATCCGCTCGCGCAGCAAGTTCTGCAGCACGCGCTGCACCTCGCCGACCGAGAGCAGCCCCGGCACCAGTTCTTCCACGACGACCGGATAGTGCGTTTTGATGTTGTCGAGGAGCGCCGAGGTTTCTTGGCGGCCGAGCAGATCGGGCGCGTGCGCGCGAATGAGTTCGGTGAGATGGGTGGCGATCACGCTGGTCGGATCGATCACCGTGTAGCCCGCCATCTCCGCCTCGGAGCGCAACGCTTCGGGTATCCAGAGCGCCGGCAATCCGAACGCCGGCTCCTTGGTGGCGATGCCGTCGAGCGGTTGCGTGGCGGTGCCGGGATTCATCGCGAGGAGCCGGCTGACCATCACCTCGGCCTGCGCCACTTCCAAGCCGTAAATTTTCACGCTGTACGCGCTGGGCTTGAGTTGCAGGTTGTCGCGAACGCGAATCGGCGGCATCACGATCCCGAGTTCGCGCGCCGCCTGGCGCCGAATGAGCGTGACGCGTTCGAGCAGATCGCCGCCTTGGTTGATGTCGACGAGCGGAATGAGGCCGAAGCCGATCTCGAGTTCCATCGGATCGTAGGAGAGCAACGGTACCACGCTCTCGGCGGGCTTCGCCGGCGCGTTTTTCGCCGTCGCCGCCGCCTTCGCGGCCGCGGCGGCGGCTTGCACCGCCGGCGAGCCGGCACGGCGGCGCGAGAAATAGTAGAAAAACAGCAGCGCCGACATCGGCAACATGAAGAAGCGCGCGAGGCCGACGATACCGAAGACGCCGGTCATCACCGCCGCGATCAAGATCGCGAGCGGTTGGGAGTTGAGCTGCTTGGTGAGTTCGCCGCCGAAATCGGATTCGGCGGCGGCGCGGGTGACGATGATACCGGTCGCGGTCGAGATCAACAGCGCCGGAACTTGCGTCACGATCCCCTCTCCGACGGTGAGCAACGTGAATGTCGAGAGCGATTGCAGCAGCGTGTAGTGCAATTGCACCACGCCGATGATGAAGCCGCCGACGATATTGATCGCGACGATGATGACCGCGGCGATGGCGTCGCCGCGGACGAACTTGCTGGCGCCGTCCATCGCGCCGTAGAAATCCGCCGAACGCTGAATATCTTTGCGCCGCTGGCGAGCGTCGGCTTCGGTGATGAGGCCGGCGTTGAGATCGGCATCGATCGCCAGCTGTTTGCCGGGCATCGCGTCGAGGGTGAAGCGCGCCGCAACTTCGGCGACGCGCCCCGCGCCGTTGGTGATGACGACGAATTGAATGACGACCAAGATGAGAAAGATGACGAATCCCACGGCGTAGTTGCCGCCGATCACGACCTGGCCGAAGAACTGGATCACCTCGCCGGCGTAGCCGTTGGTGAGAATCGCGCGCGTCGCCGTGATGTTCAACGCGAGCCGGAAGAGCGTCACGATCAGCAACAAGGTGGGAAAGACCGAGAACGAGAGCGCGTTTTCGGCGTAGAGACTCGTGCCGATAATCACCAGCGCGCCCGTGATATTGAGCGTCAGCAGCGCATCGAGCACCTGCGTCGGCACCGGAACGATCATCAAAAAGACGAGCGTCACCGCCGCCCCGGCGACGAAGACCGGGGTCGTCGCGGCGATTCGCTGACCGATGCTCGGCCGCGCCGGTGCGCTGGATGCCGAAGCCATTTACGCGATCGTCTTTCTCTTTAACCGGTACACGAATGCAATCACCTGCGCGACGGCTGCGTAAAGGTTCGGCGGGACCATTTGGTCGAGCGCGACCT
>JAJYHP010000124.1 GCA_021784715.1 bacterium
AGGCCGGGCCTCGCGCTCGTGCCGAGGTTTTGGCGTGGCTTGACGAACGTTTCCCACGATCGTGACGCTCGCCGGATCGCGCGACCTGCGGCGCTATAGCAGGCATCTCCTCATCCCCGAGATCGGCTTGGCCGGTCAGGAACGGCTTGCGTCCTCGCGCGCGCTGGTGATCGGTGCGGGCGGGCTCGGCGCGCCGGTGCTCGCCTACCTTGCGGCGGCGGGAGTCGGACGGATCGGCGTTCTCGACGACGACTCCGTCGACGAGAGTAACCTGCAGCGGCAGATTCTCTTCGAGCACGCCGATATCGGCCGCCCCAAGGCGACGGTCGCCGCCGAACGCCTGCAAGCGCTCAATCCGCAGATTACCATCGACGCGCTGCAAGTACGTTTCGATGCGAGCAACGCTCGCGACTTGGTGCGCCTCTACGACGTTGTGATCGATTGCAGCGATCGGTTTACCACGCGCTATTGCGCGAGCGATGCCTGTTCGTTGGAGAAGAAGATCGAGATCTTCGCCGCGATCTTTCGCTTCGACGGCCAAGTGACGCGCTTCGATCCCGATGGGCCGTGCTACCGTTGCCTCTTTCCGTACGCACCCGAACCCGGCAGCGTGCCGACCTGCGCCGAGGGCGGCGTGTTGGGAGTGCTGCCGGGTATCGTCGGCGCGTGGCAGGCGAGCGAGGCGCTCAAAGCATTGCTGCAGATCGGCGAGCCGCTGCGCGGGCGCCTGCTGCTCGTCGATGCGCTCGCCGCACGCACGCGCGAAGTCCGCTTCGCCCGCGACCCCGATTGCATACGTTGCGGCGATCGCCCGACGCTCTTCGATCCGGTCGACGCCCACGACGACGAATCGACGGCATCGATCGCCGGAATCGCCGAGGTCGCTCCCGAGGAACTCGATGCCGCGTTGCGCGACGCGCTGCTGCTCGACGTCCGCGAACCGCACGAAGCGGTGCTCGGCGTGATTCCCGGAGCGGTGCATATCCCCGCTTCGCAGTTAGAGGCGCGGATGCACGAACTCGACTCCGCAAAACGCTACATTGTCGCCTGTCGCGTCGGCGTGCGTTCGCGCTGGGCGATCGCACGGCTACGCGATGCCGGCTTTCAACGCGTGGCGCATTTAGAGGGCGGGCTGCTTCGCTACGCCGCGCTCGACGCCGGGTTCGAGTTTTTTTAGATGCGACGGCGACGCTTCGGGAGAACGGAACGCGAGCTCCCGGTTATCGGCCAGGGTACCTGGAATCTGCCGGAGCATCGTCGCGGGCGCGCCGATGCGATCGCCGCGATTCGTCGCGGCGTCGAACTGGGAATGACGCATATCGACACCGCGGAGATGTACGGCGCGGGCGAGGTCGAGCGCGTCGTCGGCGAAGCTATCGCGCCGCTCGACCGCAGCGCGCTCTTTCTGGTGAGTAAGGTCTTGCCGAGTAATGCGAGCTACGAAGGGACGCTTGCGGCGGCACGACGGAGCCTCGAGCGGCTCGGAACGCCCTATCTCGACGGATACCTCTTGCATTGGTGCGGCGCCTACCCCATCGAAGAGACGATGCGCGCGATGCGAACGCTGATCGAGAACGGGCAGATCCGTTTCGCCGGGGCGAGCAACTGCGACGTCGAGGACCTCGAGATCGCGCGTCGCTCGCTCGCTCCTTATCCCTTGCTCTGCGATCAAGTACTCTACAATCTCGGCGAACGAACTCCGGAGCATCGCCTCCTGCCGTACGCTCGCACCCACGACGTGCCGGTCGTGGGCTACACGCCGTTCGGGCGGCGCAATATCGAGGCGTTTCTCGCCGATGCGACGCTGCGATCGATCGCGACGGCGCGCGGAACGACGGTACGCTCGATCGTTCTCGCGTTCTTAACGCGCGATCCGATGCTCTTTGCCATTCCGAAAGCTTCCTCGGTCGCCCACGTGGAAGAAAACGCGCGCGCCGGAGAGATCCTCTTGCGCGACGAGGAGATCGACGCGATCGACCGCGCGTTTCCACGAGGGCCGCTCGGTGATCTCGCAACGATCTAGCATCCTCGATCTCGCAAAGGTGCGCGGCGTACTTGCGGAGCGCGGCGCTGCGTTGGGCGTTCGCGTGCGCGTCGCCGATGCCGAGGAAGACGCGCAGACGCGGGAGCGTCTGCGAGCGTCGTTCGAGCGCGGCGATCTCGAGACGTGGGGATACGGAGACGAGTACGCCATTGCCGCCGCCGATCCGCTGAATATCCTTCGTGAAGCGCGTAGCGTCATCTGCGTCGCGATACCGTACGCCCGGCCGACGCCGCAGCGATGGGCGCGCGGGAGCGGGCGCGTCTCGAAGTATGCGTGGTCGCGCGATTACCACGGCCGGGTGCGCGCGGTTCTCGACGATATCGCTCGACATATCGATAGCGCCGCGGGAGGTGCCGTCACGGCGTTCGCCTGCGACACCGCACCGGTCGCCGAGCGCGCCCGAGCGGCTCGCTCCGGCCTCGCCTGGATCGGCAAGCACACCAATGCCATCGCGCCCGAACTCGGCTCGTACGTTTTTCTTGGCGAGATTTTTTGTTCGCTCCCGCTCGTGCCCGACGCGCCGCTGAAGACCCATTGCGGCAGCTGTCGGCGTTGCGTGGATGTCTGCCCGACCGGTGCGCTCCGCGGCGACTACACGATCGATGCCAGGCGCTGCATCGCCGATCTCACGCAGCGCGTTGACGCGATCCCGCGCGACCTGCGAGCGCTGCTCGGAGATTGGATCTGGGGCTGCGATCTCTGCCAGGACATTTGTCCGCCGACGGTTCGCGCGGGAGCGCGCGGCGATGCGGCATTCGACCCCTTCGAGGAGGGACTTGCAGCCCCCGATCTTCAGGAATTGCTCTCGCTGCGAAGCGGAGCGTATAAGCGTCGATATCGCCCGACGGCGATGGGCTGGCGCGGGGCCGCGGTGCTGCGTCGCAATGCCGCTATCGGGCTTGGAAACGCGCTCGACCGTGCGGCGATTCCCGCGCTCGCTCGCGCGCTCGCCGAGGATCCTCACCCGCTCGTGCGCGGCGCGGCGGCCTGGGCGCTCGGCCGAATCGGCGGATCGGCGGCGCGGCGTCTCTTACTGCAAGCGCACGCGCAGGAACGGGAGGCGACGGTGCTCGAGGAAATCGCGCTTGCATCCAAAAGCGCTCTTCCCGGCGTTGAAGGCGCTACAGAGTGAAAACGATCGATCTGCTCGACGCCCCGCTCACCGATGCATTCGCGCGCCGGATCGATTACCTACGCATCTCGGTCACCGATAAATGCAATCTCCGCTGCATTTACTGCATGCCGGCCGAGGGACTGGCGTGGATCGAGCGCGACGAATTGCTGAGCTTCGAGGAGATCGAACGGCTCGTCGGTATCTTTGCTTCGGTCGGCGTGCGCAAGTTGCGCATCTCCGGTGGCGAGCCGTTGGTTCGGCGCGATCTCCCGCGGCTCGTGAGCATGTTGTCGGCGGTCGGCGGCATCGACGAGATCGCGCTCTCGACCAACGGCATCCTGCTCGAAGAGCGGCTTCCCGACCTGATGGATGCCGGGCTCACGCGCGTGAATATCTCGCTCGATACGTTACGCGAGGATCGCTTCGAAGCGCTCGCGCGCCGTCCCGGGCTCGCGAACGTTCTCCGGGCGATCGATGCCTCCGTGCGCGTTGGTGCGCGACCGGTGAAGATTAATTGCGTCGCGATGCGCGGGCGCAACGACGACGAAATCGAAGCTTTCGCTCGTTATGCCCGCGAGCGAGACGTAACGGTCCGCTTCATCGAATTGATGCCGGTCCACGAAAACCTCGGTATCGCCGCCGACGCGTATATCTCCGCGGAAGAGATTCTCGAACGGCTATCGGCAATCGATGCGCTCGTTCCCGTCGCAGGACCGCCCGGCAACGGCCCGGCGCGCTATTTTGGGTTCGCCGACGGCGCGGGAACGATCGGCGTCATCAGCCCGCTCTCGCACGATTATTGCGAGCGGTGCAATCGGGTCCGCCTCACCGCCGACGGTCGCCTGCGGCTCTGCCTCTTCGGCGAGAACCATCTCGACCTCAAGAGTTCGCTGCGGGCCGGCGAGAGTGACGAACGAATTCGCGAGCGGATATTGGCATCGATGCTGGTGAAACCCGAGCGCCACCACTTGCGTGTCGGCGAGGCAGCATCGCAGATGCGTGCGTTCAGCGAGATCGGCGGCTAGCGACCCGTTCGGCGATCATCTTTTGTGCTGCCGTAAAGATGCGTATGGCTGCGGCTCGGCGTTCGGGAACACCCGCGCTCTCGTCGGGAAGATAGACGGTCATCGCCGCATTCGCTTCGAAGACGACGAGACGCCCGTCGTGCGAAACGGAAAAATCGACGCCGACGTAATCGAGTTCGGTCGAACGACCGACCGCGACGAGCGCGTCGGTCACGCGGTCGCCGAGATGCGCGCGAAGGTCGCTCAAGTAGGAAATCTCCTCCGCTCGTTCCGAGGCGCCCATCTCCGCGCTAAAATAGTGAATGTTCCAATGGCGTGCGATGGCGAGATGCGCGGGGTACGGAACGCCATCGACGATCATGGCGCGATATTTCCGAATGCGTCCATCCGCGGCGGCAGTGTCGACGTATTCGATCTGGAGCAATTCGTAGCCGGGGAGCGTTGCGAGCGCGCTGACGAGCTCCGCCTCGGTCGTTATGAGTTCGAAGTGTGCGCCGTTATGGAAGCCGGGGGAGCGCAGGAGGAAGGGTAAATGTTCGGCCTCGATCTCCGTTCGCGACAGGAGGCGCGCGACCGGTGCGATGGTGTCGGGAATCTCTTGGAGCCGCACCGGGTGAGCGACGCGCGAGGTCGTGGCGATGAGATGCGGAGGGTTGAGCACCGGCGCGGGATCGGCGGCGAGCAATTCGGTTGCCATCGCGAGCGCGGGCGCGTCGATATCGGGGTCGGCGATGAGATTGAACGTGAGGTCGTGTGCCGGCAGCGCGAGTTCGGGATCCCAGTATTGCACGAGGATCGTCGTCGTTTCGAAGAGTTGCGAATCGAGAATGTGCTCGGTTCCCGTCTGCCCCTGCACCGACGACGAGCCGAGTTGGAGCACGCGAAGCGGCTCGCCCGTTCCGCGGAAGGGAGAGATCTGTCCGGAGACGGGCCGAAAGCCGGCGCGCATCTCGGCGAGCGCGGCGTCGGCGCGCCCGAGTTGCATGAGGAGCTCTGCGTACCGCATATGGGCGGTCGCAAAATCCGGCACGAGGGCGATGCAACGTCGATAGCCCGCTGCGGCTTCCTCGAATTGCCGTGCGCGATAGAGCGCCTGCGCGTTGCGAAAGAGTTCGATCGGTTTTTCGACCTCGTACACCAGGCGGTTCTCGCTCTCGATCCGTCGGGGTTCTAGACGGTCTTCCGGAAAAAAGCGAGCATCTTCGACGGCTCGGCCATAATACGGAACTCCTCGAAGCCCCACTCTTTCACCTGGCGAATCGCGCGTGGCTGATTCATCGGAATGCAGAAGGTCAGTGTCGTCACATTGCGCTTGGTTGCGATGCGCTGGATCTCTTCAACCATTTCGTTGCCGACTTCGGGAGGGACGCCGGCGCGCATATGCAGCCCTTCGATCATCGCGATATCGAAGCCATTCGCCGCTTCGGGGTCCTTGAATCCGACGGGAAGTTCGAAGACGAGATGGAGGATTCCGAGAAGGCCGGTTGAGTCTTCGGCGACGAGCACGGCGCGCCGCCCCGCGCGCTGCTCGGAGAGCCAGCGCACGATGCGTTGGTTCCACGTCTCTTTCGCTGGTGGGGGAGCCGTAATGACGCCCTCGCGCGTCAGACGCTCCACATCGCTTGCTTGTGCGAAGCGGAGGAAAATCTTGCGTCCTGCCACGAGCGCTCCTTTCCAAATGGTGGGGAGAAGCGCCTGCACGGAGCGAACGCGTGTCGCGTGAAGAATCGAGCAGGCGTGGCGGGCCTCGCCCTCCTCCTAACGGCATGCTCCGGACATGCGAGCGGCGAGCGCGCGGGCATGATACGAGGCGACGGCGCGCGCGGGCGGAGCGTCTATCTCGAGCGCTGCGCCGCGTGCCACGGGGCAGAGGCGCGTGGAACCCGCCTGGGGCCGTCGCTCCACGCACTCGCACCGTCGTGGAACGAGAAGCGGATCTTCGTGGCAATCGAAGAGCCCGAGGCGCCGATGCCGAAACTCTATCCCTCGCAGCTGACGCGTCGCGATCTCGCCGACGTTGCGGCCTATATTGATGGAATCGCCGCCGACAAATGAATCCGACGCTGCTCTGTTTCGACCGCGATCTTCGGCTCACCGATCGAGCGATCTTCGCAGCGTTGGAGCCGGGTACGCAGATCGTTCCACTGCTCGTTCTCGATCGACGCCGTATCGAGCGCATCGCTCGCAATCCGCGACGTGCGGCGTATTTTTGTGCGGCGGTCGAAGCACTCGATGCCGAATTACGGCTCCGTGGTTCGCGATTGCTCGTCCGTCGAGCGCCGCTCGACACGACGATTCGCTCGGTTGCGCGGGCGACCGGCGCGCGGGTCGTTGCCTGGAGCAAACGATACGATCCCGCCGGCGCGCGCGAAGACCTGCGCTTGCAGGCGATCGCCGAGGAACACGGCATGCGCGCGCTCGCCGTGCACGAGGCGGTCGCGGTCGATCCGGAACGATTCGCAATCGACGATGAGGGCGATGCCGGGTTTCGTTCCTTCAATGCGTTCTATCGGCGTTGGCGCGCGCCGGAGAGCGTGCGGTCGCCGGTCGATGCAGCCGCACATCTCTCGCCGAGCGTCCTACCGAGCGAACCTTTGCCTCACCCCGAGGAGTTCGCTGCTTCGTGTTTTCCCGGCACGGTCGGCGAACGCGTCGCGCGCGCCGAACTCGAACGTTTCGTCAACGACCGCCTGGTTGAATACGCGCGCGCGGTTCGCACGCCCGCGCTTCCGACCTCGGGGCTTGGACTACCGCTCTCCTACGGATTGCTCTCGGGGCGCGACGTCGTCCGTAACGTTTGCAAACGCTTGGAAGATCCGTTTTTGCTAGCCGAGGAGCGTGCGGGAATCGAACGCTTTCTCCGTGCGATGGCGCGACGAGATTTTCTGCTATTCGCCGGATGCGATGAAGCTCCGCAACCCGAGGAACGCCTCTTCACCCGCGCGAGCGCCGAGTTCGCAGCACTCGCCGAGGCGCGTACCGGGTTTCCGCTCGTCGACGCGGGGATGCGCGAACTCGTTGCGACCGGAACGATGCACCCCGCGGTACGCTCGGTCGTCGCCTCGTTCTGTTGCTTCGACCTCGGGCTCGATTGGCGCGTCGGAATGGAGGAATGGGAGCGATATCTCACTGAAGACGAGCCAGCGCTCGCGATCGGGAATTGGCGCTGGAGCGCGGGGCTCCGCGTCGATATGCATTTCCCGCGCATCATCGATCCGCAGCGACAGTTCCTCCGGGGCGATCCGCAGGCACGGTACGTACGGCGCTGGATTCCCGAACTCGCGCTGCTCTCCGACGCGCGGCAGCTCCACGCATGGCAGGATCGCCAACTCGCGCTCGATTTTTTCGAGATCGAGCGCTATCCGCGCCCAATGCTCGACCACCGCGCACGCGCCGTCGCATTTTTGGAGCGGTACTCCCTGTGGCGCGCGGCTACGCAGCCGGTAGGTGCTCTTCGATCCAGTCGGTGACGATCGGCACGCGCACTTCATCGCCGTGCCAGGTCTTTACGCCGTAATAGACTGAGGCGACCAAAAAGAGCGGTACGAGAAATGGAATGAGGATCGCCGACTCGATCCCGATCCAGGGAATCGCGAGCGAACTCATGAGTTGAAGGACACCCCAGAAGGCGGCGAACGCGAGATTGAAACCGATCGCCTGCATCGCGGCGCGCTTGAGGAAGCGCGAGCGGCGGCGTTCGAGCAACGAGAGCAATGCGAGCGGGAGAAGCGGATAGCCGAGCGCGACGAGCGCACGCGATTCGACCGGGTCGAGCGGATCGCCGACGCTCACCGTCGCCGCCCGCGGCGGCACAACGGCGCCGCCATCGTAGGTCGCCCCGGTGCCGCGATTGGGGGCGCGCCCGCCGGTTAACGTCGTCTGCGAACTCGCGCTCTCGATCCGAGCGGCGAGGCGGCAACTCGGGCAGAGGCCGCTGCTGTCGCGACAGGTCGCGCAGATCCCCTTCGAGCAGGTCGGGCATCCGGCAACCGCCGGGACGCGAGCGTGAAAGAAACAGTCCATTCTCGATTCTCCCTTTGCCTGCACCTACCGCCGGGAGCCTCGAGAGGTTTCATCGGCGCACTGCGGCAACTTCGCGCCGAGATCATGACACGACAGGAAACATTGCGACGTCTTTCGCGCGAAGCACGCCCCTATCTCGGACGCCTCGCGGTTGCTGTCGCATTAGGAACCGTCGCCGGCGTGCTCACCACGGTTCCGCCCTGGGCCTTCGGGCAGATTATCTCCCGCGTTCTCGAGGCGAAGCACCCCGATCTGGGGGTGCTCTACCGCATGCTGGGGCTCGTCGCTCTGCCGCTGATCGCCGCGCAAGCGGCGACCTACGCCCAGACCTACGCGACTGCGTGGTGCGGTCAACACTTTATCGCGATGCTGCGCCTGCAGCTCGTCGACCGGATCCTCCGGCTGCCGCTGCCGATCTTCGACCGTTGGCGCCCCGGCGACCTCATCTCGCGTTTTAATTCCGACTTGCAGATCGTCAGCGACGCGGTGACGATCTCGCTCCCCCAGCTCGTCGTCTCGGTCGTCACCTTCGTTTCGTCGTTCGCGTACATGCTCTGGCTCGACTGGTTGCTCACGGTGGTCTTGGTACTCGTCGCTCCGGTCATCTCGTTCGCCGTCTCTCGCTTCTCGCGACTGATCACGCGGAGCACGACGACGACGCAGATGCGTATTGCCGAAGTGATTGCGGCGCTGAGCGAGGTACTACAAGGGCAACGTATCGTCAAAGCCTTCGGGCGCGAATCCTATGAAGTCCGGCGTTTTCGCGAACGGACCGACGATTACGTGACCGCATCGTTGAAAATGACGCAATTCGTGCAGACGCAGCCGATGGTCGTCAGCTCGATTATGATCCTCGCGGTGACGGTGGTGATCTGGCTCTCCGCCCGCGAAGTGTTGGTCGGGCGTTTGAATGTCGGCGAAGTCTTCACGTATTATCTCCTACTCGTGAATCTCGTCAACCCGCTCAACCGCGTCGCTGCGTTCGTTGGCGATCTCAACCGCGCGATCGTCGCAACCGGACGCATCTACGAGATTGTCGATCTTCCGACGGAGGAAGCCGAGCCCCCTCGCCCCCTCTCCGCTCCGGCGATCGCCGGCCGGATCACGTTCGACAACGTTCGGTTTTCCTATGCCGAGGGTGAGAGCCCGGCGCTCGACGGCGTCAGCGTCGATATCGCGCCCGGCGAGATCGTCGCGCTCGTCGGACCTTCGGGCGCCGGCAAAACCACCTTTATCAATCTCGTCCCACGTTTTTACCAGCCGCAGTCGGGTCAGATCGCGATCGACGGGCATCCGCTCGACGCCTACCCGCTCGCCGATATCCGCGCCGCGATCGCGATCGTTCCCCAGGATCCGCAGCTCTTCCGACGGAGCATCCTCGAAAATATTCGCTATGGACGGCTCGAAGCCGACGAGCACGAGGTCATCGCCGCCGCTCGGGAGGCGAACGCCGACGAGTTCATCTCGGAGCTCCCCGAGGGCTACGAGACCGAGGTCGGCGAGCGCGGCGTCCGCCTCTCCGGCGGGCAGCGGCAGCGGATCGCGATCGCGCGGGCGATCCTGCGCGACCCGCGGATCCTCATTCTCGACGAAGCGACCAGCGCGCTCGATACCCACTCCGAGACGCTGATCGAATCGGCGCTCGATCGCTTGCTTCCCGGCCGCACGACGCTCATCGTCGCGCACCGCCTCTCGACGATCCGGAGGGCGGATCGCATCCTCTACTTCGCACACGGGCGCATCGCCGAGTCGGGGAGCCACGAGGAGTTGATGGCGCGGGGCGGCGCGTACGCCGCGCTCTACGAGGCGCAATTCGCCGAGCACCGCGCGTGAGCCGGGGGCGCGAGACTCAAGTTCCGCGGCGCGGGCGCCGATAGGTGAAGACGATGGCAGAGATTCCAGGGCTCTCGTTCGGATCGACGGTCAACGTCCTCAAGGAGGGCTTGTCCGGCGCCGGTCTCGAGCAAACGCAGATTGCGAATAACATC
>JAJYHP010000142.1:0-24536 GCA_021784715.1 bacterium
TCGTGCCGTGCGCTTCGACGAAGGGCCCGCCGAAGAGACGCGCCTCCAAACTCTTGATTACGACGTAGAGCACCGGGGTTACCATCAGGTTCAGGAACGTCGAGAGCAGCATCCCGCCGAAGACGACCGTTCCGATCGATTGACGTGCCGCGCTGCCTGCGCCGGTGGCGAAAACCAGCGGCGTCGAACCGAGGATGAAGGCGATCGAGGTCATCAAGATCGGGCGAAGACGGGTCTGCGCACCGCGAAGTGCCGCCGTGGTGATATCCGCCCCGGCACGCAACTGTTGGTTCGCGAACTCGACGATAAGAATCGCGTTCTTGCTCGCCAGACCGACGAGCATAACGTAGCCCACCTGCACGTACACGTTCTGAGCCATGTTCCCAAACGGGTTGGGAATAGGCACCCCGACCATTCCCAGCAGCTTAAAGAGAAGGTCCGGAACGAGGTTGCGAAGTCCGATCAACGCAAGCGCGCCAAAGAGCGCGGCCGGCACGGCGAGCAACACGATCAGCGGGTCGATCCAGTTCTCGTAAAGCGCGGCGAGCACGAGAAAGACGAAGATGATGCCGAGCGTGAAGAGGAGGATCGTCTGCGAACCGGCGTGGATCTCCTCGAGCGAGATGCCGCTCCATTCGTAGCTGACGCCCGGCGGAGCGACCCGTTTGAAGATCTGCTCCATCGCGTTGATCGCCTCACCCGAACTATGTCCGCTCGCGGCCTGCCCGGTGATCTCGATGTTTCGATAGAGATTGTAATGGTCGATAACGGGAGCGGCGAGAACGCGATGCACGTTTACGAGCTCCGGTAGCGGAATCATGCCGCCGCTCGCGGAGCGGGTGTAGAGGCTCTGCAGCGAGGCGATGCGGTCGCGATAGGGCTCGTCGCCCTGGACATATACGCGATAGGATTGATTGAGATAGGTGAAATCATTCACGTAGGCGCCGCCGAGCATGACGCCGAGCGTCGCGTAGAGATCGCTTAAGGGGACGCCGAGGGAGATCGCCTTCTGCCGTTCGACGGTCGCGTCGAGTTGCGGCGAATTAATCGCAAATGACGTTCGTACTTGAACGAGCTTGGGGTCCTTGGCCGCTGCGGCGATAATCTTTTTGGCAACATCGTCGAGTTGCCGAAGTGTCAGCGTTCCGTTGTTTTCGAGTTCGAATTGAAATCCCGCGGTTGTTCCAACACCGCTAATTGCCGGGGGATTGACCACGAGTATCTGCGCTTTTGCGTCGGCCATAAAGTGGAAAAAATATTTAAGAGAGAGAAAACTCGCCGAATTGAATGGCCCCGGACGCTGATTCCATGGCTTCAGGCGAATAAACATCATGCCGCGGTTCGGGGTCGAACCGCCGAAACTAAAACCGCCGATATTGAAGACGTGCTCGACCTGCGGCTGCGCGAGAAGATATTTCTCTACCTGCACGGCAACGGCATGCTCTCCGGCCAGCGAGGTTCCCTCAGGTGCCTGAATGATACACATGAGAAACCCTTGGTCTTCGTCGGGAATAAATCCGGTTGGAATAAGCTTGAAGAGTAAAACGACGAGAACGAGCGTCGCGGCGAACCCGAGCAGGACGCGGCGCCGCACTTTTATGAGCCGCGGCAACGTGCGCGCATAAGAGCCGCGGAAGCGTTCCAAGCGTCGATTGAACCAGGTAAAGAGGCCGAAGCGCGGCGGACGATCCCCAAGGTGTAAGAACTTCACCGCCAGCGGTGGCGCTAACGTCAGCGAGGCAAAGAGCGAGATCGAGATCGAGCCCACGATCGTGAGCGCAAATTGTTTGTAGATCTGTCCGGTCGTTCCCGGGAAGAAGGCGACCGGAATGAAGACCGCCAGCAAAACGAGCGAGGAGGCAACGACGGCACCTTGGATCTCCTCCATCGCCTCGCCTGCGCCGGCGAGAATGCCGGTGCCGCGTAATTTCACGATGCGTTCGATGTTTTCGATGACGACGATTGCGTCGTCGACGACCAGCCCCGTGGCAAGAGTTATTCCAAAAAGCGTGATCGTGTTGATCGAGAACCCGAAGAGCTTCATGATCGCGAACGTCCCGATCAACGAGACGGGTATCGTTATCGCCGGGATCAGCGTCGCACGCCCGTTCTGCAGGAACAGGTAGATCACCGCGATGACGAGCAGGATCGAGATGAGCAGCGTTATCAGAACGTCTTTAATCGATTCTTGTACGAACGCCGTCGAGCTAAACGCAACTTGGTAGTGAACGCCGGCCGGGAATTTTTTCTCCAGCTTGTTCATCTCGGCGATCACGGCGCTCGACACGGTGAGTGCGTTCGCCGAAGGGTATTGTTGCACGCCCATGCCGACGACGTTCTGGTGCCCGTCGAAGCGCAGAAAACTGCTGTAATCCTCAGCTCCGAGATCGACGCGCGCAACGTCTCCGAGGCGCGTGATACCGCCGTTTGGATCGGCGCGCAAGATAATATCGCGGAACTGTTGCGGGGTGGTGAGGCGTCCGTGAACGCTGACGACGTAGGTATAGGGTTGATTTGCAGGTTGCGGGGGGGCGCCGATGCTTCCGCCGGAGACGGCGGCGTTCTGCGTTTGAATGGCGGAGAGAACGTCGGTAACGGTGAGCCCGCGCGCGGCGAGTTCGTGCGGATCGAGCCAGATCCGCATCGCGTAGAGTCGCTCGCCGAAGATATTGACGTTGCTGACGCCGGGGATACGCTTGAGATCGTTGACGATGTTGAGTGCGGCGTAATTGCTGAGGAAAAGTGTATCGTACTTTTTGGTGTTCGAGATCAGCGACATACCCATGACGAACGAACCCGCGTTCTTGCTGACCGTGACGCCGGACTGCGTTACCGTGCCCGGAAGACGTCCGAAGGCGCTCTGAATGGCGTTCTGCACGTCGGCGGCGGCGATATCGAGATCGGTGCCGAGGTGGAAGGTACAGGTGATCGACGACGATCCCTGCGCGCTCACCGAGGAGACGTAATTGAGCCCCTGGACGCCGTTCACCGCTTGTTCGAGCGGAATTGTCACCGCCGATTCAACGGTCTTCGGGTCGGCACCGAGATAGAAGGCCGAGATCGTGACGACCGGGGGATTGATCTGCGGATATTGCGCGACCGGAAGCGTCGGGATAGCGATCAAACCCGCTATCGTGATGATGAGCGCGAAAACCGTCGCGAAGATCGGGCGATTGAGAAAGAACTTGGTCACGCCGAGAATGCCTGCTCTGCGTGGTAGGAGGACCGCGAGAGTGGGCTGCTCACGACTTGATGGA
This sequence comes from bacterium, assembly GCA_021784715.1. The sequence continues at coordinate 3,258 of JAJYHP010000142.1, forward strand.
ATCCTTTCGAACGGGCAAGCGCTCCGAGCTCTGCGAAGCGCTCCGGAGTGATGAACTCGGTGACCGGAAGATGTTTTTTGCTCGGCTGAAGATATTGCCCCATCGTGAAGATGTCGACGCCGGCGGCGCGGGCGTCTTCCATCGCCGCTTCGACTTCCTCGACGCTTTCGCCGAGGCCGAGCATGATTGAGGTCTTCGTATAGCGCTCGGGAGCGCGCGCTTTGGCGTGGTGGAGCACCGCGAGAGAGCGATCGTAGGTCGCTCGCTTATCGCGGACGTGCGGAGTGAGGCGGCGCACCGTTTCGAGATTGTGGGCGAAGACGTCGGGGCGGGCGTCGAGAACGATCTCGAGCGCGGTGAGATCGCCGCGGTAATCGCCGCTGAGGATCTCGACGCGCGAACCCGGCACGCGTTCGTGAATAGCGCGAACCGTATTTGCGAAAATGAGTGCTCCGCCGTCGGCGAGATCGTCGCGATCGACGGCGGTAAGCACGAGGTACTTCCAGCCGAGGTCGGCGACTGCATCGGCGACGCGCGTCGGCTCGAGCCAATCGACGATCCCGCGCGGGTTGCCGGTCTTCACGTTGCAGAAGCGGCAGCCGCGGGTACAGGTGTCGCCGAGAATCATGATCGTCGCCGTCCCAGCCCCCCAGCACTCGGCGAGGTTCGGGCAGGCCGCCTCTTTGCAGACGGTGTTCAGCGTGAGCCCCGAGACCTTCGCCTTTACGCGCTCGTAATCGTCACCGTGGGGCAGGCTGACGCGGAGCCAGTCCGGCTTGCGTGCGTAGCGTACCGCCTCAGGAGGGGTACCGGTGAGGTCGATCTCAATGGGCATAACGTCGCAAATTTTAACATCCCGCAGCCCTCGAAGGCTGCAGCCTAAACCTAAATCGAGAAGCTTATCCTCCGCTGGGAGCGAGGAGGCTTTGTAGGAGGGCGAGGATTGCCTGACGGGCTTGCTCGCTCGCCTTGCCGGGAAGCATCGTCGCATTTGCTTCGAAGAGCACGAAGTTGCCCTCGCGGTCGAGGCCGAAATCGGCGCCGGCGTACTGGAGCCGAAGCTCGCGCCGAACCGTTTCGAGCGCTGCAAACGCTCGCTCGCCGATCCGCTGCCGCGGGTGCCGACGGAACTCGCGGTCGATCGCGCGCCCCAATTCACCGCCCGTCAAATCGGCCGTTTCGAAGTGTACCTTCCAAGCGGTCGAGAGGGCAGCGTGGACGGGCACGATCGTATCGCCGATGAAGAGCGCGCGATATTTACAATAATATCCGCGGTCGTCGCGCGTATCGATAAATTCGACGGCATAGAGTTCCTCGCCGGGAAGAGCGGCGAGCGCGTCGTGAAGTTCCCCGGGGTCGGCGACGCGCAGGCAGAAACGCCCATTGTGAAATCCCGGCGAACGCAGCAAAAATGGATAGGATATGCCTGCGGCGGCAAGCGCGATGCTTGCCTGCGTGCCGCGCAATCGTTCGCGCTCGATCCGTACGGTACGCGGAACGCGTGGCGCCGTGCGCCCGCGGAGGCGCGCTGCGTTGCGGTCGCGACGCGTTTTCGCAACGGCGGCCGGGTGGTTCACCAGCGGTGCATCGCTGCGCGAAACGATGTTCTCTGCGATTGCCAGCGCTTTCTCCGCGGCGTCGGCATCGCCGATTGCGTTGAAGAGGATATCGTGTTTCGGGAGTTCGGCGCCCGCCGCTATCGCGTCGACGTGTGCCAGGGTAATGGCGTAGGTATCGTTGGGGAGCAGCGGTTCGAGATCGATGTTGGCATTCGCAGTTGCAAGAAGCGCGAGGACGCGGACCGGCCGTTCGCTGCCGCGGAAGGGAATCGTTCGTACCGGGGCGAGTTTAATGGCATTGCGGCGATGGCGATCGGCGCCGTCGTCGTCACCGATACGATGGTAGCTTTGCGCTAACCCAAGGTGGATTTGCAGCTCGAACGGGTCGATTGCGAGCGCGGTTTCATAAGCGTCGATGGCGGCGCGCACATCACCCGCCGCGAGCATTGTATGCCCGCGGTTGACTAGTGCGACGACCTCGGCTCTGCGCGCGTTCACTCGAAACCGACTTTTCGCATGCAGTCGCTCTTTCCCGAGCGAGCGCTATCTTGCTCGCGAGCGGGTTCTCGGGGCGCCGGGAGAAGAACCGGGAGTGTTGTCTCGTCGATCCCCGCTCGGCCTTCTCGCCCTCGCGGGCGCCCTCGGACTCGCTGCGTGTTCGACCAAGCCGCCGAGGCTGTACGGTACGGTGCTACAACCCGTTCGCCTCGCTCCGCCGCTGACGGCGATCGATCAGAACGGAGCGTCGTTCTCGCTCACGGGCGAGCGGGGGCGCGTCGTCGCGCTCTACTTCGGCTTCACGCACTGCAAGGATATCTGTCCGCAGACGTTGGCAAAGCTCGGAGCGGCGCGCGCGAAATCCGGGCTCGCTTCTCGCGTCGCGATCGTTTTTGCCAGCGTCGATCCCGTGCGCGATACTCCGGCGGCGCTGCGTGCGTTCTTCGCCCGCGTCGGCGTATCGGCGATCGGGATCACCGGGACGCGCGCACAGATGAAGGCGATCTGGAGCGGCTACGGCGTCGACGTGCAAGCCACGCGCACCGATGTGGGGCATAGCTCCTTCGTATACTTCATCGGTCCGCGAGGGAATCTCCGGATCGTCGGCGGCGATCTTTCGATCGCACAGCTTGCAGCGGATATGCGCGGGTTAGCGAGGTAGGGCCGAGGATAATCAACGAAATCCGCCGCCAACATCGTACGCACGGAATCCTTCGTCGATAACGGACAAATGCCCACGGGATATCGCGAGGATTTCTCGGCCCCAGGCATCGAGTTTATCGCGTGGAGGTCGGAAGTAAGCGCCGAATCTGCTCGGCCAGATCGTCAAGATTCACCGCTCCCTTTTGCCAGATGTGCGCGGTGCGGCCTGCAAGTTGCTCGGACTCTTCGCGGGTAACGTCCTTTGCGGTGAGCACGATGATGGGCACCGTGCGCCAGTTCTCGCAACGGCGAACCTCAGCGACGAACTCAAATCCGTCCATGACCGGCATCGTCAAATCGAGCAAAATGATGTCCGGAAGTGATTCTGCCATTCGTTCCAGTCCGATTTTCCCGTTCTGCGCCTCGACCACCGACCACCCGCTCTTCTCCAACATGCGACGCATCATCGCCCGCGTCGTCGCATCGTCCTCGACCAGCAATACGTTTCGCTTTCCTTGGTATTGTTCGAGAACGGCACGAAGTTCACGGTGATCGACGGGCTTGGAGAGGTAATGGGCTGCGCCCAATGCATAGGCCATTTGAGAATCGCCCAACACCGAGACCATAATGACGGGGATGCGCGCGAGATCGGGGTCGGCCTTCAACCGGCTGAGAGCCGCCCACCCGTCCGTACGCGGCATGATCGCGTCTAAGGTAATAATCGACGGTCGAAGCTCCGCGGCTAGGCGGAGAGCTTCCTCGCCATCGTGCGCCATCGCAACACGGTAACCGCTCTCCTCTAAGCTGCGCTGGAGCATTTCGCGCGCCGTAGGATCGTCATCGACGACGAGCGCCAGGGGACGAGACGAGAGGCTTGCTTTTGCGCTTTCACCGGGGATCGTCGAAGCCTCCTCGGTCGCGTTCACGGCGACGATCGGCAAGCGCATCGTGAACGTGGAGCCGACGCCCAAGGTGCTTGCTACGAAAACGTCGCCTCCCATCATCCGGCAGAATTTCCGTGTTATGGCAAGGCCAAGGCCGGTTCCGCCGTATTGCCGAGTGATCGTGGCATCGGCTTGCGAGAATGCCTCAAAGAGCCTCCCCAGTTGTTCCGGCGTCATGCCGATACCATTGTCCTCGACTATAAAATCGATCCAGTCCCCATCGACGGCAACGCGCATCTGTATCGTGCCCTCCTTAGCAAACTTGCAGGCGTTGCTTAGGAGATTCAGCAGCGATTGTCGCACCTTCATAAGGTCGGAGTGAATCGGCGGAAGGTCTGCGGGACATTCGAACTTTAGGGTATTTGAATTTTTGGCAGCGAGCGGCGTGATGGTCGAAATAACGTCGCGGAGCATTGCCTCGACCTCGATCTTCTCGATGCTTATCGTCATTTTACCGGCTTCAATTTTCGAAATGTCGAGTACATCGTTAATCAGCCCGAGCAGATGCTTGCCGGCAGAGCGAATTTTATTGCTATCGTCAACCATACGAGCCTCGCCCATCTCCGCTAATTCCTCGGCGAGCATCTCCGAATAGCCAATGATGGCGTTTAGGGGCGTGCGCAACTCGTGGCTCATGTTCGCCAGGAAGGCGCTCTTGGCCGTATTGGCTTCCTCCGCGGAACGTTTTGCGATCGTAAGTTCGTTTTCGAAGCGCTGTCGTTCGGTAAGGTCGTGGATGATTTCGATGGCCCCGATCATGGACCCATCAGCATCGTAGAGCGCGCGGGCGCGAGCTTGAATGTAGAGGGTATGATCGATAAACGGGAAATCGATTTCGACCTCTCCGGAGAGCACGCCGCCGTCTTCGCGGCGCAACCAAGCATAGTCTTGCGCTAATTCATCGTCGGGCTTTTCAATGAGGTCGATAACGATCGGTCGACGCTCACCGTAAAACGGGACCGCGTACTCGTGATCCCCTTTCCCGAGCATCTTGTCGGCCTCTACGCCGGTCATTTTCACCAGCGCCCTATTCCACGCCACTACTTTGCGTTCGTGGTCGATGACGAAGGCTGCATCAGGAAGTGCGTCGATGACGCCCGCTAGCCGCAGATTCGACGACGCCACCCCCTCCTCGGCCCTTCGACGCTCGGTTTGGTCGCGGATCGTCTCGATCGCACCGATGATATTGCCCTGCGAATCGCGTAATAGCGCGGCGCTGCCCTCAAACCACATCTCGCGGTGCGGCCACCGTATATATCCATCACCCAGCAACGCATCGCCGACCCGTCGAACGTGTTGATATTTCGAAATTTCCTGGTCAGGTGAAAAAAGAAGATCGATGAGGATCGGTCGCCGTTCTCCGTAGAACGGTATTGCGTATTCGTAGTTGCCTTTTCCGAACATATCTTCGGATTTGACGCCGGTCATCACCTCGGCGGCGCGGTTCCATGCCGTAATACAACCTTTGGTGTCGATTGCAAACGTTGCATCGGGTAGATTGTCGAGAATGGCGGCAAGCTGGTGTCGTTGCTCCTCAAGCGCCGCCGCCTCGCGTTTGCTCTCGGTGATGTCGATCATCCAGACCAAAACCCCCGGCACGCCTTCATAATCACCGGGCATAAACGTCACCGAGATGTCGCGAATTTCGTTCCCGCCGGGAGCATACATTTGTATTTCGACATCCCTGACTATGCCGCCGGTTGCGACGCGCGCCGCGATTGCGTCGCGTTCCACGGGATCCACATAGAGGTCTCTGCTCGATTCGCCGACGTGCACGTTAATCAGTTCGTGCAAGCGCGCATTTGCGAAGCGCACGACGCCGTCGGTCGATATTCCCACCCCGACCGGTGCCGTATCGAGTATCGATTGCAGGCGCCGGAGGTCCTCAACGGTTGACATATATTATGCTCCTTCCGCGAGAAGGAACGTCTCCGCCTCGCCCTTGCCTTTAATCGTGATGCGCCCTCTGGATTCCAGCGGGAAGCGTCCATCTAAGCGGCGCGCCGTCTCTGCGGAGAGGTGGATGCGGCCGGGAATCCCGTGCGATTCCATGCGCGAAGCGACGTTGACGGTGTCCCCCCAAACGTCGTAAGCGAACTTATGCGATCCGATGATCCCCGCCACCACCGGTCCCGAATGGAGGCCAACCCGGATATGGAAATCGTGCCCGCTCTCGCGCCGAACTTCACGTGTCGCCGCCAGCAACGCCCGTGCTAGACCGAGGCTCGCTTCGGCGTGATCGTTTCGCGGTTCAGGGAGCCCGGCTGCGGCCATGTAGGAATCACCGATTGTCTTAATTTTCTCGATGCCGAAGCTTTTCGTCGCTTCGTCGAATGCGGAAAATAGTTGATTGAGCGCATCGACGAGAACTTGAGCGCTGATCGTACTCGACATCGTAGTGAAACCGACAACATCGGAAAAAAGGATCGTTACATCCTCGAAGCGGTCGGCAATTTGTAATTCGCCGTCACTCAATCGTTTTATTATCCCCGATGGAAGGATGTTGAGCAGAAGTCCCTCGCTCGTGCGTTTCTCTTCCTCGATTTGTTTCAAGTACGAACGTTCGCGATCTTGGGCTTGCTTTCGCTCCAATAAGGCATCAACGCGAACCGAAAGCAGCGTCGGATTGACCGGCTTTGGAAGGTAGTCGTCGGCGCCGGCCTCGATGCATCGGACGACCATCTCCATCTCGTGAAGGGCCGAGACCATGATCACCGGAATCCCCGCGAGTTCCGGTTGGATTTTGAGGCGAGCGAGCACCTCGATCCCACTGATGCCCGGCATCATCAAGTCGAGTAACACGAGGTCGAACGCCGTGCCGTCCATCATGGCGAGCGCCGCGAACCCATCGTGAGCGGTCTTCACGTTGTGCCCTTCTTTTTGCAACCGTCGAGCCAGGAGGTCTCGGTTGGATTCATTGTCATCGACCACCAAAATGTGCCCCGGCAACGCTTTCCGACGGAGGCTCTCTGAGAGGGGGCGGATCACCGTTTCAAGGTGAGTCACCATCTTTGATGCCTCGGCCTCCGGCATTGCGTCCAACGGCGCATTCTCGATGTGCGTGAAATCAATGATGGATTCGAGACGGCTCAAAAGCAGGGTCGTCTCAGCCAGAAGTTTCGAAAGGTCGGCGACGAGAGCGGGATCGAGCGCATCTTCGATCAGCATTTCGCTATAGCCCTTGATCGCATTGAGCGGCGTGCGTAGGTCGTGTCGGATGGTGGATTGTGCGCTATCGAGCTCCGGGCCGTCGAGAAGAGCGAGACTCGTATTGGAGTCGAGCAAGCGACCGGAGAGTTCGTGGAGTTCCAGCGCCGATGCGTTGATGCGCCCAAGATCGGAGACCACCTCGGCCTCGCGACCGTCCGCTTCTTCGCAAAGCATCTCGCAATAGCCGACGATCGCCGTTACGGGAGACATCAACTCTTGGCGCATGTGTGCCAAAAGCGCATTGCGCGTCCAACGACGATCCTCTTCCATGAAACTACATCTACGACGTCGAGGTGCCCAGCAATTCTTCGATTTTACCCAAGAGGCGGGGCAACTCGATAGGTTTTGTATCGTAGTCGTCACAACCGGCTCCCATGGCGCGATCCTGATCCCCAGTCATCGCGTGTGCAGTCAGCGCGATTATCGGAATGCGCTTCAGGGTGTCGCTGGATTTGATACGGCGGGTTGCTTCCCAGCCATCGATCTTCGGCAAGTCCATGTCCATCAAAATGATGTCAGGCGCCTCGGATGTCGCCATGGAAACACCTTCTTCGCCGTCGACGGCAATCACGACATCGTACCCTTTTCGAAGTAAGCGTCGAGAAAGCATATCTCGATTCATTTCGTTATCTTCAACTATAAGCACTTTCACTTGCGATAATCCTTCGAGGCGTAGTCTGTCTCGGCACTCGCGATTGAAGGCAATGACCGTTGCGAGCTGCCGACAGAAATAAATATAGCGACACCGCTTTCCCGAAGCATGCCCCCGTCGTCATCGGGTGTTTCCTTCCGGACTATATGTGGGGAGGGGAACACCGTTCCTTCCACGCCGGAGAACGAGCGTTGAGAACCGGTACGTTTGTCTCACGCAAACCGGGTAATTTGCATCAATTTGTCGGCAACAAGTGTGGTGTTGGTATCGTCCTGTAAAATGCCGGCGCCAAGAAGTCGCTACCATACCGAAATGAGGAAACGACGGTGGGAACGGTTTAATCGCAACATGCTCCGAGGTATCACGTCACACGAGGATTACGGTCTTGGAAAGCAGTAGCGGACAGATCATGAAGGGACTTACGGCACTTGTCTGCACGTCCGGGCTCTTGATCTCGGTCTCCCCGCCGAGCGTTTCAGCAAAACCTGCGAGCAAGATCGATACGTGCCTCGTAGGGCGCTGGGTGTTGAAGAGGATGTGGTACCGCGCGCACGGGCCGGGTCTTTCGACAACAGAAAAGAAGGCGCTGGCTATCGCTGGCCTTTCCGGAGCGACGATGACGATCCGCAAGAACGGATATACGACGGTTGTTTTAACGGGATCGGCGCCGTACATAGGGCACGATATCAGCCAGCGGCTGGTCGGCACCGAGACTTTTTTTATCGATGCAAGGAAAAGGCATCCGGATGTCGGATTCGGTGACGAATTACTTCCCGATCGTTTCCATACAGACTATGGCGCTTCGGACATACTCTCGCCGATCCACACGAGCATCATCGACACGCGAACTGTAGATTACCCTCCTAGTACCCGAACGTATCAGGTCAAGGATTTCTTCGGTGCCTTTTACTACACATGCAGCAAATCGACGCTCACGATGGATATTGACCGTTCCGAGGACACCTCCTGGACCGTTGGTCGAATGGCGACATGGAACCGAGTCGGACCTTGACCGGCTGGAGTCAGCTCGCCCGCGTGGGCGCCTTGCTGCTTAGCGGCGAAGGGATCGAGAGTGCCGCAATCGATCGCGACGTCGCCTGCTTCTCTCGCGTCGTCTGCGCTGGAGTGCGGACGAATGCCGACGGAGCCGCAGTATCCCACGCGCCGGAACGCGAGGTCGGTGCTGCAGTGAGGATCGTCGACCTCTATCGGGAAAAGGGCCAATGACCGACCACGAAGCTCTTCCTGAAAAAATAGCTACGATGGGCTATAAACCCTCGCGCTTTAACGCCATGCGCACGATCGACGGCATGTTACTACTGAGTAATAGCTTCACCGGCGCAACGGTCGCATGTGATCCCGAAGAATCATTGCTCGTTAAACGCGCGCTGCGGTACGTCGCATGCGGTGAACCGATGTCGACCGCCACAAGCCTGCTCCTCGAACAGGGTTTTCTCGTTCCCGAGGATCGTGACGAGCCCGCTGCAATTGACGCGCTACACCGTGCGCTCAACGACACGCGGTCTTTGGAACTCATCATTATGCCGACCGAAGACTGTAATTTTCGTTGCACCTATTGTTACGAAACGTTTTCGAAAGGCACCATGCTGCCAATGACGCGCGACCGCGTTAAAGCCTTTCTCAAGCGGAACGCCCCGCGACTCGATTATCTTCGAATCGCGTGGTTTGGCGGCGAACCGCTGCTGGCTTATCCCGTCATGGTCGAGATCGGGGAGTACGCGCGCGCTCTCTGCGAGACCCTTCAAGTGCGATTTGCATCGAGCATTACCACCAACGGGTCGCTCCTCGACGCGGAAAAACTAACATTTTTCCATCGAACGCAGTGTAATCATTACCAAATTACTCTCGACGGAACGCAAGAGGCGCACGACAGAACGCGACCATCAAAAGATGGGTCAGGGACGTTTGCCGCCGTCTGGGCGAGCTTGTTACTCCTCAAAGCATCGCCCGTTCAACACGACGTATTAGTTCGCGTAAACGTCCACGCGGATAACGAAGATGCCGTGCGACAACTCACCGAGCAGTTTAACGGCGCATTCGGCCAAGATCGACGATTTACACTCGACTTCCATACGATTTGGGACGGAGGACGATCGTCGGACACGGGGATCCAACAGCTTCCGGATCGCGAGGCGTCGTTGCAAACACTGCGTGCCTACGCACTCGAGAAACACGCTCGCGATTGTGTCGGCTTCAATGCTTTCGGCCCGGGCTCGCGGTACTGTTACTCCGGACGGTCGAATTCATTGGTGATCGGTTCGGACGGGACCCTTTATAAGTGCACGCTCGCCTTCGATGATCCGCGTAATGTTATTGGGGAGTTACAACGCGACGGAGAAGCCGTAATCGACCCGGTGAAGTTCGCCCGTTGGACCTCGCAATCGGATTACCGATCCGACGCGGTGTGCGGCACGTGCTTCTACGTACCCAGCTGCATGGGCGCGTTCTGCACCTTCACGCGCATCGTGGAAGGAGCGCGCCCATGCCCTCCGGAAAAAATCGATCTGGCCGCGACCTTCCGAACCGCGCATGCCGTCTACGGCGCCATCGGGAGGTCAGCCGAGCAGTCGCAAGGAGAGCATCCATCATGACGATCGTGCAACCCGCCGCTATCCCCGTCGAAACGTCCGCCGTGCTCGTTCCACCCGTGCCGGTGAAACGATCGCCGCACGGACGTAGCATCCCACATGCAACAAAATAAACGATAAATGAACGCACCTCCCTAAAGGGGATTGGTTGCTCGTCGATCCGCGAGTGGTCGCTCGCCGACTTTCGTGAAAAGACGCTCGAGATCGGTACGAACGGCCTGAGTGAAAATACCGTGAAACGATACATTACAACATTCATTCTGGTGGCTTTCGCATCGTTGAATTTGACCGCGAGCGCACGCGCTAGGGTGGAACCTACCTCTGCCGCGACCTTGGCCGCAGTCCAAGAATGGGTCGGGCCATATTCGTTCACATACACGCAACAGGAAAGAGATTCGAACGGGAGGCTGTGGGGGACGGAAACGGAGACCGAGAGTGGGGAGGCGACGTTCACGTTCTTCGCTCCCTCACCCCCGGGGGCTGAATATAGGGGGACAACCACGCAAGAGCTTTCGTCGTTCAAGGGGACTATCGTAAGCCCCAGGTGCGGATCCCGACGGGAGTGGGCCCATGGAACGGCAACGCAGGCTACGGAGCTGTATATCAGCCGCTCGTCTTACGAATGGCACCTTATGGGCTACCGGGTAAGACAAGCCGGCAACCGCGATCGGTGCGGTACGAAGCCGGCGAAACATCGATCGATCGGTGGATTTGCAGAAGCGCGTTTTGTCCCGCTTCCGTCATCCCTCGAACTGTGCGGTACAGTAGACGTGAGAACGGGCGGCCGCACGGGAGGTAGCAGGCAGTTGACCGGCTCCTGGGCCTTCTTCCCAGAGGGTCGACTACCCAAAGGAGAGTTGCTGCGTCACCTTTCGAACGGGTGTGCGCATATCGTCCAAGGCAGATCTAATTACTACGGCTTATAAAAACGGAGGAGAGGATGATGCATCCCGATCGGCATGTTACGGTGGTTACGACTCTCGTATTGGGAACGCTGCTCGCAGTTTCTGCAGCGCCCGCGACAAGCCAGTTCGGGCGAAATCTCGTCACGAACGGCGGCGCGGAAGCCAATGTCGGCGCAGCAAACAGCACACAGATTGTAAAGCCGTCCGCCTGGACGACGACGGGGCAGTTCACGGTCGTACAGTATGGCATACCCGGCGGCTTCCCCGACGAGAATTCACCCGGCCCTAGGCACCGCGGCAAGAATGATTTCGAGGGCGGCAATGCAGCGAAATCGACCGCGACCCAAACGATCTCTCTTGGGCCGTCGCTCGCCGAAATCAAAACCGGGAGCGTGCGATACACATTTTCTGCCTGGCTTGGTGGTTGGTCGAACCAAGATGACCATGGAACGGCAACGATCACCTTCCGTAATACATCAGGCGCATCGGTTGGGAGTGCGACGCTTGGACCGGTGACGCCCGAGCAGCGCCACGACGTCACCGGTCTCTGGTATCGGTCGACGACGGGACGCGTGCCGAAGGCCGCAACGCAGGCGCAGGTAACGATCGTCTTTACGCGCTTCGAAGGATCCTACAACGACGGTTCGGCCGACAACATCTCGCTCGTACTTAGATCGGCGAAATGAAGTAGACCGGAGTTCTTTCTCGGTTATGACTCGTGGTCTGACTGTGTCCGGATTCTTGTGTGATTTCGAGCACCTCGGCACCTGGGACGGGCGAATTGCCCTGGCAAGTGGCTCGACGAACTATTGACACAGAGGGTCGCAGCAGATATGCGCGAGTTCGTGCGCTAGCGAGTAAGCCCGTGGCGATGCACGGCCTCACCGATGAGCGCCATTAGGAGAAGTGTAACGGCCGCTGCGGGCAGGGCGACGTCGGCATAACCGGGTGCGTGGTACGGCAAATGGTTAAAATCGAGATTCGTTAATTCAAAAGCAACGGCGAAGACGCCGACAATTTTCCCGACGCGCGAACGGAATGCGAGTATAGCAGTCGCAAACATTGCGTTCAAGAAGAACAAGATGACGAGCTGGAATGGCACCACTCGTTCGTTCTCGCTTAGAATCCGAATTCCGCCGCGAGGTGCGGGAGCAAGGCATCGCGGGCTTGCGCGAGCGAGACCTCGTGCCCGAGTTCGTGCGAGATCGAGGTGATGCCGCGGTCGAGAAGACCGCACGGGTTGATGAGGCGGTCGTAATCGAGCGCGGTGCTGACGTTGAGCGCGATGCCGTGTAGCGAGACCATCTTTTGCACCGCGAGTCCGATCGCACAGATCTGGTTGCGCCCGACCCAGACCCCTGCATGTTCGCTCCAACGCTCGGCAACGATGCCGAAGTCAGCGCAGGTTGCGATGACCGCCGCTTCGAGCGAACGAACCAGCGGCACGACTTCGCGAAAGCGCTCGAGCTTGCGGATCGGATAGACGACGAGTTGCCCCGGCCCGTGATAGGTGACGTCGCCGCCGCGTTCGATTTCGACGATATCGACGCCGCGTGCGGCGAGAAGTTCGGGCGAGAGCAGGACGTTTTCGCGCTTTGCATTTCGCCCCAGTGTAATGGTCGGCGTATGCTCCACGAAGATCCAGGTCTCGGGCTCCTCACCCGCGCGCACCGCTTCGTGTAAGCGGTGCTGGATCTCCCAGACCTCGCGGTACGGGCGCAGACCCAAATCGAGGATCCGCGCCGTTCCCAACGAGCTTTCTATTTTGCGGCTCCGACCGGCGCCTTCGGTTTGGGATTGACGATATGAATCGCCTTACCGTGCGCGGCCTCCGCGGCATCCATGATGCCTTCGGTGAGCGTAGGATGCGGGTGGATCGAGAGCCCGATATCCTCCAACGTTGCGCCCATCTCCAGCGCGATCACGCCTTCGCCGATTAACGATTCGGCCTGCGGAGCGACGATGTGCATGCCGAGCAGTAAATCGGTCTTCGCGTCGCCGACGAGTTTGATGAGCCCATCGCTTTCGTTCATCGTGCGCGCGCGTCCGCTCGCTGCGAGCGGGAACTTGCCGATCCGCACTTCGTAGCCCTTCGCCTTTGCATCTTCCTCGGAGAGCCCAACGGTCGCAACCTCGGGATCGGTGTAGACGCAATTCGGGATTGCGATCGGATCGAACGCCGCGCTCGTATCGCCGCCGATAACCTCTGCGGCAACGACGCCCTGTTTCATCGCACGGTGCGCGAGTAAGGGCTGCCCGGTAACATCGCCGATCGCGTAGATATGCGCGACCTTCGTGCGCATGCGCGCATCGACTGCGAGGAAGCCTTTCTCATCGACGGCGAGCCCCGCCGCGGCGAGATTGAGTGCGTCGGTGACGGGGCGACGCCCGACGGCGACCAGCGCCATCTCGAACTCGCGCGTCTCTTCTTTGCCGCCGGTTCCCGCGCCGGCGATCGTTGCCTTAACGCCTTTGGCGGTGGTTTCGAGTGCGGCGACTTTCGTGTCGAGCATGATCTCGACGCCCTGCTTTTTGAGAATCCGTCCGAGCGTCTTCGAAATCTCGAGGTCGCTGCCGGTGAGAATCTGCGGCAGCGCTTCGACGACGAGTACCTGCGCGCCCATGCGGGTGTAAACCGTCGCAAACTCCAGACCGATCACGCCGCCGCCGATGACGAGCATCGTCTTCGGGATCTGCTTGATGCCGACCGCATCGTCGGAGTTGATGATGCGTTTGCCGTCGCGCGGCCATGCCTTGATATCGATCGGTGCCGAGCCGGTTGCGATCACGACGTGGGCGGCTCGGATCCGCTCGTTGCTTCCATCTTTGCCTTTGAGCGCGATCTCGTTCGGCGAGACGAACGATGCTTCGCCGTACATGAACTGCACGTTGTTCGCTTTGAAGAGCGTCTTGACGCCGCCGACGTTCGAGGCGACGACATCGTTCTTGAATTTTTCGACTCCGGCCCGATCGACCGTCGCCTTGGGAACCTTCAACCCGATCGCTTCAGCGTGGTCGATGTGGCGAATCACTTCCCCGACATGCAACAGCGCTTTCGTGGGGATACAGCCCCAGTTCAGGCAGACTCCGCCGACTTCGTCGCGATCGACGCAGATAACGGATTTCCCAAGTTGGCCGAGCCGGATGGCGGCATGATAACCGCCGGGGCCCGCACCGATGACGACGGCATCGACCTGATGTTCGGCCACGAAAAGACTCCTTACGCGCAGGCGTGGATGATGGGTAGGTACCCCTCGATTATTCCGCCGCGGAAGGCGGCGGGCCTCCGTGGTACAATTGGCTCCATCCATGAGTAAGATTGGTGCGCCCAACCTGCCCCTCCAACTCGACCGCGATTCGATCGTGCCGCTCTACCGGCAGCTTTACGAAGGGCTGCGCGAGGCGATTCTCTCCGGTTCGCTGCCCGAATCGACGCGCTTGCCCCCCGAGCGTGCGATGGCCGACCGCCTCGAGATCAACCGCAGTACGGTCGTGCGCGCCTATCGCGAGCTCGTCGCCGACGGCCTGCTCGACCAGCGCGTCGGCTCCGGTTCGCGGGTGGCGTCGCGCAAGCGCGCCGTCTCGGCGGGGGAGCGCGGGGCGAGCGTTCCATGGTGGGTGACGCTGCCGCCGTGGCGCGTCGGCGAGTTCCCGATGGTGCTCGGAGAGCTCGCGGCAAAACAGGAGCCCGGGCGGATATCGTTCGTGCAGGGCGTCGCCCCCGACGAACCCTCGCCGCTCGTCGAGCTTGCGGGATCCTTCGCACGGGTCGCAAGCGATCCACGCTTCATTCTGTCGTACGGCGATTCGGAGGGCTACGAGCCGTTACGCGAGGCGATCGCGGCGCGCATGCGCGCTCGCGGCGCGCGCAGCGTCGTTGCCAAGAACGTCATCGTGCTCACCGGCTCGACGCAAGGCATCGCCATCGTCGCCCAAAGCCTCGCCGAAGCCGGCGATGAAATCATCGTCGAATCTCCGTCGTATCCCGGCGCGCTGCAGATCTTTCAGATCGGCGGCCTACGCGCGATTCCCATTCCCGTCGACGACGATGGCATGCGCGTCGATCACGTCGAGGCGATTCTGCGCACGCGCCGCCCCCGATTCATCTACACGATGCCGTCGATGCATAATCCGACGAACGTTACGATGAACGCGGATCGGCGCGAGCGTCTCGCGACGATAGCGCGGCGCGCCGGTGTCCCGATCATCGAAGACGATCCTTACGGGCCGCTCGCCTCGCATAACGAGAGCCCGCTGCTCGCGCTCGCTCCGGATCACGTCGTCTACCTCTCGACGTTCAGTAAAACCGTCGCACCGAGCTTGCGGGTCGGTTGGATGGTCGCTCCGCGCACGATCGTCGATCGCCTGCTCATGCGCAAACAGGCATACGACATGGCGACGAGCCTCTACGTACAGGCCGCGATCGTCGACTACCTCGAGCGCGGCTACGATGCGCACATCGAACAACTGCGCGAAGAACTCCACCTGCGCCGGAGAATCGCCGACGAAGCGATTGCGAAATATTGGCCCAACGGCGTTCGTGCGATCGGTCCCAGCGGCGGTTTCTATCTCTGGGTCGCGACCCCGCGCGAGATGCGCGCTCGCCCGCTCCTCGATGCCGCCGAGCGCCTGGGTGCATCTTTTCTCTTCGGAGAGGCGTTCTTCGCGAACTCCGGCGGCGATCATAATTTCCGCTTGGCCCTCACTGCGGTCCGGCGCGATGAGATATCCGAAGGTATCCGTCGTATCGGCGAAGCGATGCGTAGTCTGCGCGGATGACCGGTCTTCAGAAACGTCTGCTTGCCTGGTATGCAAAATACGGGCGAGCAAATTTACCGTGGCGCGTTGTGCGAAATCCGTACTACACGGTCGTGAGCGAATTCATGCTGCAGCAGACGCAGGTGGATCGCGTCGTGCCGATCTTCGGAACGTTTATATCGCGTTTCCCGACATTTGCCGCGTTGGCAAAGGGGCCGCGCGCCGAGGTGCTGCGCTATTGGAAGGGGCTCGGCTATAACACGCGGGCGGTTCGCTTGAAAGCACTCGCCGACGCCGTGGTTGCAAAGTTCGACGGCGAGATGCCGAGCGACGAAAAGGCGCTCCTCGAACTGCCTGGGGTCGGGCCATATACCGTCGCCGCGATTCGCGCGTTCGCCTTTAATTACGACGCGGCAGCGAACGACACGAACGTTCGACGTATCGTCCATCGGGTTCATTTCGGCATTGAATATCCCGTCAAGGCGAGCACCAAAGAGCTCGAACGGATCGCGCGCGAGCTCGTACCTAAAGGCGAGGCGCACGATTGGAATTCGGCGATGATGGATCTCGGCGCGCTCGTGTGCACCGCTCGCGCTCCCCGTTGTGCGGCGTGTCCGTTGCAGACGCTCTGCGTCGCCGCACCGATCGATGCGGCGCGCCTCGAGCGCCTGCGCGAAGAATTCGCCAAACCGACGAGCCCTAAAGACCCCGTCCCCTTCGAATCGACGGCGCGTTTTGCACGCGGCCGCATCGTCGATCGTCTGCGCGAATTACCGCCCGGGGAGCGCATTTCGCTACTCGATTTAGAGCGCGAGATCATCGGTATCGTGCCGCCGAATATCGGCGAACGCTTCGACGAGTTAGTGGCCGCGCTAGAAAAAGACGGCGTTGTTGCGCGCGACGGCGATGGGATATCTTTGGCCTGAGGCTAGAACTCGACGACGGCGTCGTAACGGGCCGTCGCCGTTGCGAGGCGAGCGCCCGACTCATCGTAAATGCCGAACTCGGCGTAGCGTGGCGCATAGAGATGGATCGAAAGCGCTTCGTGCTCGGAGCGATTAGCGACGCTGTGAAGATCGCGCGCGCCGTCGAGCGCATCGCCCTCCCCGACGTGCTGCACGCTGCGTCCGAGCAACCGTAAGCCAAGCCGATCGGCGGCTCTCGCTTCGTCGCTCCGTAGGTAGCGCGCGACGTGCAGCTCACCTGCAAGCACGCGCGTCGCACAGTAGGAATCGCCGTGGTCGTGAATCGGGGTCGTCGCGCCGGGAAACCACAGTAGTACTAAGACTTCGAAAGCGTCGCAAGCGAAGAGGCGAGAGCGCGTGTAGCCGATCCTTTTGCGGGGCAGCAGGGGCTCCCAGCGCTCGCGCTCGGCGAGTCGCTCGGCGATGATGCGATCGACGTCGAGAGCGGCGATCATGCGACCCACTCCTCGCGGTTGCGCGCGACTCGTTGCGCGATCGCGCGTGCCTGCTCGACGATCTCGGGAACGGCGGTGCTCTCGTAGAGTGCGCCGCGCAGCAGCGGGCCCAACGCGAGCAAGCGTTCGTCGATAAAACCCTCGCCGTCGATCGCTTCGCCGTACGGCGTTGCATCGATTCCCAATCCGAGCGGATCGCGGCGTATCAGGTTGCGGCGTAGCAGCGCGCGTACCAGCGGATCGGTGTTGAAGGCGAGATCGCCGTTGGGGCCGGTGCAGTTGACGACCGAGGCTACCCGGAGGCGACGTCGCGCGCCGCGACTGGAGTAATCGATGCGTATTCCGTCGGCTTCGTCGGTAGCCCCGACGATCTCGCCCTGGAGCGGCACGTATCGCCCGGCCCGGCGAAGCGCGGTGACCGCTTCCTCGGTCGCGGGCGGTACGCGATAGCGCAGCGATCCCCAGAGCGGGGCGAGTCGCTCGAGAAATTGTCGACGTTGCGCGTTCGTCCATCCCAGCCAAATGCGCTGCGATGGTTGCCGGAGCGCCTCGGCGATCTCGCGCCAGTCGCCGCCGACGGCGATACGGTCGCGCATCGCCGCGCGCACCGAGCGCAGCAGCGAGAGCGGAGAGCGCTCGTCGATGCTCAGTTCGCGATAGTTGCAGGCGCGTATCGCGGGAACTTCACGGGCGGGAAGATAGCCGTGACGCGCGAGCGTGAATGCCGTTCCAGGACGCCGCGCGTAGGAATGAGCGGCGACGCGATCCATGGCGGTAAGGCCGCTGCCGATGCAGAGCATGTCGCCCGGGGGGAGTTCGCTCGTTTCGGTGCGCCACGGGTCGCCGAAATAGCGCGTGCTCTCGCGGAGTTCGCGCGGCAAGAAATTATCGGTGGGCCTCGCGTTCCCAAGCGCGAGGACGACGGTATGCGCGCGGTAACGGCGGTTGCGCGCATCGGTAAGGACGAAGTCGTTCCCCACGCGATCGAGATCGACGACCGTCGTACGTTCGATGCGCGCCTGTGCGCGTCCGTCGATCGCTAATCGCAGCGACTCGCCGACGTAATTGCCGAAGCGCTCCCGTGAAATGAGTTCGTCGGGATCGCACTGCAGCGCGCGCACGAGATGCCCCGGGTCGCCGGCGATGACGCTCATCGCACGAGCCGGACCGTTCATCAACCATGTCGGCGAGCCCCCGCCGTAGGCGGCGCCGCGCCCGGGCTCTTCGGGCGAGAAGAGCCGGAGCCGCGCGTGCCGGGCAAAGCGCGCACACGCGATCGCCACCGCTGCGCCGGCGAGGCCGCCGCCGATAACGGCAACGTCATCGACCTCTCGTTCGCCTTTCATCGTAGCCGGTTCATCGGCAGGTCGGTCGGGCCGATTAAGCGCAAAAGATCGCTCGTGGGCGCAATTCCGTTTCCCAAGCGTAAAGTTTCGAAGACGATCGCGAAAAAGGAGCTGGCGCTGCTCGAAGCGGCCTATCCGCACGCCGTCACGGCGCTTGCATATGGTAACCCGTTCGAATTACTGGTCGCCGTCATTCTCTCGGCGCAGTGTACCGACGCACGCGTCAATCTTACGACGCCGGCGCTCTTCGCCGCTTATCCGACGCCGAAAGCATTAGCCGCAGCGCGCCTTGCCGATGTCGAGCGTTTGATTCAATCGTGCGGTTTTTTTCGAACGAAAGCCAAGAACATTATCGGCGCCGCGCGCGCTCTCGTCGCCGAGCATGCGGGGCGAGTACCCGAGACGCGAGAGGAGCTCGAAGCGCTTCCCGGGGTGGGGCGGAAGACCGCGAGCGTCGTGCTCTCCGTTGCTTTCGGCGAAGCGGCTTTCGCGGTCGACACGCACGTTTTTCGCGTCGCGCATCGTATGGGACTTACCACCGGCACGACGCCGCTCGCCGTCGAGCGCGACGTCACGGCACTGGTGCCGGAATCAAAATGGCGCTTCGCGCACCACTGGTTGATCCTTCATGGCCGCACGATCTGCAAGGCACAGCGACCGCTCTGCGACCGGTGCCCGGTTCGGGAGCTCTGTCCGAGCGCGCCTAAAAAGAGAGCGGGCCGGGTGCGTTCAGATGCGGCGGGCGCGGAAGTTCGGCGTCGCGCGCGATCGCTTTCAAAAGCGTCGAAGGCGTGATCGGTTCGCCGTAGCCGCTCTCGGTTGAAACCTTCGAGACGTCGATGAGGCTGGGGATCGCGCGATCGGGTACGAATTGATAGTCGCCGTCGAATTCAAGGCCGCGAATGCGGATCAACTCGACGCTTTGGTCGAGTTCGAGCGCGACGCGATGCTCGCCGAACCGTAGGCGGAGCCGCAACGGTTTTTCAAGACGAACCAAACGAACGCCGTTTCGCTCGCCGAGAATCGAATTCAGGCGCTTAATTCCCAGTGCGAGTGCGTCGCCAAAGGCACGTAACGAACGCTCCGCATCGCCGTCGGCGAGCGCACCATTCGATGCGTCGCTCTCGTCGAGGAGTTCGCCCAACGCACGCCGCGCGCGAATGCGTTCGGCCGCTGCGACGATCGGGTTTTGACCGGTGAAACTCGGCTCCATGGGATCTGCCATAGGGAAAGTATTGCCACGCGCACGGGCGAAAGTCCCGCGCATGAAGCAGGTAAAAGAGTTTGCCGTTCTTGCCGTCGTGCTGACGGTCGCCTTCGCCGCCGCGCCGGCGCGAGCCGCGCTAACGCCGGCGCAAGCGTTTGGGAAAGAGCCGCCGTGGGGGCGGCAGCCGGCGGCGATCTCGTGGTCTCACGGTGGGAGGCGGTTCACCTATGTGCTCCCCTCGCAGGATCCCTCCGAGCACCTGCCGCTCATGCTTCGCTCCCTCTCCGGGGCTTCCGCAACGCTCTTGCTCCAGCCCGACCGATTCGGCAAGCACGGCGCCACGCCGTATAACGCCGGCTGGTCCCCGCACGACCGCCGTCTTGCAATCGAGGCCGGAGGCACGCTCTATGTTTACACCTTTGCCGACCACACGCTGAAAAAAATCGCTGCAGCGGCCTCCGATCCGCAATGGTCGCCGAACGGCCACGCGATCGCCTTCGCGAAGAAATCGAACCTTTACGTGGCGCATCTCGGCGCGAAGACCGGCGTGGTCGAGATCACGCACGGCGGTTCCGGTAACGCGATCCTCGACGGGCAACTCGATTGGGTGTATCCGGAAGAGCTCGGGATCGTCCACGGCTTTCGCTGGTCGCCCGACGGATCGAAGATCGCCTATCTTCGCCTCGACGAGCGGAAGGTGACGCGCTTCCCGCTCACCGATTTCTTGCCCAAGAACGGGCGCGTGAATTATCAGCGCTATCCGCTCGCGGGGGAGAACAACCCGAAGGCGAGCCTGCACGTGATCGATCTCGCTACCAAGGTCGACCGCGTTCTCTACAATGCGGCGCCGAAGGATCGCTACATCGCGGCATTTGCGTGGCGCCCGAAAAGCAACGACCTTGTCGCGGAGATATTAAATCGTCGCGAGCAATGGTTGCGCGTCGATGCACTTCCCGCCGACGGCTCGGCGCCGCAGACGCTCTATCGCCAAAGCTCGCCTTCATGGGTCGACGTCATCGCTCTGCCGACCTGGCTTCGCGATGGCTCCTCGCTCTGGGTGCTCGACCGCGATAATCTGCGATCGCTCTATCTTCGCAGTAGCGGCGGTGCGCTGCGCCGCCTGACCGGAGATTTCAATCTCGGCAGCGAGTATGCCACGAACGGGTTGGTTGCGGCCGGGAAAAACGGAGCGCACGCGTGGGTCTATGCCGACTATCCGACGCGCCGCAATCGCGCGCTGCTCGAAATCGACCTTCAGAACGGTACGCTGACGAACCTCACACCGAAGCGCGGCGTTCACCGCATCGCCTTTGCTGCTGCGACCCACGCCTTCGTCGATACCTATTCCTCGATGAATCGTGTCCCCGAGGTAACCCTGAACGCTCCCACCGCGCCGCCACAGATCTTGGCCGCGCCCGACGCCGCGCTGCAATCGCAGTTGCTTCCGGTGCATCGTTTCGAGGTCGCGTCGAAATATGGGCCGCTCGATGCATGGATGATTCGTCCGCCGCATTTCGATCCGCACCGCA
>JAJYHP010000142.1:24716-42948 GCA_021784715.1 bacterium
ATTTCGGGCCCGGTTCGTTGCTTGGGCAACGCATCGGCGCTCGTTATCTCGCTTCCCTTCCCTACGTCGACGCGAAACGCATCGGCATTTGGGGATGGAGCTTCGGCGGCTACGAAACGATCTACGCACTCGAACACTCGAAGCGTTTTGTAGCTGGCCTGGCGGTCGCGCCGGTGACCGATTGGCACTTGTACGACACGATCTACACCGAACGGTACATGGGATTGCCGCAAAAGCATCCACACGCATACGACCGCAGTTCGAACCTGCTCGATGTCGCGCACCTCAACGGACCGTTACAGATCATGCACGGCACGAGCGATGATAACGTCCATATGGCTAATACGGTCGCGTTCTTACAGAAAACGATTCTCGCCGGGCTCACCGATGTCAACGTCATGCTCTTCCCGCGCAAGACACATTCGATCGCCGGGCTCATGCAACGGCGCACGCTTTGGGAGCGGATGCTGATTTATTGGCGGTCGATTCTTCACCCGTAAGGGCGATTGCCGAGCGGTAAAATAAAAGAGGCACCGCCGAGATCGGCGATGCCTCTTGGGGCTCCGGCCCCGAGGTAGATGAGAATAATAACGTGGATCGACTAACGAACGGGCGGTTTATGGCCCTTCTTTGCGGCGGCCTTCTTGGCCGTCGCTTTCTTGGCGGTGGCTTTCTTGGCCATCGCCTTCTTGGCGGTAGCTTTCTTAGCCGTCGCTTTCTTGGCGGTAGCCTTCTTGGTCATCGCCTTCTTGGCGGTGGCTTTCTTGGCCATCGCTTTCTTAGCGGTGGCTTTCTTGGCCATCGTCTTCTTGGTCGTGGTCTTCGTGGTGCTCTTGCTCGCCGAGGCGGCCATGGCCGTACCGGTTGCGAGGAAGGACGCCGCGATCAGTGCAGCGAGGAGTTTGCGCATTCTTTCACCCCCTTTTTGCGAAAATTCGTCTCTTAACGTGTCTTAACAACGTCTGAGAAGGGCGGTTAGTTCGCAGAGGCGACCTAGCGCCCCTTCCCAACCAAATTTCGAGAGATAACCAGGCGCTGGATCTGCTGGGTTCCCTCGTAGATCTGGGTGATTTTCGCGTCGCGCATCATCCGCTCGACCGGGTACTCCGCCGAGTAGCCGAAGCCGCCGAGCACCTGAACCGCATCGGTCGTTACCGACATCGCGACATCTCCGCACTTGAGCTTGGCCATCGAGGCCCAGAGCGAGACGTCGGGGGCTCCCTGGTCGCATTTCCGAGCCGATTCGTAGAGCATGAGGCGCGCCGCCTCGACCTCGGTCTTCATATCCGCGAGCATGAAGCCGATCCCTTGGTGCTGGCCGATCGGCTTACCGAAGGCGACGCGGTCGCGGGCGTATTGGGTCGCGTACTCCAGGGCGCCGGCGGCGATACCGAGCGCCTGTGCGGCGATGCCCGGGCGCGACTTATCGAGTACCTTCATCGCGATCTTGAAGCCTTCGCCCTCTTCGCCGAGACGATTGGTTGCGGGCACGCGACATTCGTTGAAGATCAACTCGACGGTCGGCGAGCCTTTGATGCCCATCTTGCGCTCTTTCTTCCCGACCGAGAAACCCGGCGTGCCCTTCTCGACGACGAAGGCGCTTACGCCGCGGCTTCCCGCTTCCGGATCGGTCACCGCGAAGACGCAAACGACATCGGCGACGCTCCCGTTGGTGATCCAAATTTTCTGACCGTCGAGAACGTAGGAGTCGCCGTCACGGCGCGCGCGCGTTCGCATCGAACCGAGCGCATCGGAGCCGCTGCTCGCTTCGGTGAGCGCGTAGGCGGCGAGGTGCTCGCCGGAGGCGATCTTCGGCAAAAAGCGCCGCTTTTGCTCGTCGTTGCCGCCGATCATGATCGGCAGCATGCCGAGTTCTTGCACCGCAACGATCAGCGAACTCGAGGCACACGCTTTCGCGATCTCCTCGACCACCTTCACGTAGGTAACAAAACTTCCGCCGAGGCCGCCGTATTCGGTGGGAATCGGTATACCGAGGAGATCGTTTTGCGCGAAGAGACGACGGATATCGTCGGGGAACTCCTCGCTTTCGTCGATCGCTGCCGCGCGCGGCGCGACTTTTTCGGCTACGAGTTCGCGCACCATCTCGACGATCATCGTTTCTTCGTCGTGCGCTTGCGCCGCTACTGACATTGTGAACTCCTCTTCCTGGATAACGGGTAACGAGCGGATACTCAACCGGTCGATAGATTCGGGGGCGACCAGGGTTTTGCTCCCACGACCGCCTATCTGCGCCGGTATGGAGAAAGTGTACCCATCGGCGGCCGCGGCCGTCGCCGACATTCCCAGCGGGGCCTCGTTAGCCGTCGGGGGCTTCGGCCTCAACGGTATCCCCCATAACCTGATCCAGGCGCTGCTCGCACAGGGCGCGACCGATCTCGTCACCGTTTCCAATAACTGCGGCGTCGACGGCTGGGGGCTCGGTGTCCTCCTCGACAACAAGCGCATTCGGCGCACGACCGGCTCCTACGTCGGTGAGAATAAGGAGTTCGAACGGCAGTATCTCTCGGGCGAGCTCGAGGTCGAGCTGGTGCCCCAGGGCACCCTCGCCGAGCGGCTCCGCGCCGGAGGCTGCGGCATTCCGGCCTTCTATACCCCCGCCGGGGTCGGCACGCCGGTCGCCGCCGGAGGGCTCCCATGGCGACACAACGCCGACGGCAGCGTGGCGAAGGCGTCGCCGCCGAAAGAGACGCGCCGATTCGGCGACAAGGAGTACGTTCTCGAGGAAGCGATCCGCTGCGACTATGCCTTGGTGCGCGCGAGCATCGGCGATCGCGAAGGCAATCTCTACTTCGCGAAGGCGACGCGCAACTTCAACCCGCTCTGCGCGATGGCCGGGCGAATCACGATCGCCGAGGTCGAACGTCTCGTCGAACCCGGCGAGATCGAACCTGAGGACGTGCACGTTCCGGGGATCTTCGTCGCGCGTGTGGTCGAGGTCGGCGCCGAAGGGAAACGCATCGAGCGAATAACGACGCGCAAGCGGGAGGGACGGTAGCGATGGCGCTGACACGTGAGGAACTCGCCGCGCGCGTCGCGCGCGAGATGCGCGACGGCATGTACGTCAATCTCGGTATCGGTATGCCGACGCTGATTCCCAACTACGTTCCGCCCGGCGTGCGCGTCGTATTGCAGAGCGAAAACGGTATCCTCGGCACCGGGCCGTATCCCTACGAGGACGATGTCGATCCCGATCTCATCAACGCCGGCAAAGAGACGGTGACGGTGCTGCCGGGCGCGTCGTTCTTCGATTCCGCGCTCTCGTTCGGGATGATTCGCGGCGGACATATCGATCTCGCCGTGCTCGGTGCGATGCAGGTCAGCGCGCACGGCGATCTTGCGAACTGGATGATTCCCGGGAAGATGGTCAAGGGGATGGGCGGTGCGATGGACCTCGTTCACGGCGCGAAACGCGTGATCGTGATGATGGAACACGTTGCAAAAGGCAACTCCCACAAAATCGTCGGCAAGTGCACGTTGCCGCTCACCGGCAAGCGCGTCGTCCACAAACTGATGACCGATCTCGCAGTCATCGATATCGAACCCGAGGGGCTGGTCTTGCGCGAGCTCGCGCCGGGGGTGACGGTCGAAGAAGTCCAGGCCGGCACGGGAGCACCGCTGCTGATTCCCGCGCCCCCGAAGTCGATGGCCGACTAGGGAAAATCTCTCATCTGGTTTTAGTGGACTCGAGGGCGTTGGGTGCGATATTTTGCGAACAAGAATATCGCACTCATCGTCTAGGAGTTCATACTATGCTTCAAAATCGTTCGCATCTCGCCGGCTATCTCCGCATCGGAGCGATGCTTTTCATCGGCCTCCTTCTCGGGTCGGTCGTGACCGCCTATGCCTTCGAGCGACAGCCCCACATGCAGATGGCGCTCGGCGCGCTGAACCGTGCGGCCGCGCAGCTGAACGTCGCGCAACGCGATAAAGGCGGACACCGTGCCGCTGCGTATAATCTCGTCGAACGAGCGATCGGACAGGTGCGCGCCGGCATCGCCTTCGACAATCATCACTAACGGCAAAAGATACGAGAAGGGAGGCGCAGCCGGCGCCTCCCTTCTCGTATCGTCGATTCAGTCCGGGGTTACTTGATAACCTTGAACGTCATCATCATGTGCTCGTGGCCGATGCCGCAATAGATCGCGCAATGTGCGGGGAAGGTGCCGATCTTCTTCGGGGTGACGGTAACCGTGGTCGGCTTGGAGGTAATCGTGATGACCTTGGTGATGCCGACTTCGGGAGCGATCATTCCGTGGACGCCCTGAACGGCGACGAACGTAATTTTCTGCGGTTTGCCGACGTGCAGGGTGACGACGTTCGGCATGAACTGGAAATCTTTGGCTTTGACAACGATGGTGCTGCTCGCGCTGGCCGATGCGACCGTGAGGGCGCTAAAGGCGAGTGCGAGAGCTAAAGCGAGCTTGCGCATGGTGTTCTCCTGATACGATTTGAAAGGATGGCGTAGGGGGTTATCCCACTTCTATTGAGGATAGGGCCGAAGCGGCGCGGGCGGTACGACAAAACTCCGGCTTTTCGCAAAGCTCGCCTACGATGGGATGCGCTCGCGAAATTGCGTGCGATAGAGCCGCGCGTAAACGCCCTCGCGCGCCAGGAGCTCTTCATGCGATCCGGATTCCACGATGCGCCCGCCTTCGACGACAAAGATCGTGTCGGCGTTGACGACCGTCGAAAGACGGTGGGCGATGACCATGCTCGTTCGCCCACGCATCAGTCGTTCGAGCGCGCTCTGAATCGCCGCTTCGTTCTCGGAATCGAGCGCGGAGGTCGCTTCGTCGAGGATTAAAATGCGGGGGTTTTTTAACAGGACGCGCGCGATCGCAAGCCGTTGACGCTCGCCCCCCGAAAGTTTGTGCCCCCGCTCGCCGACCACGGTTTCGTATCCCTGCGGCAGCGTTTCGATAAAGTCGTGGATATTGGCGGCTCGTGCGGCTTCGTGGATCTCTTCGAGCGTTGCATCGGGGCGCGAATAGCGTAGGTTCGCGATAATCGTATCGTGAAAAAGATAGGTCTCTTGCGTGACGATGCCGATGTTTTCCCGGAGCGATTCGAGGCCGACGTTGGCGATATCGTGTCCGTCGACGAAGATATGCCCTTCGGAGATATTATAAAAACGCGGCAGCAACTGCGTGATCGTCGTTTTCCCGGCACCGGAGGGGCCGACGAATGCCGCGATCTTGCCGGCCGGAATCGTAAAATCGATCCCGTGCAGGATTTGGTCGCGGCCCTCATAGGAGAACGATACGTTCTGGAACACGATGTCGCCGCGAAGCGCTCCGAGCGCAATCGCGTCGGGTGCGTCGTACCGCTCGGTCTTCATATCCAAATAGTCGAAGATACGTTCGAAGACCGCAAGCGCGCTCACGATCTGCACCTGTATGCCGACGAGCGCCGCCGCAGGGCCGTAGAGACGCCCCTGAATGTAGCCGATGAAGGCAACGATAACGCCGACGTCGAGGGCGCCCTGCAGCGCCAGCCAGCCGCCGCCGAGCCAAACGATGGCCGGCCCTACGACGACCATCGCCGTTACCGAGGCGATGAACCAGCGGCCGATCATCGCTAGACGGATCTCGAGATCCATCAACTGGGTCCCGACTTTATAGAACCGCAAACGCTCGTAGCTCTCGCGCACGAACGATTTAATAAGCGTGATTCCCGATATCGAGAGCGTCTCTTGCGTGATCGACTCGATCCGGTCGCGTTGCTCGCGCGTACGCTTGCGGACGTCGTACATCTTGCGCCCGACCGGCCCGAGCGGCAGCACCATAAACGGAACGACGATCGTCGAAATCAACGCGAGTCGCCAATTCCAGATCAGCATCGCAATGAGGGTCGTCGAGATCATAACGATATTGGTAACGATCGTGGTCAGCGTTCCGGTAACGACGCCGTCGACGTTATCGACATCGCTCGAAACGCGATTCATGATCTCGCCGGTTTTCGTCGCGGTGAAGAACGAGAGCGGCATGCGGTGCAGGTGCGAAACGAGGCTGGTCCGCAGATCGCGCATGATCCCTTCGCCGACCATCGAGTTGAAGTATCCCTGCGCGACGCCGAGCGCCATCGAAACGACCGCGGCGGCCAAAATGTAGCCGACATCGACCGTGAGTTCGTGGAAGCTATGGTGCGGTAACGCGGAGTCGATGATCCGAGCGGTCATATATCCCGGGACGAGGCCGATGATCGCGCTAAAAACGATGATGACGAAGACCAGCGACTGCTGCTTCCAGTACGGCGAGAAGAGCGAACGTATCCGGCGCCAATCGATGCGTCGGCGGACGCGAGGTTTCTCCGGGTCGTACATGTTCGACCACATGAGCCCGTGCCCGGACATCATGACGGGATGGTCGATTCGTGGAGCGTCACTTTATTGCCCTCGGGATCGGCGAACGAACCGAGTTTGCAGACCGGCGTTACGTGGATCTCTTCGGTCGCGATGCCGCGAGCGCGCAGGCTCGCAAAAGCCGACTCGATATCGGCGACCTCGAACGCTATCGAGGCGCAACTGCCCGGCGCGACCCCCATCCAGGCGGTCGTCATCAACGAAAAATAGCCGTTGCCGACGCGCGCTTCGCAATAGAGGGCGACGCCGTCCTCGACGTACGGTTCGGCGAACTCGATGCCGAGCGTATCGGAATAAAAGCGCGCCAACGCGGCGACGTCGGCGGCCGGATAGGATGTAAAAGCAATCTCCTTGAGCACGAGCATACCGATCGCTTACTTCTTTCCGTTACGCAGATTCTTGAGGTCGCGGAAGAGTTTTCGCTCCTTGTCGGTGAGGTTTTGCGGTAACTGCCCGATGAGGCGGACGTATTGATCTCCGTTGCCGCCGCCCTTGACGTGCGGCATCCCTTTGCCGGTCAAACGCAGCAAGCGATTGTTTTGCGTTCCCTCGGGAATCGTCATCGCAACGTTTCCCCCCATCGTCGGCACCTGAACTTCGGCACCTAAGACGAGATCGTAGAGATCGACCGGAAGGTCGACGTAGAGATCGTCGCCCTTGCGTTTGTAACGCGCATCGTCGATGGTCTTCACGATCAAAAAGAGGTCGCCGTTGGGCGCACCACCGGTGCCCGCGCCGCCCTGAGCCGCGAGACGGATACGTTGACCGTCGCCGATGCCGCGCGGAATCGAGATCTCGAATTTTTTCGTATTGAGCGTGCGACCCGTCCCATGGCAAGCTACGCAGAGGCGGCCGTTCTCCGTCCCCGTGCCGCGGCAGCGAGGGCAACTATCCTCGAGTTGTAGCGAGATCGATTTCTTGCCGCCCTCGTAGATGTCGTGCAGCGAAAGCTCGATGGTCGTTTCCATATCCTGTCCGCGAGCGGCGGTCGGGGCCGGGCCGGTCGGCCCACGCCGACCGACTCCGGAGAAAAACATATCGAAGAAATCCGAAAACCCGCTCGTTCCCGCCCCGGCGCCCATATTGGGGCCGAAACCGAAGTCGTATTGCGCGGAACCCTGTTGCGTCCGATAGCGCCGTTGCTGCTCCGCCTGGCGGGCCGCCTGCTGCCAATCGCTTCCGAGCGCGTCGTACTTCCGGCGCTTTTCGGTGTCGCCGAGAACCTCATAGGCTTCGGAGATCTCCTTGAATTTCTCTTCGGCGGCCTTCGCGTTGCCGGGATTTGCGTCGGGGTGCCATTTACGTGCGAGGCGGCGATAGGCGGACTTGATGTCCTTCTCGGGAGCGCCCTTCGGGACGCCGAGAACGGCGTAGTAGTCCTTGTAATTCATTGATGCTTCGCAACGAGCACTTTCGCCGGTCGGAGGAGATCGTCGCCGAGGCGATATCCTTTCTCCGCGACTTCGACGACGGTATCGTCGGCTTGTCCGTCGATCGCTGCGACCGTTCCGATCGCCTCGGCAACGTGAGGATCGAAGGGGTGCCCCTTGACGTCGACCGCGCTGATGCCTTCGGAGGAAAGGACGGCCTCGAAGCCGCGTAACGTGCCTTCAACTCCGCTGCGAAGCGCCTCGCCGCCGGCGGGAACCGCAAGTGCGCGTTCGAGATTATCGAGCACCGGAAGTAAACGCCCGAAAAGGCGACGCCGATGCTCGACGATGCGTTGTTCGATATCGCGCTGAACGCGCCGCTTGTAATTTTCGAAGTCGGCCATCGCAAGCAAAAATTTATTATAATTTTCGTCGGCGCGGGCGTTTGCTTTGGAGAGCTCGCTCTCCGCTTGCGCGCCGTCCTCGCGTACGTCGACGGGATCGTTGAGCAGATCGTTATCCATGGGTGCGTCTATCTCTACTTCTTTTTATAATGTTGAGCGCATGAAAAGACGGCGGGAGGTGAGGGCGGTCGCCGCGTACGGCTCGCCCTCACTCCACCCGCGAGTACCGGAGGCTACTTCGCTTCCTTGAACTCGGCGTCGATGACATCGTCGGGCGTGGCGTTCGCCGCGCCGTTGGATGCCTGACCGTTCGCGGATTCGGCACCGGGGGCTTCGCCGTCGGGCGACGCTCCGGTGCTCTTGTAGAGCAGCTCGGCCATCTTGTAGCTCGCGCTCTGCAATTTCTCGATCGCCGCCTTGATCTCGGTGGCCGCGCCGTTCTCGCTGAGCTTCTTCAATTCGGCGAGAGCGCTCTCGACTTCACCGCGTGCGGTTGCGTCGAGTTTCTCTCCGACCTCCTTGAGCGATTTCTCGGTCGAGTAAATCAAGCTCGATGCGGTATTGCGGACCTCCGCCTCCTCGCGCTTCGCCTTGTCGGCGGCCGCTTGCAGTTCGGCGTCCTTGACCATCCGCTCGACTTCCTCTTTATTGAGGTTGGTCGATGCGGTGATCGTGATCTGCTGTTCCTTACCGGTACCGAGATCTTTCGCACCGACGTTGACGATGCCGTTGGCGTCGATGTTGAAGGTTACTTCGATCTGCGGTACGCCGCGGGGCGCCGGCGGAAGCCCTTCGAGCCGGAAGCGGCCCAAGGTCTTGTTGTCGCCGGCCATCGGACGTTCGCCTTGGAGAATGTGGATATCCACGCTCGTTTGGCCGTCCTCCGCGGTGGTGAAGACCTGCGATTTCTTCGTCGGGATCGTCGTGTTCCGTTCGATCAGCGTCGTCATGACGCCGCCCATCGTTTCGAGACCCAGCGAGAGCGGGGTAACGTCGAGAAGCACGACATCGCGGACTTCGCCGGAGAGAACGCCGGCTTGAATCGCCGCACCGACCGCGACGACTTCGTCGGGGTTCACGGTGAGATTCGGGTCTTTGCCGGTGAGCTTGCGGACGAGTTCGAGAATGACGGGCATGCGGGTCGATCCGCCGACCATCACCACTTCGTCGATCTGCGAGATATCGATCTTCGCATCGGCGAGTGCGCTCTTGAACGGATTGATGCAGCGATCGGTGAGGTCGCTCGTGATCTCTTCGAACTTCGCGCGCGTCAGCGTGTACTCGAGATGCTTCGGCCCTTCGGCATCGGCGGTGATAAAGGGCAAGTTGATCGTCGTTTGCACGACCGCCGAGAGTTCGATCTTTGCTTTTTCCGCGGCTTCGGTGAGGCGTTGCATCGCCTGCTTATCCTTGGAGAGATCGATGCCCTGATCTTTGCGGAATTCACCGACGATCCACTCGACGACGCGATGATCGTAATCATCGCCGCCGAGACGGGTGTCGCCGTTGGTCGATTTCACCTCAAAGACGCCGTCCCCGACTTCGAGGATGGAGACGTCGAAGGTACCGCCGCCGAGATCCCATACCAGGATCGTTTCGTTGCCCTTTTTGTCGAGCCCGTAGGCCAGCGCCGCAGCGGTCGGCTCGTTGATGATCCGGAGCACTTCGAGCCCCGCGATCTTTCCGGCATCTTTCGTCGCTTGACGCTGCGCGTCGTTGAAGTAGGCGGGTACCGTAATCACCGCTTGGGTGACGCGTTCGCCGAGATAGTTGCTCGCGTCGTTGACGAGCTTTTGCAAAACCATCGCCGAGATCTCTTGCGGGGTGTAATCCTTGCCGTCGATCTTGACGCGATAGTCGCCCTCACCCATATGGCGTTTGATCGAGGAGATCGTGCGCTCCGGGTTGGTGACTGCTTGACGTTTTGCGAGTTGTCCGACGAGACGCTCGCCGGTCTTCGAGAAAGCCACGACCGACGGAGTCGTACGCGAGCCTTCCGAGTTTGCGATAACGGTGGGCGAGTTGCCCTCCATTACGGCGACGACCGAGTTGGTCGTGCCGAGGTCGATTCCGACCACTTTAGCCATGAAGTTTTACCTCGTTGATGTGATGTGAACCCCGAGCGCGCCCTGGACCAGCTTGATCGGGCGATCGAGCGGTCGAGCCGAGGCGCGCGCACATTCGAGGTTGGTGTGCGCGTCGCGACGATCCGGCGACGCTCCGATCGTTCGACGACGCCTTGCCGCTTACGAACGAATTCGGGCTTGGTTGCCTGCCCCATAGTACAACAAGGAGCGGCAATTTGTTCCGCTCCTTGTAACAGCAGGTAGTCCCTTTTGGGTTGCGCTCGTCGCCGAGCGGAGGCGGCTTAGGGAACCGTACCCGCGGTAGCTGGCCGCTCCGTGAGCGTTACGGCGGCGAACTTCTTGAGGCCCTGTGCCCAGAGATCGATCCGGACGACGGTCCCAGGCTTCTTGGCGGCGATATATTTCACCAAATCCTGGGTCTTGGTGAAGCTCTTCCCATCGACCTGAAGGATCACATCCCCGGGCTCGAGCCCCGCTTTATCGGCGGGCGATCCCGGAACGACGGCGATGACCGCGATGCCGTTGGGGCCGGTTGGATAGCCGATCTGGTTGCGCAGCCCCGGGGTGAGGTCGGCCATCTGGATGCCCATATAGCCTTCGTTCGTGCCCTGGGTGATGCCGGGGTGGGCGAGCATCTCGGCGACGACGCGCTGGACCGTATTCGCCGGAATCGCAAAACCGATGCCCTGAGCGTAGGCGGATTTCACGGTCGATTGGTTGATGCCGATCACCTTGCCGTGGTCGTCGATGAGCGGGCCGCCGGAGTTCCCGGGGTTAATCGGCGCCGAGGTCTGGAGAAGCCCCTTGAAATCGATCGTCTGCCCGCTCTCGTTCTGAATCGGCTCGTTGCGATTGAACGCCGAGACGATTCCGAGCGTGACGGTCCACTGGAGATCGAGCGGCTCGCCGATCGCGATCGCCCACTGTCCCTGCTCGACGCGGTCGAAGTTCGCGAACTGCAACGGCGGCGGAAGCTTTTTATAACCGTCGACGCGGATGATCGCGAGATCGGCGCCGATGTTCTCCGCGACGACGTGCGCCGGCACGTGATCGCCGTCGGCGAAGATCACCGTCAACTTGGTGATGTTTCCGCCCTGAGGAGGGGTGACGACGTGAGCGTTCGTCACGATATCGCCCTTCGTGTCGTAGACGAAGCCCGAGCCCGACGCCTTGCCCTTGTACGGCTCTTCGACGCCGGGGCCGCCCTGGCCGAAGAAACCTTGGAAGAACGGCACGACGCGCTGGCCGTTGACGTCGAGTTGAATGGCGACGACCGAGGGTTTCGTCCGTTTGACCGCCGAGACGATGCGATCTTGGTCGCTAATGCCTTGGAGCGGCGCTGCGGAGACCGCGGGGAGCGAGTGATTCGGCCCGGCGACGCCGGCGAAATGCGTGCTGGCGTAGAGCATCATCAGGAAGCTGCCGACGCTCGCGCCGACGAGAGCGATGATGAGGGTAGGGAGAACGCGTTGTTTCACAGTTGCATATACTCCATGCTGTGGAGAAGGCTCGTTACGATTGAGGGATTGCCTCTCGTGGAACGATGGAACCTTCCGAAAAGTGCCCGCGCGCCGTCGGCTTGTCGGAGAGAACGAGGCCGTCGCGCAGCCGCACGACGCGGTTCGCACGCTCGGCGACCTCCTCGTCGTGCGTCACGATCACGATCGTGCGCCCGGAGCGATGGAGGGTTTCAAAGAGTCCGAGAATCTCCTCGCTCGTCGTGGTGTCGAGATTGCCGGTCGGTTCGTCGGCGAGCAGGACCGCGGGGTTGTTGATCAGCGCGCGGGCGATGGCGACCCGCTGCTGCTGGCCGCCTGAGAGTTCGCTGGGGCGATGGTGCGCGCGATCCGCGAGTCCGACCTCGGCGAGCGCGCGCACCGCGCGTTCCCGGCGCTCCCTCGGCGAGACCTTCGCGTAGAAGAGCGGCAACGAAACGTTTTTCAGTGCATCGGTCCGCGGCAGCAGATTGAAGCCTTGGAAGATGAATCCGAGTTTTTCCAAGCGGATCTTCGCCAACGCGCGGTCGTCGAGTGCGGAGACGTCGATTCCGTCGAGTCGATAGTTGCCCGAGGTCGGACGGTCGAGGCATCCGACGACGTTCATGAGGGTCGACTTTCCCGATCCCGACGGGCCCATGATCGCGACGTACTCGCCACGCTCGATGCGCAGCGAGACGCCGCGCAACGCCTGTACTTCGATCGTGCCCGTCTTATAGGTTTTGACGATCTCTTGGAGATCGATGGCGATATCATTCATAACGTAAGGCCTCGATGGGATCGACCGATGCCGCGCGGATCGCGGGCAGCGTGCCGAAGAGTAGGGTGACGACCGTGGCAAAGAGCGTTGCGAGCAAAATCGCTTGCGTCCAGGGTAAGGCGGCGATCGTTCCGGAGATACGGGCGATGAATATCTGTTGCGCGAGTTCACCGATTCCCAGCCCGGCGAGCATTCCTACCAACGAACCGCTAAACGCGAGTACGAACGCCTCGACGAAAAATTGAATGAGGATCGTCGCTCGCGAGGCACCGATCGCGCGTCGGATGCCGATCTCGCGCGTGCGCTCGCTGACCGATACGAAGAGAATGTTCATAATGCCGATGCCGGCGACCAGCAGCGAGATCGCGCCGACCGCGCTGACGATCGTGCCGACGACGCCGAAGAAGCCGTTGACCTGTTTGGTGAAGAAACCGAAATCGAGCGTCTGGTAGATCGATCCCCCATGCGCGTCGGAGAGTACGCGCTTTGCATTTGCCTCCAACGTCGCTAAATCCGCATTGCGGCTACCTAATACTTGGATACCGAAGAGCGGCCGCCCGCGCTGATAGTCGTTGTAGAAGGTCGTATAGGGTATGACGACATCGTTATTGATGTCGAAGCCCAACGATGCCGTCGAGAGCGTCGCCGGCCCGAGCACGCCCACGACGACGTAACGTTTCGGTCCGACGTAGACCGACTGCCCCAGAACCGTCTCCGGGTCGGCGGCATGGGGAAAGAGACGATCGTAGGCCTTCGACGAGAGAACGCAGACGGGGGTCGCGTTTTCGACGTCGGCACGCGTAATTGCATGTCCGGCGACGACGGGTGCGGTGCTGAAACGACGGTAGGATTCGCCGCCGAATTTCAGCATGATGTGCTGGTGCCCGGCGCTGACGATCGTCCGTGTTTGTCCGAATGGGATGGCGGTCTCCACGCCCGGGACGTTTCGATCGAGTAACGTGAGATCCGAGAGTCCGAGATTGGCACGTTGGGTGCTGCCTTGCGTCGATTTCGGAAAGATGTAGAACGTGTTCATGTTGATGCCGCGAAATGCGCCGTTGACTGCAGCGGCCATACCGGCTGCCGCGACTTGGATCGAGATAATCGCAGCGACCCCGACGACGAGCCCGACGAGCGTTAGCACGGTGCGGGTGAGGTTCGCCTGCATAAGCTCGAGCGTTTCGCGAATATAATCGAGCACGTCAGCTCCGCAACGCGATCACCGGATCGAGCTTTCCGGCGCGTATCGCCGGGTAGGCGCCGAAACCGATGCCGATGCCGATGGTGAAGGAGGCGGCAATCGAGAGCACGAGTGCCCACGGGACGGGCGCGCTTCCGGCAAAATGGACGATGCTTCCCTGGAGCGCGAGCACGATGAGCACGCCGAAGATCGTGCCGATCGCGCCGCCGATGATCGAGAGTATCGTTGCTTCGATCAGGAATTGCAAGGAAATATCGCCGGAGCTCGCGCCGATTGATTTGCGGATACCGATCTCACGGGTCCGTTCGTTCACCGACACTAACATGATGTTCATGATGCCGATGCCGGCGACGCAGAGGGCGATACCGCCGATGAAGGTGATGCCGATACCGATGCCGCCGAGGACATGCGAGAAAATGCCGAGCGATTTTGCTTGATCTTGCACCGTGTATTTCGCGTGCGGGCCGTGAATGCTCTGCAACGCGGCTATCGCCGCGGCGCTGACCTTTTTCGATGGGACTCCCGGCGCGGAATAGAAAATAATGCCGTCGATTGGACCGGGAGCGATTCGGTGCATCGTCGTGTAGGGCACGTAAATGGCGTCGCCGACCGCGCTGCTGAGCAAGCTTCCCGTCGCGTCGAAAACCCCGACGATGCGCAGGCGGGCATTCCCCACCGATATGCTTCTGCCGACCGGGTCTTCGTGCGGAAAGAGCGTGTTGCGCGCCTCCTTCGAGATCATCGCGACGTTCGCCGAGGCCAAGACGTCGTTATGGTCGAGCTTTCGGCCTTCGAGGATCACCATGGCGTTATCGCCCTTATCGGTGCCGTGGAGTTGCGGGTAATGGGTTTTCCCGCCGACGTTGACGGGAAACGGCCGACCGAAATAGCCCGCGTAGGCCGAGCTGATTGCGCCGTTACTCCGGGCAACGAAGCGGGCGACGTCGCGG
This sequence comes from bacterium, assembly GCA_021784715.1. The sequence continues at coordinate 39,367 of JAJYHP010000142.1, forward strand.
TAATAGAGCGTTGCCGCAAGCGGATTATCCGACGAGCGGTCGACGAAAACGACCCACCCGACCGAATCGGCGTTCCAAAGCGACTTCTCTAAGCCGCGGGCACCTGCTTGGCTCAAGCCTAAAACCGCGATCGTCGACGCAATGCCGATGATCGTGCCGAGGAGCGAGAGCGCCGAACGAAGGCGATTGCGCCAAAGCGAGGCGAGGGCTTCTTCGATGTAAGCCGCGAGAACGCTCACGGGGTACCCGAGGGGCTGCTCTGCGGAATCGGAAGGATGTGCATTCCCTCATGGATGCTGGGAAGCGCGCTTGCGACGACGCTCTCGCCGGCGGTGAGCCCCGAACGTACGACGCTCTGCACGTCGTTGCTCTTGCCGAGAACGACCGTTACCTCATGGGCCTTACCATTGCGAACAAGCCAGACCTTCGTCTGTTTTTTCACGCGGACGATCGCTGCGGTCGGAACGACGAGGGCGTGAGGAATGCTGGTGGTGAGAATATCGACGTTCGCGGTCATGCCGTCACGGAGCACCGGGTTGCTTTCGTCGAGAGCGACCGTGGTTAATACTTCGCGGGCGGTCGATCCGGCGTCGGTCGAGCGCGTTGCAATCGGCGAGATGCGCTCGATGTGTCCGCGCAACGTAACGTTGGGGAAATCTTCGCTGGTTACGTTCACCGGCATTCCCAGTTTTATCGCGTGAACGTCTTGCTCGTCGACCTGAGCCTGAACGACGTACGCGCTTCCTTCGGCGATGGTGAACATCGCCTGCCCGGCCGAGACGGCATCGCCGGGGAGGATCGTCCGGTTCGCGTCGGTGGGTCGCGCCGCAACGCTCTGAATGACACCGTCGAAGGGCGCGACGATGCGCTCGAAGCCCAGTTGCTGCTGCGCTTGATCGTTGAGGATCCTCGATTTCAAGGCTTGCGCTTTCGCCGCTTGCACCGAGCTCGTGCCGTATCCGGTCACCGCGCCGAGTTTCAGTTGTTCGACGGATTGATCGTAAGCAACTTTTGCTTGCTCTTCCTTCGCGCGGTCGGCATCGAGTTGGCTGCGCGGAATCGCTTTGTCTGCGTAGAGCGTCTCGTCGGCTTTAAGGACGCGGCGCGCCTCGTCGAGGCTGCTCCGCGCGGTATCGACCCCGGCCTGATACTGCACGCGAGCGTTGCGTTCTTGGATCGCTGCAGTTTTAACGTTTGCAACCGAGCTCTGATAATCGGCGAGCGCTCCCGCGGCGTTTGCATCGAGCGATGGGTTCTCGATCGTCGCGAGCACTTCACCGGCCCGTACGCGGCTGCCGGCCTTTACGTCAAGGGTGGCAAGATTGCCGCCGACTAAGGCGGGGATCGTCTCCATGTGCGGATGCATCACGGTGCCGTTTTCGGGGAGTTTCACCACGAAGGTCGTCGGTTCGATTTTTACCGTTTTGACGGCGATGGAGTTGCTGGTATGGGGACGGAACGCAAGCGCCAATCCGACGAGAAGAATCGCGACGATCGCGGCGATGACGATAATCCGGGCTTTCTTATTCATGGTGCTCCTTAGTGAAGGTCGGCGACGGCGCTCGTCGGCGAGAAGATACCCATGGAGGTTCGCAAGCGAACGAGCGCATCGACGTAGGCGACGCGGGCCGCGATCAGGTCGTTTTGCGCCGAGATCGAGGTTTGCTGCGCTTGAACGACATCGGAGAGAGCGGCGACGCCCGCTCGATACTGAAGCTGTTTGATGTGCGCGCTCTCAATTCCCAAGCGCGCTTCTTGCCGTGCAAAACCGACCTGTGCGATCGCCGCCTTTGCCGCTCGATAGGCGCTGCGTACGTCGCTCAGGGCAACGAGTTTTGCGTTTGCAAGAGCGAGTTTGGCGCTCTTGACCGCAGCCTCATAGTTGACGCGCGAGAGCCGGCGGGCGCCGTAGTCGACGAGCGGGAGATTGAAGCTCGATACCGCTTGAATCTGCCAGAAGCCGGGCGTGCCGCGCGGAACGAGAATCCTACTCGGGATCAGGCCGGCGGCGTACTCGTTGTCGAGCTGCTGTTGCGTGAACACGGCATTGGTCGGCGAGAACTGATTTCCGACCGCCGCCGAGAGTTGTATCTGCGGAAAGAGCTGCGGCAGCCAGCTCTTGCGGTTGAGATCGGCGACCCGAAGCGCGTCGCGAGCGCTCGCGATATCGGATCGATTCGCCAAGGCGATCCGCTCGATCTTCTGCATCGACATTGCCGGAAGCGGCGGCATGGGGAGTTGTTTCGGCAGCGTAAACGGCGTTCCGAGCGGGGCGCCGACACTTTGGCAGAGAGCGTCGAGGGCATTTGCGACGTTCGCGCGAGCGGCAACCAGCGTCGATTCGCTGCGCGCGACGGCAACGCGCGCCGAGAGGACGTCGACTCCGGCGGCGACGCCGGCACGTGCTTTCACGCGAGCGTTCTGCAGCAGCAATCGCTGATAGGTCAGGTCGCCGCGATCGACGCTCACCATTTCGTTATCCTGCACGACGGTGTTGTACGCGTTCGTCACCGAGGTCGCTACCTGCGCCTGGGCATTGCGGAGATTCGCTTTGGCCTGTTCGAGGTTCGCTTTCGACACCGCGAGCTGAATGCCGGCGAGCCCTCCGGTCGTTAACGTGTACTGTGCTTGCAACTGCGCGGTGTTCTGGCTAAAGACGCTCTGCTGCTGCGCGCCGATGACGGCATACGCACCGCCGTAATTCGAGCTCTTCGACATGATATTATTGAGCGAAGCGCCGGCGGTCGGTAGATTTTGCGTTTTTTGCGTTGCGAAGGACGAGCGCGCCGCCGCGACCGCCGCAGCGGACGCCGCGACCGTGGAGTTGTGCGCGAGCGCATAAGCAACCGCTTGTCGCAGATCGAGCGGCTGCGGTGCTGCGCCGGCAGGGCCGGCGAAGAGCGCTCCGGCGAGCAATGCCGGAACGGATATCCAAACGAAAAGTAGGCGACGCATACGTCGCCTACTACGGGTCAGGTGGAGAAAAGTTTCAGGGAGCGGCTATGGGCTCGCCGACGCGCTCGTCGTTGGAGGCACTCCGTTGGTCGCTGCGGGGGGCTGGAAGGCGAACGCCGAGCCGATGATCGCGGGGATGAGAAACACCGCGAGGGCGGCCGCCCAGGCCTTCGGTGCCGCCAGGCGCGCGACGCGCTGCATGACCAGGGAGTTGAGCCAGAGTACCCAGAGCGTGAACGGTGTAAACGCTGCGAGGAAGGCTATCAGTTTAACGTTCGCCGACGGAATAATCGCGGCGAGTGAGAGGGAATTACGATAGATATCCATCACCCCGGTAAAGGCATCGGGGCCGCGTAGGGCGAGCACGATCGAGCCGATCAGCGATCCGATTGCGACGACGACGAAGACGTTCATGCTCGCACACCAAAGCTGCTTGAAGGTCGCTTTCCCGCCGAGAATGACGTTGCAGAGCAAGAGAATGATGGTTGCGAACAATACGATTCCGAGGATGCCGATCGGCAAGAATACCGAGCCGAGTGCCGATATTTTCAAACCGATCGCTGCAGCGGTCTTCACGGCGGCCGCTTGTTTGGCGGTAACCGCTGCGGCGATTCGCTGTTCGGTTAT
>JAJYHP010000006.1 GCA_021784715.1 bacterium
TTTCGCACCCGAAGATCGAACGCGAGGGCTATACCGTCGAAGCCGATGCCGTGCTCGAACGACTCGAACGATCGTTCGGCGCGCGTTAGCGCGCTGCAACTCACCGTTCGCTCGCTGCGTTCCACGATTGATCGGAGGATAAAATGCGCGTACTTCTGCTCGGTGGAACCGGCTTCATCGGCAAGCATCTGCAAGCGGCTCTCCTCGCACGCGGGGATGAGGTCGTGCTCGCGAGCATGCGCGACCCGGCTGAGGCTGCACAGCGAGCTGCGGGCTGCGATGCGGTCGTCAATCTCGCCGGCGAACCGATCGCCCAGCGCTGGAGCCCGGCGGTAAAAGCGCGGCTTGCCGAGAGCCGGATCGCGGCGACGAGCGCCTTTCTCTCCGCACTCGAGGGGCTGCAGCCGCGTCCACGCACCTTCGTCGCAGCCTCGGCGATCGGCTTTTACGGGAGCAGTGAAACCGCAACGTTCGATGAGGAGAGCCCCGCCGGCAACGATTTCCTCGGCGCGCTCTGTGCCGAATGGGAGCGCAGATCGCTCCACGCGCAGAGCCTCGGCATGCGTGTGAGCCTCATACGAACGGGTATCGTGCTCGGCGTCGACGGGGGAGCGCTGGCAAAACTGCTACCGATCTTCAAGCTCGGGCTCGGAGGGGTTGTCGGAAGCGGGAAGCAGTGGTTTTCGTGGATTCATATCGAGGACCAAGTGGCGATCTACCTGGCCGCAATCGACGGTGCCGACGGAATCCTCAACGCAACGGCTCCCGAGCCGGTCACCAACGCTGCGTTCACCGCCGCGCTCGGCGCAGCACTCCACCGGCCGGCGCTCCTTCCGGTGCCCTCTTTCGCGCTGCACGTGCTGCTCGGCGAGGGAGCGACCGTCGTACTCGACGGACAACGGGTCCTGCCGACGCGAACGATCGCGCTTGGATATCGCTTCCGGCATCCGCATCTCGGCGAGGCGCTGCAAAGCCTGCTCGCAGGCGAGCATTCGGCTTAACGGAGCGGGAGCGTCCCGGAGAGTAACCCGCCCCCACCCGACGAGAATCCGATGCTTGACACGGCTGGGTACGATAAGAACGGATTCCTCGTTAGGTGAGGCGTCTGCACGTTGGAGAGGCCGCTACCCGGAAAGGTCGAGAGACCCCAATGGGTGACCAGGCACCGTCGAGTCAAGGCGGAGCTTAATGCGGAAGGGGCTCGACCCCACGGCATGCAGTGCTAAAGCTCAACGTCGGGGCTACGAGGCGCGCGAGCGTCGGTTTGCGTCGGTCGTTGTGCGGGGAACGTACGATGCCCGACTTTTTTACCGTCCGCCGAATGGAGCCTCCGACGCATGAACTCCAGCACGATCAAACAACTCGTGCCGCGACGCACCACGTGGCGTTCGGTGTTGATGTTTCTCTCCGTCGTCGGCCCGGGCATCATTACGGCGAATGCCGATAACGATGTCGGCGGCATCCTCACCTATTCGCAAGCCGGAGCGCAGTTCGGCTACTCGTTACTCTGGCTCCTCATCCCGATTACGCTCGCGCTCGTCGTAACCCAGGAGATGTGCGCCCGCATGGGCGCGGTTACCGGGAAGGGACTCGCCGATCTCATCCGCGAGAACTTCGGCGTCCGCGTCACTTTTTACGTGCTGCTGCTCTTCGTTATCTGCGACCTAGGAAATACTGCAACCGAGTTCGCCGGCATTGCCTCGGTCGCTCCGATCTTCGCAACGTGGTTGCCCGGAATCAACGTCGAGGCTCTCACCGTCGCGATGGTTTTAGGTGCGGCAGCGCTCGTCTTTATCACGGTCACGCGCGGCACCTATAAGATCGTCGAACGTATCTTCTTGGTTTTCTGCACCGTCTACATATCGTACGTCATCAGCGCGATCATCGTTCACCCGCAGTGGAAAGACGTCATCCATCAAACCTTCTTTCCGCACTTCTCCCACTCGACGGCGTATTTCGTGATGGTGGTCGCAATCATCGGCACCACGATTTCACCCTGGATGCAGTTCTACATACAGTCGGCGATCGTCGATAAGGGCGTACGGAAAGAGCAGTACGCGGCTTCGCGCATCGACGTCGTCTCCGGAGCGCTCTTTACCGATATCATCGCCTTTTTCATCGTCGTCGCGTGCGCCGCTACGATCTACGTCCACAACATCGGCAACGCCCATCCGATCGTCGTCAACGCGGTCGGCGACGTTGCGATTGCCCTTCAGCCGCTCGCCGGACGCTTTGCGTCGTTGCTCTTTGCTATCGGCCTACTCAACGCGGCCATCTTCACGGCCTCGATTCTTCCGCTCTCGACCGCCTATTATGTCTGCGAAGCCTTCGGGTTCGAACGCGGCGTCGATCGCAGCTTCAGCGAGGCAAAAATATTCTACAGCCTCTACCTCGGCCTACTCCTGATCGGGGCGTTCACCGTCATCGTCCCCGGCGCGCCGCTGCTGGCGATTATCTTCTACTCGCAGGTCTTTAACGGCGCACTACTGCCGGTCGTCCTCGTGCTCATGCTCCTGCTGATAAATAACAAGCGATTGATGGGCACGTGGACGAACTCGCTCTTCTTTAATATCATCGCCTGGATAACGGTAGTTATCGTCGGCGCGCTCACCGTCGCATCGGTGGTTTAGTTAGGCGGGCGCACCGCCTCAAATCGCCGACCCGTCTATAAGACCGCCGCCGCATCGAGGTGATGCGCCTCGAGGTATTTCTCGACGTCCATCGCCGCTCGGCACCCTGCCCCGGCGGCCGTAATCGCCTGTTTGTAGCGAATATCGTTCACGTCGCCGGCGACGAACACACCCTCGATATTGGTATGCGTTCCGTTGGGCGAGAGAATATAGCCGTGCGAATCGAGATCGAGTTGCTCCGCAAATATCGAGGTATTCGGCGTGTGGCCGACCGCGATAAAGAGCGCGTCCGCTCGAAACTCCGATTCGCTCCCATCGACGAGATTGCGAAGCCGTAGCCCCGTCATGATCTCGCTGCCGAGGACTTCCTCGACGGCGGTGTTCCAGATAAACTCGATCTTCGGATGGTTCATCGCTCGCTCGGCCATAATTTTGCTCGCGCGCAGTGCGTCGCGACGATGGATCACCGTTACGCGACTTCCGAAGCGCGTCAGAAATATCGCCTCTTCCATTGCCGAATCGCCACCGCCGACGACGACGATCTCTTTTTCGCGGAAGAATGCGCCGTCGCAGGTCGCACAGGTGGAGACTCCTCGCCCGCGGAGGCGTTCCTCACCGGGAATATCGAGCCAGCGGGCGCTCGCGCCCGTCGCCACGATCACCGTCTGCGATTCATAGCTCTTCTCCGCGGTTCGCACGACGAGCGGCCGCCGCGTGAAATCGACGCCGACCGCATCTTCGTTGATGATGCGCGCGCCGAACGACTCCGCCTGGGCGCGAAAACGCTCCATTAATTCGGGGCCGAGAATGCCGTCGGGAAAACCCGGGAAGTTCTCCACCTCGGTGGTCAGCATCAACTGCCCGCCGTAGAGGCCGCCTGCGAGGACGAGCGGTTCGAGGTTTGCGCGCGCGGCATAGATCGCCGCGGTGAGTCCGGCCGGGCCGGAGCCGATGATCGTTACACGTTCCATAACGCCCCCTTCGACCGCAGCGGCGCTCGCTCCGGTTGCGCGGAGCAGCAAGGCGCCTCCATCGCGTCGAAGAGCGTCGACATGAAGCAGTGGCCGAGGCTCGACCTCGAGGACACGATCGGCGATGTCCTGCGCAAAGCGATGCGTGGATATCGAATCGACGTGAAGGCGCTCGCGGCAGCGACCAACATCGCAGAACGCTCGATCGAGGACTGGCTCGCCGACCGAGGCGCCCCCGATGCCGTGGAGGCCGCGCGGCTCGCAGCACCACTCGGGATGGAGCCGCTTCGTTTGCAGCGGAGAGCCGCGGCAGCTTGGTATCCCGGCGAGGTTGCCACTCCGCTGGTACGCCGACACGCTCAACTTCCGCACCCGAGTAACGGCTACATCGTCCAAGCCGCGCACGACGAGCCGTTTGCCGCAATCGTCGACCCGGCTGGAGATCCACAGGCGCTGCTCGCGCGATTGCAAGATCGCTCGCTCGAATACGCCTACCTATTGATTACGCACAAGCACGACGATCATTGCGATGCTGCCGGAGCGGTAGCCGCCGCCTATCCCAAGGCGCGTATCGTGATGCACGCCGTCGATGCTCCCGCGATCGGGGCGCTCGCCGGCAAAGCGATGCCGATTCGCAAAGGCGACCGGCTTCCGTTCGGCAGCCGCAACGTCATCGAGATCATCCCGACGCCGGGGCACACCGATGGTTCCTCGTGTTTTCGCATCGGCGATCTGCTCTTCACCGGCGACACGCTCTTTGCCGGAAGCGTCGGTGGATGCTTCGGCGATCGCTTCGGGTACGCGGATCTCCTCACAAACATTCGTCGCGAACTCTTTACGCTGCCCGAGGCGACGGCGGTCCTCCCCGGACATGGCCCGCCGACACGCATCGGTTGGGAACGCAGCGAAAACCCCTTCTTCTCCAACGAGGACGCTCGAACGTGAAACCCTCTCCCCTCTGGTATCGCCTACGCGGCCTCACGATACTGTTGATTACTTTTCTCAGTTTTTACCTCGCCTACGGAATCTCGATAGCATTCCATCAATCGACGGAACCCGCTGCGTGGCAACTCGCCGAAGGTTCTATCGTGCGCTTCCGCTGGATATTTGCAATCGGCGCGCTCTTCCCGATCGCCGCTTTTGCCATGCGTAGTTGGGGAGCCGCCTATCTCCGCGCGGCGATCGTTTGGGCGCACGATGCATCCTCGGCGCGGCTTATTATCGCCGGACCCTTTCGCTATCTGCGCAATCCACTTTATTTCGGCAATATCCTCATTATGCCGTGGATCGCGCTTTTTATGCCGCCGCTCGGCATTCCAATCCTCGCCGTTGCCTCGGTGCTCTTTGTTGCGGCACTCGCAAATTACGAAGGTGGGATTCTCCACGAGCGCTTCGGCGCAGACTACGAACGCTATGCCCGTGCGGTCCCCGCACTCCTCCCGCGGCTCGTACCGATCGCTGCCGACCCTCGCGCACCAAAAGCCGACGTCGGCGAAGGGCTACGCTCCGAAATCTTCATGCTTTCGTTCGCGCTCATCGCCGTTGCAATAGCGATCGCTCCCGGACTGCTCCATGTGCGATGGCTCTGGGCGATCGCGCTGCTCGCCTATTTCGTGCAGCGTATCCTTGCCGGCGCGGCGCGCGGCGGCGAGGACGCCGGCGAACAACCGGGCCCCTAATCGAGGCTACGCGCGCAGTTTATAGCCGACCGCGATCATACGCAGGGCGATTGCCACGGCGACCACGGCTAGGGCAAATATCGCACCTAACGAATAGCCGAGCGGCAGATAACCGTTACCGGTGTAGCTGTACCGGAACGCGTCGATGATATAGAAAATCGGATTGAAAAGTTCTATCGAGCGAAGGTTTTCCGGCAACATCGTCGCCGAGGTAAAGACGCCACCGACGAACGTCAGCGGCGTGATGACGAAGGTGACGAACGCGGCGATATGATCGAAGCGCTCGGCCATCAATCCGAAGATCAATCCTAACGACGAAAAGAGCGTCGTTACGATGACGATGCAAAGAACGGCAAGCCACCAATTCTGCGGCACGGCGTGAACCAGCAGCACCCCGAGCCCACCGATGAGCAGCGCAATTAAGAATGCTCGCGCGAGGCTCCCCATGAGGAAGCCTACAAGAATCTCTCCGGCGGCAAGCGGCGCGACCAGCAACTCTTGGATCGAGTTCATGAATCGGCCCTGGAAGAACGAACTCGCGCACTCGTCGTACGCCGTCGAGATCGTCTGCAACATAATGAGCCCCGGAATGAGAAACTGCGCGTAGCTGACCCCACCGACGTTTTGAATGCGGCTGCCGATAGCCAAGCCGAAGACGAAAACGTAGAGGATCGTGGTAATCACCGGCGGCCAGACCACCTGATTGATGACTTTCAGCGAGCGCACGATTTCACGCTTCGCGACCGTTAACAGCCCGACCCAATTCACCACGTTTACTGGGCTCATCGCGTCAACTCCAAGAATACGTCTTGCAGATCGCGATCGCGGACGAGATCGCTCGTGTCTTGTTCGGTGACGATCTTTCCGGCGCGAACGATGGCGATCCGTTTACAGAGCGCCTCCGCCTCTTCTAAATAATGCGTGGTCAGGACGATGGTCGTGCCTTCGGCATTCAGCCTCCGGAGCAGATCCCAGAGTTCGAGGCGCAACTCGACATCGACACCCGCCGTCGGCTCGTCGAGTACGAGCAGTTTCGGTTCGTGGATCAGCGATCTCGCGATCATGAGGCGCCGTTTCATGCCGCCGGAGAGTTTCGTGTATTCGCCATTCGCTTTATCCGAGAGCGAGAAGCGTTCGAGGAGATCGTCGGCGCGCGCGCGCACCTTTGCGCCGCGAAGCCCGAAGTACCCCGCTTGATAGATGAGGATATCGCGAATCGAAAGATAGCGATCGAGGTTGATCTCCTGCGGGCAGAGGCCGATCAGTCGGCGAGATTCGCGCCACTGTCGCTCGGTGTCGTAGCCGAAGACCCGGATGCTTCCCGCAGTCGGACGCACGAGCCCGACGCATGCTCCGATCGTCGTCGTTTTGCCGGCCCCGTTCGGGCCGAGAAAACCAAAAAAAGCCCCTTGCGGCACTTCCATGGAGATGCCGTCGACGGCAACAAAGTCGCCGTAGCGTTTGACCAGACCATCGATGCGTAACGCCGGTTCGCTCATGGGATCATGCTCGTCAGCCGTTTGTAGCGATGTCGGCGTAGGGTCGCAATCAGACGCATGCTCCCGGGAATACCGCACTCCGCGAGTTGCGTGGCCACGCGCTTGACGTCGAATTCCACGCGGCGGTGTTTTACCTGCCACCCTCCCGAGCGCAACGTGAGGATCGCGTAACATGCGCGCGGATCCCCGTCCTTCGGCAAGCCGGCCGAGGCCACGTTCACCAGCAATTTTCCGCGCCACAGACGCACGTATGGTAGGTGCAAATGACCGAAAGCGATCGCCGAGGAGGCCTCCGCGCCGAGCATACGTTCCAACGTTGCATCGTCGGCATCGGGCCAGAGGTGTTCGTCATCGTTTGCCGGGTTGGCGTGAACGACGAGCAACTCGTCAGGCGATTCGCCGATGCGCAGCGCAAAAGGAAGGTCGCGCAACCATGAGAGCCACTTCTCTCCGAGTTCTTGGCGAGTCCACGCCAGGCGCGCTTCCTCGCCCTCAAAACGCTCCTCGCCGGGCATCGCGAGGTAGCGGTCCGTGTTGCCGCGCACGCATTGCGCGCCGATCTCGGAGAGGCGCTGCAACACTTTCCGCGGCCGCGGGCCATCGGCACAGAGATCGCCGGCAGCGACGATCGCATCGGCGCCCCCTTGCGACGCGAGATCGGCAAGACAGGCATCGAGCGCGACGAGGTTTCCGTGGATATCGGAGAGGATCGCTACCCGCATGCCCTCGCTCACGATCGTGCTACCGCCAAGACCAACGATGCGGGCGTCACGCCGACCTTCGTGAACTCGTAACAATCGAAGGCCTCGATGCTCACCCCGGCACGACTGAGAATCCGTAGCGATTCGCGGTAGCGTAAATCGACGAGTGCGTGGCGTTCGTTGAGCAGCATGAGTCCGGCGGCGCGTTCTTCACCGCGCGGCAAAACGATACGGTGAAGGTCGGCGAACGCCGCTGCGTCGACGGCATCGTCGACGAACGCCACGGTGTCGGGCGCGATCGGCGCGACGACGGATCGCAGCGAATAGCTTTTCGGGGCAATCTCGACCTGCGTGCAATAGTAGCCATGCGCCGTGAGCAACGAGGTCATACCGCGTCTTCCCAGCTCGTTACTGAGCGCTCCGACGCCGACAAACGCCCGAGCGCCGAGCAACAGCACATCGTCGCCGCTAAAGAACGCCGGCGCGGCGATATGCCCGGCGATAGGAATCTCGGCACGCGCGAATGCCGCCCGAGTACGGTCGACGGCCGCGCGCCGTTCCATAACGCTCGGACGCATGATCGCGACCCCGTCCTCGAGGCAAAGGGCACTCTGTGCCACCGCGCTCTCCAGCGGATCGAGTGCCGAGCCGGCGATTTCGATGATTTCGACGCCGAACGAGAGCAGCAACTTGCGCAGATTATCGTGCTGTTCGAGCGCCCGCGCGTAAATCGCCGACGGTTCCGACGGCAATGGAACCGCGCGTTCTATCGCCGCACTCGGGCGCACTAATGCGGCGCGGCGTAACATTCCCGTCGGAGAGCCGATCAAGCGAGGTCCGTAGCTTGGTTGAACGTTCCCGCTCATCGTTGCATCCTTTCGTTCGTGCCGATCGCCGGAACCGATAGGTCCGGAGTCGGCGTAAAATAGTTCGCGAGGTCCGAGGCCAAGAGGTCGCCTAACGAGGTGGCGGGGAGCCCGAGAATCTCTTCTTCGGTTTTGAGGACGCTCGCCGTATTGGCATGCGCGTGTCCGAGGAAGCCGCGCTTTGCATACGGCGAGACGATGACGGCGAAACTATGCTTCGGGTCGGTAACGGTTGCGCCGATCGCCTGACGGGGCGCAATGAAGATCGCCGTCGAGCTCCAGGCATTGCTTCGTGCGATTGCATCGACGATCTCTCCGAGCGCGCGATCCTGAACGACCGGATTCGTTGAAGAGAGCTGGATCGCTTCATAGCTGGGAACATCTCCGCGCGCCGCCTCGCGCCCGTACTGAGCGACGAACGCCGCAGCCAGGGCGCGATCGCTCGACCGCACCCCGGGCTTCGGCGCGTAGCCGACCGCTCCGTGGAGCACCTGCAAGAGCGGAATCCCAATCGCCGACGGTCCCTGCGGCACCATCGCACCGTAGACGCGATAACTCATGCCGGCACGCGCTAACGTATTGACGATGTAGCCGCTGCGCGGATAGATATCGGGCGGCATTGCATCGACCGCGGGATGGCCCCGAAACATATCGAGCAGCCATGCGAGCGGCGTGATCGTTCCCGAATAGGCGAGTTGCGACCCGAGTTCGCTGTTGGGAGCATCGGCATAGTACTCGCCGACGACCGCGTATTCGTTTGCGAGCTCGCGCAAATTCGGTGTCGAATTGAAATACGTGGGGCCGAGCGATATATCGACGACATGTTCGATCGCGTCGCTCTTCCGACCCGAACGCAGCGGCGGCACCAGCGCGTTCCCACGCACGAGATACGATACCCGGGAGTAACGCAGTGCGGAAAGCGTCGTCCGCTCCAACGGAATCTTCGTCAATTCGATTCGTTCCAGCGTCGCGCTCACGCCGTTGCCTTCAGCGTTGGCAACAAAGAGCACCTTATCGTTCGGAGCGAGCGAGAGCGCAACCGGGCGCGCCCCGGTCGGGATGAGTCCGAGACGATGCAGCACCCCGGGCGTGCTCGCATCGAGTACGGCAACGGCGTTGAGCCCCGAGAGAGCGACGAAGAGTTCGCGCCCGGTCATCGATGGGACCATCGCGGTCGGCATCGTGCCGTACGGAGCATTCGCGAAAAGACGGAGATCGATACCGTCGACGACGCGCGGCGATGCATCGAGGGAGACGGCGACAACGCGGTCGACACCCGCGAGCGTGATATAGGCAAAACGCCCGCCGGGCTCGATAGCAACCGACTCGGGATCGACGCCGCCGATCGTCGTCGCACCGTCCAGCGGCGCATCGAGCGGAATATTCTCCGAGCCGACCGTCGAGGAGTCCAACGAACGCACCGCAAGCGTCGGCGCGGCCGCCGAAGCGCCGGCAGCAAAAAGGCGAGGACCGAATGCGGCGACGCCGGTGGGCAGCGCTCCAACGCTCATCGATGCGATGGGACGGCGCGTCGCAAGATCGACCGTATCGAGTCTTCCGTTCCGATCGTCGGCGATCAGGAGTAGGTGTCCCGACTCGGCAAGCGCGAGCCGCATCGGTTCGGGATCGTTTCCGGGAAGCGAGATGCCGGGGTGGAGGCGCGTGAGCTCGCCGGCCTCGCCGACGGCAAAGAGAGCGATCTTCCCGGCGCGGGCCTCCGAGGCGGCCAGCAGCGTGCGCCCGGGCATCGCCGGGTCGGGGAGCGCGATTAGGCCGCCGATAACCTCGCTTCGGGTGCTCGCATTCGTGACCCGAGCGACGATCTGCATCGTCTTCGTGTCGATCGTCCGCAAGAGCGTTCCACCGCTCGCGGCGCGCCCACCGACGACGGCGAAACGCCCTCCGGGGATCAACGCGAGCGCGGTGACGTTCGCGCCGATTGCGACGCTCTTTCCGACCGGAGCGACGATTCGTCCGCTCGGCAAAATAGCATCGAAGGGCAGGTCGGGATGCGGGATACCCGCCGGACGGTTCCCGGCCGGGGCACTGTAGAGGCGCGTGGTAGCGGGCGCGGCGCCCAGCAAAACGGCGGCCAATGCCGCCGCGATGAGAGAACGGAGTTGCACCCCCGTAGGCTACGGATGAAGGGCGCCGATGCCCTCCCTTTTTCCGGTTATCGACGCATCGTCGACGCGGACCCCGCCCTACGGCTTATCGAGACGGTAGCCGATCCCCCGGACGCTGGCGATCTCCAGCGGCGCGGAGATCTCGCCGATTTTCTTCCGGAGAGCGGCGATATGAACGTCCACGACGCGCGTCGGGACGCCGGAGGTATCGTTCCAGACATGCTGGAGAATCTGCGCCCGCGTGAGGAGCCGCCCCTCGGCTTCAGCCAAGAACCAGAGCAGCCGAAACTCCAGAGCGGTCAGCGTTGCCGTCGTGTTCCCGTGCACCAGTGCGTGCTGGTCGCGGTCGAGAACCGCGTCGCCGACGCGTAATTGCGAATCGAGTTCGCGCATCGCCACCGAGCGGTCGCGGCGGCGTAAAAATGAAGCGACCCGAGCGACGAGTTCGTTACCCGAGAACGGTTTGGTGATGTAATCGTCGGCGCCAAGCCCGAGCCCCAAAAGAATATCCTGTTCCCGCGTATGCCCGCTCACCATCAGGATATAGCAGTTCTGGGTATTGCAGAGGGAGGTGCAGACATCGAGCCCGGAGATATCGGGGAGACCGACGTCGAGCACGACCACATCGGGGCGCTGATCGGCTGCGATCTCGAGCCCTTCAACACCCGACCCGGTTACGCGGACCTCGTATCCGGCGCGTTCGAGAACGCTTCGTTCGAGAGCTGCGACATCGTCATCATCTTCAATGACGAGAATGCGTCCCTGCGGCATGGTTCCTCCGACTTCAAGTTCGGGAAACGGTTACGAGCGATTAGACCAGCGTCTGAGCGCTCTCTTCGTCGTTCATTACGAGAGCACGCCGTGCGACGCCTTCCTCGATAGCGGCCTCGCCGACCGCCTTCGCGACCGCCCCGACAACGCGCTGGTCGAAGACGCTGGGGATCACGTACTCGGCGTTCCGCTCCTCGTCGCTGACCATCTCGGCGATCGCCCGTGCCGCCGCGAGTTTCATCGACTCGGTGATGCGACTCGCGCGAACGTCGAGCGCCCCGCGAAAGATGCCCGGGAAGGCCAACAGATTATTGACCTGATTGGGAAAATCGGAGCGTCCGGTGGCGATTACGGTGGCGACCGGGGCGGCGGCATCGGGCATGATCTCCGGGGTCGGGTTCGCCATTGCAAAGACAATCGGGTCGCGTCCCATCGTCGCGATATCCTCGGGCTGCAGTACCCCCGGAGCCGAGACGCCGATAAAGACGTCGGCACCCTTTAAGACCTCGGAGAGCGTACCGCGGCGATTTTCGCGGTTGGTGTTTTCGGCGAGCCAACGCCAATGGGGATTGTCGTAGCGATCGCTGCGGTTGAGCGCGCCGACGCGATCGACGGGGATGACGTCGCGGACTCCGGCGCCGAGAAGCATTTTAATCGTTGCGGTACCGGCGGCACCGCTGCCCGATACGACGACTTGTAAGCTCGAGAAATCCTTACCGACGACTTTTGCGGCGTTCATCAGTGCGGCGAGGATGACGACCGCCGTACCGTGCTGATCGTCGTGCATCACCGGAATATCGAGCCGTTCGATGAGCTTTTGCTCTACTTCAAAGCAACGCGGCGCAGAGATATCTTCGAGATTGATACCGCCGAAGACCGGAGCGATACGCACGACCGTCTCGACGATTTCGTCGACGTCTTTCGTATCGAGGCAGATAGGGAAAGCGTCGATATCGGCAAATTGCTTGAAGAGCATCGCTTTGCCCTCCATCACCGGCAGCGCCCCCAGCGGCCCGATATCCCCAAGCCCGAGCACCGCCGTGCCGTCGGAGACCACTGCGACGGAGTTGCGCTTAATCGTCAGCGCAAACGCCTTGCTCGGGTCGGCGGCGATCGCCATAGAGACGCGCGCTACGCCCGGCGTATAGACCGTCGAAAGATCTTGACGCGTTTTTACCGGAATCTTCGGCTCGACGCGAATTTTGCCGCCGATGTGGGCCAGAAAGGTGGAATCGGAGATGCTGATGATGCGAGCATCTTCGATCGCTTCGACGCATCGCCGAACGTCGTTGCCGATCTGCTCGGAGCTGACGTTTACCGTCACGTCGCGGATGACGCGCGACCGGTTGACCGAGCGCATATCGACCGCTGCGATAACGCCGCCGGCGTCGCCGATTGCCGTGGCGAGAACGCCGAAGGCGCCGGTCTCGTTCGGCATCTCGACGCGCATGATGAGAGTGAAACTTATTGCAACTTGCGCCACGACTACGATCCTCCTAAGATGCGGATGACGATCCGCTTACTTGCATCTCGGCCACCCGGAAACTCGGGGAGGTGATCGAGCCGTCGAATTTGAGATCGTTTGCGACGGCCTCTATGCCTGCCAGCATCTCGGGGAACGGGGCTGCTATCGTGAATTCTTCTAATGGTTCGGCTAGTTCACCATTGCGTATCGCGATTCCGCGTGCGCCCCGACTATAGAGCCCCGAGGCATGTTCGGTCGCAAAGCCGATCGTTTCTAAGACGAGGATGCCCTGCTTCGTCGATGCGATGAGTTCATCGAGGCTCGCCTTCCCCGGTGCGAGAAAAAAGGTATTCGGCCCGATTCCTCCAGCGACGGCGTTGCCGGTACTCTGCGCTCCTAACCGTCGCGCGTAGTAGGTGTCGAAGAGAAACGAGCGGAGGATACCACGCTCGAAGACCGGCGTGCGCTGCGACGGCGTACCTTCGGCGTCGAACGGCGAGGAACCCAACGCCCTTGGAATCGTCCCATCGTCAAAAATATCGACGAGGTCGCTGCCGATCCGCTCGCCGGTCCGGCCTGCGAGCCACGAATTGCCGACTGCGACATTTGCCGCACTGCACGCGGAAAAAATATCGTCGAGCACCGCCGCGGCGACCTCGCGATCGAAAAGGATCGACGTGCTCTGGGTCTTCGGCTTACGCGCTCCGTAGAAGGCGATCGTTCGCCGCACCGCTTCGCGAGCGATCTCTGCAGGCGCATCCATCTTTGCGAGAAAGCGCGCCGCACTCCCGTAATGTGCGGTCCGTTTGAACGCGCCTTCACTTGCCACCGGCGAAGCCGAGATGCCGATCTGCGTTCCGCGATAACTCCCGAGAACGCCGCGAGAGTTCGCGAGCGCCATCGTTACGCATGCGTCGCTATATTGCGAACCGTTACTATTGTCGACGCGCGGGTCGGCCTCGCGTATCGAACGTTCGACCTCTCGAACGTCGTCGAGGCGTTCTTCGTCGCGGCGTGCCTCGATCGCGCGGTCGTAGAGATCGAGATCGACACCGGGAAGGGCGCGCGCTTCGGGAAGCCCTGCAAACGCATCGACGGCGGCATAACGCGCTTGCTCCAACACCGTCGCGACCCCGGAGCGAATCTCATCATCGTTCCAATGCGTTCCGACGAGCATCGCTTTGCGCCCATCGAGAAAGAGTCGCATGGAGAGGCTGCGTCCTTCGGAGAGGTCGAGTTTCGTCACTCGTTCTCCGCGCGCCGCGGCGCTGAATCGGCGAGCGAGTACGATGCGCGCCTCGGCATCGCTCGCTCCGAGCGCCATCGCAATCTCGACCGCGCGCTGCGCGCGCTCGCGCGCCTCTTCTTCACGCACCTTCGGTCCCTCCGAGGCTCATCGCCGCAATCTTCAGCGTCGGCATGCCGACGCCGACCGGCACGCTCTGCCCGCCCTTACCGCAGGTGTAATGCCGACGGGCGAAGCGCGCATCGTTTCCCACGGCGGTAACTTTGGTCATCGCATCGGGGCCATTTCCGACAATCGTTGCATTCTTTACCGCCGCACCGAGACGGCCGCGTTCGATGCGGTAGCCTTCGGCGATCATAAAGACAAAATCGCCCTTTCCAATATCGACCTGGCCGCCGGCAAACGACTTCGCGTAGATTCCGTTATCGATCGAGGCGATCATCTCTTCGAGTTGCGCCTCGCCGGGAGGCATATAGGTGTTGCACATCCGCGGTTGCGGAAGATGCCGAAACGATTGTCGCCTGCCGTTACCCGTCGATTGCATCCCCATCAAGCGCGCGTTTAGTTCGTCGTGCAGGTAGCCGCGCAAGATTCCGCGTTCGACCAAAACGGTGTGTCCGCACGGCGTCCCCTCGTCGTCGAACGACGTACTCCCGCGTTCTTCGGGAATATCGCCGTCGTCGTAAATCGTGACGAGCTCGCTCGCGACGCGCTCGCCGATCCTACCGCTATACAGCGAGACGCCGCGGCGATTGAAATCACCCTCCAGACCGTGCCCGACGGCCTCGTGCAGCAACACCCCACCACCGCCGGCGCCGAGTAACGTCTCGAACTCACCGGCCGGCGCGGGGCGCGCATCGAGGTTCACCAACGCTATCCGCGCCGATTCACCGGCGATCTGCTCGGGAGTCATCGACTCGAAGAAGGCTACGGAAGTGCGGCCGCCGTCGGCACAGTAACCGGTTCCACGCTCTTTGCCGCTGCGAGCGATGCATTGAACGCCCAGCGTTACCATCGGCCGACGGTCGAAGCGGAAGGAGCCATCGCTGCGCGCGATCCAGAGCTCTTGCAGTTCATCGACGATATGCGCGTTGACGCCGACGATCTTCGCATCGCTACTGCGGGCCGCGCTCTCTGTGCGTTCTAAGAGGGCCGCCAACAGACGCGGAGCGGCGTTCTCGGTCCGGTTCCGGTCGTAGAGTCGATCGTTCGATCGCTCGATCGGTTCCAGACGCGCGGAGCGGGAGGAGGCCTCGGCGGTCAAGCGTGCTATCGCCGCCGCTCTCGCCGCGGCCTCCAGCAAACGCTCTTCGGAGATCTCCTCGGTGTAGGCGTAACCGGCCGATTCACCGACGACGACGCGGACGCCGGCTCCGAGATTCTGCGAGAGCGCGGCTTCGTGAATCGCACCTTCTTGAAGGCTCATCCGAACGCTCGATCGGCGCTCGCAAAAGATATCGGCGAAAAGGCCTCCATCTCGCAGCGCGCGATCGAGTATGCGTTGTGCGCTCTGCGCTGAAATCGGTTCGTCGATCACGGTTTTCGGCTCACATCAACGAGAGGGCTTCAACGCTACGGCGCATCGATCTATCGGGATCACCCGGCGAGCCGTTAACCAAGAATGCAAAAATGACCTCTCCATGTCGACGCGTCCGCACGTATCCTTCGAGCGACGATGCGTCGTCGAGATGTCCGGTTTTCGCACGCACGCGGCCGTCGGCGGGCCCGAAATCGATCCCCTGCAAGGTTCCGTCTAGGTCGGCGCGCGCCAGTAAGGGGTCCAGATCGTAAGTGCCCGTACCGCGCGTTCGCAGCAGCAACGTCGCGAGCGTGAGGGCAGCGACGCGATTTCCGTGGCTGAGCCCCGAGCCGTCGAGCAGTTTTATTCCCGGTGTCGGTACGTGCATGCGTCGCAGCATCGCGCGTTCGGCACGGACGCCGTCGACGACGCTCGCGCGACCGTAACGACGGAGCGCCACCGCTCGCAGCAGTTGTTCGGCATAATGATTGTCGGACTGCACCAACATGTGCCGTTCGAGATCGCGCAGCGGAGCGGAGCGATGGTTCCACCAAATCGCAGCGGTTAACGGTGCAGGGCGAAGGATTGTCTGCGCTCCAACGGAGATCCCGACCTGCACGAGCGCTTTGCGCAAAATCGCGGCTGCACGGCGATTGGGATCGATTACCGGAACCGAGCCGTCGAGGTTCCCGTCGACGGAGAGCGCGGAGGTCGGTGCTTGATAGGGCGCTCCGTCGTCCTCGGGGTTCCAATGCGGATTGATCTCCGCGCCGAGACTCGCGCTGGGATCGACGGCAATGCGTGCGACGCTGGTTACGCCGGCGGCGTGCAGTGCCCGGGCCGCGTCGCGCAGATCGCTTGCAAGGAGACTCGGATCGCCCGAGCCGACCGCCCAAAGCGTTCCGATATGCGCGGTGCTGCGATACGGGGCGCGCGCGACCAGTAAGGTCGGGAAGCGAAAGTTGGGGCCCAGCACGCGCAACGCCGTCTCGGCGACGATGATTTTCTGCGCCGAGGCAGGGGCCGCCGTGCTCTCGGCGCGATCGCTAAAGAGCGTGTGCCCGCGCTCGTCGATAACGAGCAGGCTGTAACGGTGGGCGCCATCGAGCGACGGCGCAAAGAGTCGCGCGATCTTGCGCGCGATCGCCGCACGCGCCGCTCGACTCCACCGCACGTAGCGTTCCGGCGGACGCACCGGTATCGGCGTCGCTCGCGCATACGTGCGTGCGGCCGAGAGAGGTGTTTCGGGCTTTCGATGCGCCGCAAGGACGATAACGACCAAAGCGTACGCCGCAAAGAGCAGCGTCGCAACGATCGCTATGCGCTTACGGAGTCTCGAGAGCCGCGATTCGCTCGGCGATCTTCTTCTGCTCTTCACGCAACCGGTCGATATCTTCGCGTAAATGCACCACTTGAGCGGGAACGCGTAACCCTTCTCGGATCGTCATCGCCGCCTCGGCGGCATCGCGGCGCGCGCGTCCGTCGTGCGCGCTTCGCGCCAATCGATCGAGCGCACCGAGGGCACGCGCGTCACCCAATCCTTCGAGTGCGGAGATCGCGGCGAGCTGTACCAAGAACGCCGGATCGTCGAGCAATCCGATCGTCGCATCGATCGCCGCGCCGCGCTTCGCTTCGACGAGTTCGCCGAAGCGTCCGAGTGCGGCAACGGCGGCCCGTCGCAGCCCCTCATCGCGGCCGAGCTCCGATGCGGAGAGAATCGCGGGGAAGGCTCGCTCGTCGGCGAGTTCGGCTAAGCCGCGAACCGCGCCGGCTTCGGTCGTGCCGTTCCAACTCTGCTGCTTGGAGAGCGCACCGAGGAGGTCGAGCGCGCGAGGATCGCGCGTCTTCCCAAGCGCGTGCGCCGCCGCCGCACAGACGAGATACGATGCATCGTCACGCGCGCGCACGATGAGCGCATCGGCGACCGTCGATTCGCGCCAGTTTCCCAACGCCTCGGCGACGGCGCGGCGCACTTTGGGGTGTGCATGCTCGAGCGCTTTGAGAAGCAGATCGCGTGCCCAGGGAGCCCGAGTCGCGCCGAGCATTCGCGCCGTTTCCGCGAGCACTCCCCAGAACGGCTCGCTACGAAATGCGTCGGCGAGAGCGGCTCGCGCGGAACTTCCTTCATCGCGAACGAGTTCGTCGGCTGCGCGGATGCGCGCGATCGGGTCGGGATCGGCGGCGAGAACGTTCGCCGCCGCGCTCGCGCCGAGTGCGAAGCGAACTTTCCCGAGAATTCCTGCGCCGGGGTCGATACGGATCAACTGCGGCTCGCGTGCGCACGGAATAACGAAACGTTCGTTCTGCCGCTCCACTTTCAGCATCAAACGCCGCTCGCCGGCGATCGCGTCGCTGCCCGCGTCGCGAAGAAGTCGAGCGGGGCGCGTCTCGCAGAGACCGACCGGAAGATCGAATGGGAACGGCGGCCGCTCGTCATCGATGGGTTGCTCTTGGTCCACCGATATCGTTAACGCCGAGCGTTTGGCATCCCAGCTCGCGGAGATCTTGATCTCGGGATGCCCGGCCTTCATCACCCATCGGTCGAAGAAACCGCGCATATTGCGCCCGGTGCTCTCTTCAATCGCGCGCACGAGATCGATCGTCTCGACGTTGCGCTGCGCGTTCTGCGCGACGTAATGGCGGATCGAGCGCCAGAACCGCGCCTCTCCGAGATCGCGATGCAAAATGTGCAACACCGCCGCGCCTTTTTCGTAGAGGTGCCGGTCGAACAACTCGATCGGATCGCGAAAGCGATTGCAGACGATCGGTCGGCGATAACGCGTCGCATCCTCGTCGAGATATCTCATCAGACAACCGAGATGATGGTAGAGATATTCGTCGTATCCGAGATCGCGCTCGAACCACACGCCTTCGAAATAGGTGGCAAAGCCTTCGTTTAACCAGGCATGCGCCCAATCCCGGCAGGTGAGCAGGTCGCCGAACCATTGATGCGCGAGTTCGTGTGCCGCAAGAAAATCGGCCGAGTAATCGAGCGCGGCACGTTCGTCGTGAAGCACGCGATCGGTCTGCGTCGTCGCCGACGTATTTTCCATGCCGCCGAAAATGAAATCGCTGACGGCGATCTGTGAGTATCGCGCAAACGGGTACGGCGTACCGATCCGCTCTTCGAAGAGGTCGATCATCGCAGGTGTTTTCCCAAATGCGCGGCGCGCATCGTCGGCGCGCCCCGGCAATGCGTAGAGCAGCACCGGAACCTTCGCCGCTCCGGCGGTGCCAAGATCGATTTCCTCGAACGGTCCTGCGACCATCGTCATGAGGTAGGTGCTATGTTTTATCTCTTGACGATAGCGAAAGAGCGTCTTTCCGCCGTCGTCGCGCCGTTCGACGAGATCGCCGTTCGCAAGCGCGAAGAGCCCCTCGTCCACGACGATCGTCGTCTCGGTTGGTTGTTTGGAGTGCGGGTAATCGAGGCAGGGGAACCAGTACCGCGCGTTTTCGTCTTGGCTCTGCGTCCAACAATGCGCGACTTTGTGGGGGTACGCCGCACTCGGGGCAATAAAAAAAAGTCCGGCACGCGGACGGGTCGCGCGATAGACGACGCTGACCTCGCAGCGTTCGCCGGCAGCGAGTATGGGATCGAACGCGATCTCCAATCTCCCGTCGCGCGCGCGATACTCCTGCGGTTGTCCGTCTTTGGTAACCGAGCTGACCGCAAGATCGACGGCATCGAACGCCAGCCGCTCGACGGGTTCGTCGAGCGCGCGCATACGCGTGGTGCAGACGCCGTCGAGTACCGCTTCGGCCAGGCGCGGCTCGAGCGTGAGCAGTATCTCCTCGACTTCGACCGTTTTATCGGGACCGTATCGATCGCGCGCCCCCGGCAAAGCAAAGGCACGGTGGGCGTCGTCGATACGCTGCGTAAAAGTCATCGCAGCATATTTCGCTCGTGCGGGCCCTGGAGCCCCCCGGTCACCGGGAGAACGGCGCCGGTGATAAAATCGCGCTCGCGCGCAACGAAGAAACGCACCGCATCGAGGAGATCTTCGTAGGAGCCCGCGCGGCCGACGGGATTAGCTGCCGGTCGCTTGCGTGCTTCCGCCCGTTCGAGGCTCTTCTCGCGAATATCGCCCGGCTCGATGATGTTGACGGTGATGCCGCTCCCCGCAACTTCAGCGGCGAGCGTACGAAGCAGCGAGACGAGCGCGCTCTTCGCAGCCGCATGAAGGCCGAGCCCCGGCGCCGGGGCTGCCTGCGAGGAGCCGTTCATGCCGAAGGCGACGATCCTGCCGAAGCGCGCTTCGCGCATGGCAGGAAGGACGGCCCTCGCCGCAAGCCACATGCTGCGCACGTTGCCGTCGAACATCGCGCGAAACGCATCGTCGTCCGCTCGCTCCAACGTTGCGATTTCCATCGGTCCGACCGCGTGGACGAGCGTGTCGAAGGGGCCGTGAGCGCGCACGCAATCATCGAGCGCACGCTCGATCTCGCCCGGATCGGCGAGGAAATCGATCTGCGTCGCGCTTGCCGTCGCGCCGACGGCGCGAATGCGTGCCAGCGTATCCGCCGGCGAACTCTCGCGCCAGGTAATCGCAACGCGACCGAATCCATCGCGCGCGAGGCCGGCGGCAATTCCGGCAGCGAGCCCGGAGGCCGCCCCAGTCACTAAAGCCGATCGGCCGTTAATGCGTCGCACCCACCGGAGAGAGTTCGGCCCGCACCGCACGCCGATCCGCCCGTCGCTCGAGCGCGCCCATCCAGGTGTTGTAGATCATCGGAACGAGGAAGAGCGTAAGCACGAGCGACGAGAGCAACCCGCCGATTATGACGGTGCCCATCGCTTGGCGCCACTCTGCCCCCTCGGCGAACCCGAGTGCGAGCGGCAACATTCCGAAGATCATCGCCGCGGTCGTCATAAGAATCGGACGGAAGCGCGTTGCGGCGGCTTCGAGCACCGCCTCGCGTACGCGCATACCGCGTTTGCAGAGCGTATTCGAGTAGTCGACCAACAGGATGCCGTTCTTCGCGACCAACCCGAAGAGCATCACGATTCCGAGCATCGAAATAATATTCAGCGATTGCCCGAGCTCGCCGGGAAGATGCCCCATGAATGCCAGCAACATCAGCGCGCCGACGATTGCGACCGGGACCGAGAACATCACGATGAGCGGTTCGAGCAGGTTGCCGTAAAGAATCACCATCAGAAGATAGACGAGTCCGAACGAGGTCAACAAGGCGATTCCCATGTTGACCAGCGTTTCGGAGAGGAACTGCGTGTCCCCCTGTGCTTTGAGGTGGACGCCGGCCGGCAAGAAGCCGGGCTCGCGCAATTTCTTTTCCAGCGGCGCGACGACGGCACCGAGCGCATAACCGGGTAACACGTCACCCAAAACGTTGACGACGCGTTGCCGGTCGTAGCGTTCGATCTTCGTCGGCGCTTTCTCCCAACGGAAGCGCGCCACGTCACCGAGCGGAACCAGCGTCCCATCGGAGGCGCGGACCTTCACGTTCTGCAATTCCGCGAGCGTACTCCGGTCGGCCTTTGGAAACTGCACGTACACGTCGATGAGTCCGTTGGGCGTTCGCACGCGCGTCGCCACCGCACCGGCGATCGCGATGCGCGCCGCATCGGCGGCCGCGGCGGGCGAGACGCCGAGCAAAATCGCCTTCCCACGCTCGATCGCGACGCGCAGTTCGGGTGCCGCGACCTCGGCGGAGGTCTGCACGTTGACCGAACCCTTCGTCTGCCGCAAAACGTTCGCAACCTTTTCAGCGGCGGCGTCGATCTCGTTGTCGGGGCCCTGCACCGCATAGAATATCGGCTGGCCGCTCCCGCCCCCCGTATCCCCGGCGACTTGGAAATCTCCGCCGGGGGCGAGCACGGCGAAAGCACGGATCTTTGCGATCGTCGCATTGGTGGCGCCACGATCGGCGGCATGCATATTCGCATCGAGTTGCGCGTAATTGCCGCCGGTGAGCGACCCCCATCCCGAAGGCATTCTCCCCACCGTCGAACTCACTGATTTCACGCCCGGAAGTTTCAGGATCGCCCGCTCGATCGCATCGACACCCTTCGCCGTCACACCGATCGGTGTTCCCGGGGTATATGCCAGCGTCATGCGGATGTGCCCGGTCTGCTCCGCGGGAACGAAATCGAAGTTGATCCCGCCGAGCGCCGTCATCGCCACCGCAAGCACCGGCGGCAGAATCAGCGTCGCCATAGCCGTCGGGCGATGCGTACCGAGCGAAGCGATTCCTCGCAGCCACGGGCGTAGGGCAGGGCGTCGGCGGAGAACCGCTGCCACGCCGTAGGTCAGCAGCGTTCCGAGCACGATGACGCCATCTATTCCGATCGCATTTTTACCGCTGCCGATCAAGGCGAGCGCATTCACCAGCAGCACCGCGCATACGAATGCAACGAAGCTGCCGTGACGCAACGCGGCCGGGAGCAACTTCGTTCGGTAGAGATCGAGCACTGCCCCATAGCGGTGTACGAAAAGGTTGAGCAACAACAGCGCCAAGGCAAAGACCCCGAACACGTTAAGGATCGTGGCGTGAAACAACGCTCCGGAGGCGAACAACGCGACGGCTGCAATAAAGACCGAGAGATGCGCGCGACGCGTATCTAACGCCGCCAGCCATCGCGGCGGCTCCTTTTCAATTTTCTTAACGCTCCAGAACGCCGCCAGCATCGGCGTAAGGGTGAACGATACCAGCAACGAGAAAAGCGTCGCGATCACGACGACCGCCGCATATTCTTTGAGATACGCGCCGACGATGCCGGGTAAAAACGCAATCGGCAGGAAGACGACGACGTCGACCATCGTGATCGCAATTGCCGCTCCGCCGATCTCCGTTCGTCCGTCGACGGCGGCGGCATGCGAATCCTTGCCCATCTCCCGATGGCGGGTAATATTTTCCAGGACGACGATGGAGTCGTCGACGAGAATCCCGATGATCAGCGCCAACCCCATCATCGACATGCTATCGATGTGGAAGCCGAACGCCTTCATCAGCACGAAGGTCGAGAGAATGGAGGTCGGGATCGAGATCATGACGACGGCTGCGTTGCGCCAGGCGTGGAGAAAGAGCATCATCACGATCGCCGTCAGCACGACGCCTTCGAACAGCGACTGCCAAACGCCGATCAGCGACTTCTGCGTGAAATCGGCCGGCGCATCGATTTCGTGGAAAGTCACCTGAGGAAACTGCTTCTCAATCTCTTTGATGTGCTCGCGCGCAACCTGCGTGGTCGTAATTTCGTCGGCGCCGATCGCACGCCCTAAACTCACGTAGAGTCGCGGTTGGCCGTTATAATGCGATATGGTACGCATTTCGATGTGTCCGTCGTCGACGGTCGCCACATCGCCGACGCGGAGATTCTTGCCGCTCGCGCCGGGAATGACGAGCGGAATACCGGCGATATCGCCGGCGTTATCGATCCCCGAACGGATCGAAACGGTCGCTTCGCGCGTAGGTTGTTCCAAGAGACCGCCGGGAAGATTCGCGTTATTTCCGGCGACAGCGTTAAAAACGTCGCCGAGTGTCGCGCCGAGGCCGTCGAGCGCAGCCGGGTTTGGACGCACGTTGAATTGCCGCGTCGCCAAGCCGTACACATCGACGGTTTGAACGTTGGGAATCTCTTGCAGCATCGGCTCGATCTGATTCGTCGTTAAATCGGCGAGTTGCATCGGCGAAAGCGTCGAAGAGCTCAAGGCGAGGTCGAGCAGCGGTTGTGAGGCTCCGTTCCGTTCGACCGACGGGGGATCCATATCTGCAGGCATATAGATACGCGCGGTGTCGACGCGGCGTTGAACGTCGATCGCCGCGATATCCAGATTGGTGCCGAGTTTGAAGCGCACTAAAACGACGGCGCTGCCTTCTTGCGTCGTCGCCGTCACTTGATCCATATTTTGCGTGCCGACGAGCTGGTCTTCGATCGGTTTGACGACCAGTTTTTCCATCGTTTGCGGCGATGCGCCGGGATATCCGGCAGCGACGATCACCAGCGGGTAATCGGTTCCCGGGGGATTGGCGCTGCGCCCGATCTGCAGAAAGGCCACGATACCGGCGATTGCCAGCGCGACGAAGATCGCAGTGGTGACCATCGGTCTGGATATCGCAAATCGGGTCAACCACATACGCCTTCACTCCTTGCTTTCGCGAGCGCGCCCAAGCGCCTCGCTGCGTACTACGCCGGAATCGGGGCCGGAGTTTCAGTTTTGCGGGAGTGCCGGCCCCGAGCCGGAGAGGAGCGCGCGCCGTTCGACCAGCGCCTTCCGCAGAACCTCAAAATCCGCCTCGAATTCCGCGAAGCCCCCATCGCTCTCGACCGCCTCGGGGGTTAACGTGCTCGCTCGTTCGTAGAGTGCGGTCGCCGCGGTTGCGAGCCCCACGTCGAACGCAACCAGACGGTGGAGCGTCGGCAATTCATCGCGGAGGCGCGACCAGATGGGGTCGGCACCGGGCACCTCGAGCGTGACGATAGACGATCCCGCGGCATCGAGCCGCGCGGTAAGATCGCAGAGCGCTTTCGCGCGCCGCAACGCGTCGGCGGGCGGAAACGGTTGCTCGCGCGTCGCTGCGGGAATGAAACGCTCGCGATAGCGTGCTTCGAGCTTGCGAACGCAGGCCGCGGCATCGGCGAGTAGATTCGAGACGCGCTCGCGGACGAGCTGATCGTTCGCCCGCGCTTGGTTACGCGCGTCGTAGAAATTGAAGCCGAAGCCGCTGAGAGCGACCTGCGCGAGCGCGACCGACGGATCGTGCGAGGGCTGCGACGGATCGAGCAGCGCTCGCACGACGTTCTCCGACGGAATCGCCGGGTTCATTTGCCGGTAGCCGTCCCGGTGTCGGCGTTCCCGAGCGGCAGCACCGGCGCCGCGCCGATGGTGAACGGCTGTCCGATCGCCATATTCGGCGCGCTCGAAACGCCGCGCTCGGCCATAAGGATCGCCGCGTAATACCGCACCGCCTCCATCTCCGAGAGCCCGAAGGCCTTGAGCGAGATCAGCGCGCGCATCCGTTCGTCGTTCGGGCGCACGAGCACCTTGACGGTATCGAGCGCGATGCCGTAACCGTCGAGAAATTCGCTCAAGTGCGTGCGCACCAGATCGGTTAGATCGTGAATTTTCTCGTTGACTTTTTCCAGCGGGGTCACCTGAATGAGCTGGTTGATCGCCTGTTCGACCACGGGGCCGGCATAATCGTTGATCTGATCGGTCAGCAGCGCGTGTCCGCGATACGGCATGTGTTGGACGAGTTTCAACGCCCCGTCTTTGGTGGGAACGTGAATGTAATAATCGACGTCGTAACTCATCTCCGCCATCTCCGCCGAGAGCGCGATCCCCGAGGAACGCACGACGAGTTTCGCACGGTTGATGTAGATCGCTTCGTACTGCCACGGGCTCTGCCCGCCGAAGAAGCCTTGCACGAACGAACCGACGAGCGGTTTATCCCCGGTCGTAATCGGATATTGCCCGGTCTCGTAGACGTTTAAAATTGCGCCGCGCGATTTCAACACGCAAAAGTGATTGCTCTCGACGGTGAGCAGCGAACCGCTCACGATGCTTGAGGAGGGGTAATGATAGATGAGGACCTCGGGGCCCATCACCTCTTGACCGTTGTTGTCGAGGGTAGAGATAACGCTCATGATCGGCATTAGGTGGATTGTCCTTTACGGGCGATTGGTGAGAGCGGAGGAAGCGCCTCGCGTGCGACCGATGCGCGGCGCGGGGCGAGCGGAGCGAGAGGTGCAAGCGGAGCGGCTGCACCGCCAAAGGTGACGCGAGCATTGCGTCGAGCCCGCGGTGCGGGCGGAGGCTCGTTCGAGGGGTAGGCGGGGGCGGCCGCCGGAGCGGCAGTGATTTCGTCGTCATCCTCGGCAGAGCGCGGCTCAGAGCGCGCCTCGGTCGCAATCGGCGAGGAGCCCGAGCGCGCGCGCCAAGCACCGCGCCCGCTCCGGCACGAGCGAGCGCTCCCTTTCTTCCCGAAGAAAAGCCACAGCAGCGCGATTCCGATGAGCGGAAGGTAATGCCCCACGGTATGCTTCTACCCCGACCGACGAACTTTGTTACGTGGCATCCCGATCGAGTATGTGGAGGAAGGAGCCCTGAACCCTCCCGCGATGCATTCCCATCGACCTCGAAACGTTCGTCGCCGCGTCCGCGCCGGCGTTCGTTGCGAAGAGGGCCTCGGCCGCCGTTTCGCCGACGACGTCGGCGAAATGAAACTCATGTCCGCGAAAGCGCGTTCCCGCGCTTGCCAGGGGCGAATCGACGAGCGTACGTACCTCACGATAACCGAGATGCAGGCGCGGACGCGCAAACGAGAATTGCAGCGGAAGAAATCCGAGCATCGCGTGTTCGACTGCAGCGCGATCCGCAAGCGACTCGCCGAGCACCATGTATCCACCGCACTCACCGTAGATCGTCGCACCACGCGCACGCGCCGCTTCCATTCCGGCGCGAAAGTCGGCAGCGGCTGCGAGCTTGTCGGCATGCAGTTCGGGATAACCGCCGGGGAGATAGACCGCATCGGCATCGGCGTGCGGAGCTTCGTCGGCGAGCGGCGAGAACGTGGAGAGGCGGGCGCCCGCGCGGCGCCATCCTTCAGTGATATGTGCGTACGAGAACGCGAACGCAAGATCGTCGGCAATCGCGATATGCGAACCGAGCGGTGCGAGCGGGCTTTCCTGCGACGACACGAGATCCGGGAGCGGCGCGGCGAGCTCGATCAATGCGTCGAGGTCGAGTTGCGACGCACATGCAGTTGCAGCGCGTTCGATGAATCGCTCGAGCTCGCGATGCTCGCGTGCCTGAACCAGGCCGAGATGGCGCTCCGGAAGTGCGAGCTCGGCGTCGCGTGCAAGCGAACCCAGGCTGCGAATCCCGATCGCCTCCAACGACGGGACGATCGTCGCGGCATGCCCGGCCGAGCCGACGCGATTGAGGATCGCTCCGCAGACGCGTAGCGCCGGATCGTAGCGTGCGAGCCCGAAAGCGACGGCCGCTGCCGTCGTTGCCTGCGCCGCAACATCGAGCACCAACACGATCGGCAGATCGAAGACCTTTGCGAGGTGAGCGCTCGATCCGACACCCTCGCGGGCGCCGTCGAAGAGCCCCATCACGCCCTCGATCAACACGATATCGCTCTCGGCGGCGACCGCAGCGAGCTCCGACCGAAGCGTCCGTTCGCGCATCCCCCAAAGATCGAGCGTCGCCGATCTCCGTCCACCGGCGACGGCATGAAAGGCCGGGTCGATAAAATCCGGGCCGACTTTCGCCGATCCGACGCGTAAGCCGCGGTTGCGCAACGCGCGAATGAGCCCCAGAGTCAGCGTCGTTTTTCCACTGCCCGATGCAGCGGCAGCGAGAAGTAGCGCGCGTGCGTTCATCGGCAGAGGCTATAGCGCGAAGCGGACGCCCCCACCTCCAGCGGCGCGAAAAAGCTCCGCTCGGCGTTCGCTAGGTGTCCTGAGCCGCAAGTCGCGCAACATGATCCGACGAGGGATTTTTCGGCGGGGCGAGGCGCGAAGAGGGAGCAATGCCGGAGCATTGTGACCGATGAGCAACGCTGCACCCGGCGGAAAAGACCCGGCGGGCTGTGGGGAGACTTGCGGCTCAGGACACTAGCCTTCTTCTTCGACGCGATCTCTCACGAGCGTCGCGACCGCTGCTCCGCCCGAGAGCCTCGGTGCGATCGGTTTTCGCGGAACGCGGGAGCCGGCCAAGCCGTCATCTTCACCGTCATCATCGGCGACGCGCGGTGGACGCGCCGAGCCAAAGCCGAGCCGTTCCCAGCTTTCACGGAAAAACTCTCTCCACGAACGCTTGCTCATAGCAGCACTTTAGCACAAAAAAGAGCCGCCAGGGCAGCCCTTCAACGAACGCGGTGCGCAAGACTGGACTCGAACCAAGCAGTAGCAGCACCCATTGAAGGTGCTCGTTGTTTTGCCGCTTTGCGGCGTCGAGGGCAAGGAGCCTAGGGACGAAGTGGTCATTGGGACCACGAGTCCCGTAGCGACGCCGCCGTCGGCGCTGCAAAGTGGTGAAACTGGTGCGCAAGACTGGACTCGAACCAGCACGAGATTGCAGTTCCCCACTCGCCTTCGGCTCATGGGGACCCGAGGGCATCAAAATTCCGCTTCGCGCTTCGCGCTCCGCTGCGGGAGCAATCTCGTGCCGGTTTGGAGCATCGGTCGAGCCAAAATACAAAAGGCCCCCTTGGGGCCTTCTTGTATTTTGGTGCGCAAGACTGGACTCGAACCAGCACGAGATTGCTCCCGCTAGCCCCTCAAGCTAGTGCGTCTACCAATTCCGCCACTTGCGCACGAGGGCTACGCGACTATACGGCCTAGTGCATACCCGGGTCAAGGGCATCGCGCAGACCGTCGCCGATAAAGTTGATCGAGAGCACCGTCAGCAGGATGCCGATACCCGGAAAGACCGCTGCCCACCAGGCGTTCTCGACGTTGACCTGCGCCCCGGTGAGCATGTTGCCCCACGAAGCGGTCGGGGGTTGGATGCCCATACCGAGGAACGAGAGGGTCGATTCCAGCACGATCACGTTGGCGACATCGAGGGTCGCCTGCACGATAATCGGCGCGACCGCATTGGGGAGCAGGTGCCGGAAGATAATCCGCAGGTCGTTGTTCCCGACCGCGCGCGCCGCTTCGGTGAACTCGCGATTGCGCAGACTCAAGAATGAGGCCCGAACCAGACGGGCGGGGTTCGGCCAGGAGAGCACGCCGATCACCAACACGATGACCCCAAAACTCAAGCTCGCGCGACTGGAGGTCGCGACGACGATCGCGGTGAGCACGAGGAGGAGCGGCAGAATCGGAATCGAGAGAAAGACGTCGGTAATGCGCATCATCAGGTAGTCGACCCAGCCGCCGTAATAACCGGAGATCGCACCGACGATCGAGCCGATAACGATCTCGATGATCACCGCAAAGAGCCCGACCTGCAACGACGCGCGAGCACCGAAGAGCAAGCGCGAGAGTTCGTCGCGCCCGACTTCATCGGTTCCAAGCGGATGGCCGCCGCAGGTGGCCGCATTCTCGAAGCACGGCGGCAACGGCGTGCCCTGCCAATGCACGTTATCGATATGATTCGGCGGAAATGGTGCAAGCACCGGGGCGAAGACCGCGGCGAGAACGATGCAGCAGAGGACGATGAGCCCCGCCATCGCTAAACGGTGTCGCCGGAAACGCTTCCAGAGCGTCACCTTCGTAAATGCGACATCCTCATCGTATGAGAACGCCCCGACTTCTTGTATTGATTGCCCGGTCGACATACTCTGCCCTCGTCCTAATCGAATTTCACGCGCGGATCGAGCCACGCATATGTAACGTCGGCAACGAGGTTGAAAAATACAACCAAAATTGCGGTGAGATTGAGGTAACCCATCAGCAACGGAATATCCGATTGTTGCAATGCATTGATAAAGAGCCGCCCCATGCCCGGCCACGCGAAGATCGTCTCGGTAACGATCGCTCCGCCGATCAAACTCGGCATCGAGAGCGCGATGACGGTGACGACCGGTATCAGCGCGTTTTTCAAACCGTGTCGGAAGAGAATCGTATGAAACGGCAAACCCTTCGCCGCCGCAGTGCGCATATAGTCGGCTTTCATTACCTCGAGCATCGAGGAGCGCATGAAGCGGCTAAAGAGCGCGAGCTGGAGCAGCGAGAGAACGAACGCCGGCAGAATGAGATGATCGATACGGTCCCCGAGGTTAAAGCCGCCGCCGCTACTCATTCCCGCCGACGGCAACTGAATCTCGTACCCGAACGGCAGCGGAATCCCGTGCACGGCGAAGAGCAACTGCATCATGAGGGCGAACCAGAAGACCGGCATCGATTGCCCGAAAAAGGCGAGCGTCGTGATGATGTAATCGGCGGTCGAATACGGGCGGACCGCCGAAAAAATCCCCAACGATATTCCGGCGGTAATGGCGATCAAGAGCGAGGCGCCCATCAGTTCCAGCGTTGCGGGAAGCCGCTGCACGATCGCCGTCGTCACCGCCTCGGCATTGCTGGTCGAATAGCCGAGGTTGCCGTGCAGCGTTTGATTCAACCAAAAGAAATATTGCACCCAAATCGGCTTATCGAGACCGAAGTTATGGCGCAGTCGCGCGATATCGGCCGCGGTGATGTGCGGGTTCGTCAAATACGGCGTCAGCGGCCCCGCCGGCGAGCTCTTCATCGCTACGAGGAAGAGCACCACCGAAATGAGCAGGAGGAGTGGAATCGCTTGCAGCGTTCGCCGCACGATGTAGGTCAGCAAAGCCCGCCCTGATTAGGAGGCGACGCGGCCGATGCCTGCCCCGGCGAGGGGAGGGAGCGAAAGAATCTCGCGCGCCTGAGCCGGCGTTGCAACCGGGCGACCGGCCTCGGCGGCGATTCGGACGATGCGGGCGACGAGCTCGCCGTTCGTCGCGAGCCGCCCCTTGCTGTAATAAATGTTGTCCTCCAGGCCGACGCGCACGTGCCCACCCATCGCGATTGCAGCCATCGCCATCGGCAACTGCGCTCGCCCGATTCCGGCAACCGACCAGGTGCATCCTTCGGGCAGATCGCGCAGTAAATCGCAGAGGTTCTCAACGCTCGCTTCAAGCGCTCCGGGGACGCCGAGCACAAAGTCGACATGTTGCGGCAACGTCAGCACGCCTTCGGCGGCGAGGCGACGGGCGTTGGCGAGGTGGCCCTTATCGAAGATCTCGAGCTCGGGGCGCACCCCATACTCGTTCATCGCCCGGGCGATTGCACGCATGATCGGAAAACTATTCTCGAAGATCTCGTCGCCGAAATTCACGCTCCCACAAGTCAGCGTCGCCATCTCGGGGCGCAGCCGCAACACTGCAGCGCGTTCCTGCGGCGTCATCCCGATCGCGCCGCCGGTTGAAAATTGAACGATTAAATCGCTGTTCGCGCGGATCGCTTCATAGGCCGCCCGAAAGCGAGCGACGTCGTGCGTATTCGTGCCGTCATCGTTCCGACAATGCACGTGAATGAGCGATGCTCCCGCCTGTGCGACCTCGGCGGCGACCTCGCCGAGTTGCTTCGGCGTCACCGCGAGGTACGGCGTCTGTTCGGGAGAGAGTTCGGCGCCGACGGGGGCGCAGGTGACGATCAGCGGCTGCATGCGCGCGCCTTTCGACGCATGCGGGCCGTGCTACTCCGCCATCGTTTTCAAAATCGATCGGGCCCGCAGAACGATCTCTTCGTCGACCCCAAGCAGACTCGCCAGTGCGAGGGCGTCGGAGCTCGCACGGCGATCCTCGGAGAGCTCTTCGATGCGATAGTCCATGCAATCGGCGAGCGCCGCGAGCAACCGATCGATATCCGCCCCTGGGCTCGGCGTGGGAATTCCGCGCAAACCGCGTACTGCAAAATGCCGCGCTCCCGCAGCGGCGGCGACCCCGGCGAGATGCGTCGCGGCGATAATATCGGCGTCCCGTTCGCGCGCGCTCTGCAGCGCTGCGACTAAAATCGCGAATCCTTCGCGCGGCGTGGTCGTTCGCGCGAATTCATCGACCAGCAAGAGACTGCGCGGTGCGAGCGCACGAAATGCATCGCGCAACCGGACCGCCTCTTCTGCAAACGACGAGAGCAGTGCGCCGCGCGTCTCGTCGTCGGGCCCGATTCCCAGCCAACGAATCATCGGCGGAAGCGCGAGTCGAGCGCTCTGCGCCGGCACGGGCAGCCCCAACGATGCACAGAGCGCGATAAAGCCGACGGTGCGCAAAGCGACCGATTTTCCGCCCATATTCGGGCCGGTGACGATCGCCGCACCGCTCCAGGCAATACTCGATGGAACGAACGCTCCCCCCGCGCTCTCCAAACGCTCTTGCAACGGAAGCCAACGCCCTTCGACGATCTGAATCTCGCCCGTTCTTTCGAGCGCCGCCGGACGACAATCAAAGCGCCGCGCCCATGCAGCAGCGGAGAGAATGAGATCGATCTCGCCGATCGCCGTCGTTGCACGCGTGAGCCCGTCGGCGATTGCCGCGATCGCGCGCGCGAGTTCGGCCCGCACGCGCTCCTCGGCGAGCGCAACGCTGCGCGCCGCCTCTTCCCGCCGTTCGAGTTGCGCGCGACTCTCTTCGTCGAGATCGATCTCGCAGAGCACGTAGGTCGGCGCTTCCCGCACGACGCGTACGCCTTCGGGGAGCGGCCCGGCAAGATCTTCGCGTAACACGATAAACTCTTCATCGAAACGGGCGCTCCGCCCAAGTGCCGCGGCGACTCCGCGCTCCAAACGTCCGCGTGCGCTCTCGAAGCGTGCGCGCGCCTCGTCGAATCGCACGCGTGCGGATCGCAACGCATCGTCGAAAGAATCGTGCAGATAGAACGCATGACTGCCCACGCGACCGCGCTCGAAGAGCACGCAGAGTTGCTCGACGGATCTCCCGGCACAATCCGGCAAGTCGTCGCTTCCTTCTAGCACACGTTGCAACTCCAACGCGCCGTCGGCGAAGCGCAGAAACGCCAGCGCCTCCGCGTCGTCGAGCGAATCCCCGACGGCGATCTGCGCGAGCGCCGCCGAGATATCGGGCAGACGCGCGATCTTCGCAAGCGCACCGTCCATCAGCGCGAGATCGAGACGATCGCCGACGCGTGCGATACGCGCGGCATGCTCCGTTGCCTCGCGTTCTTCACCAGGGCGAAAACGACGCCGGTTCGCGTTCGCGCGCGCACCGTAGGCACTACGTGGTTCGATCGCGGACAGGAGCCACTCCTCACCGATTGCGACCGCGCTCGCGCGGTCGATCCATTCCGTCGCGCTCACGCAGCGCTCGCGGCGAAGAGATCGACGGTCGGCAACGCGACCGCCGCGCGGACCGCCTGGAGGAGTGCCTTCGGCTCCACGCTTCCCCCGCGCCCGACCGAATTCACCGTGACCGCGACCGGATGGAGCGGGTGCTCGACGCGGATCTGCAGACGCTCGAGTACGCCTAAAAGTGCGCGCCCGCGCAGGGTGACGCGCGTGGCGTCGCGGACGACGACGACGCGTCGCTCTCCCGCGGCGACGAGCGCCGCGGCGTGCGTCGGCGTAAATGCTCCCTCGATGCGCAGCCCGTCCTCCAGTCCGTCATATCGCGGCAAGCCGAGCAGCGCGACGAGCGCGCCGGCTTCGGCGGCGATCGACTCGATGCTGCTCGACGATGCGGCGCCGCAACAGACGATCACCGCGTCTTCTTCACGCAACGCAGCGATGCGATCGATTGCGCCGTCGATGGCAACGATCTCGGCACCGTGAGCAAAAAGCGCGGCGACGCAACCGCGCAGCCCCGACGCAGTCGGTGCCCCGACCAACTCTACCTCACTCTCGGCGCGCACGCGAACGATCGCGAGCGGACCGCTCGCACTCTGCACGTCGGTGCAATCGAGCCACTGCAGTGCCGGCGAGCGAGGGAGCGTGCCGACCGCGCCGGCGAGGAGCGTTCCCGATGCAAGGCGCAAACGCGGCTTGGCAACCGCATCGACGAAATCGTTCGCTTCACCGTCGCGGCCGATCGAGGTGAGCCCAACATCCATGCCGCGCGCAAGGGCGGCGCGATAGATCGCCCGCATGACGACGGTCTTGCCGACGTTTTTGCCGGTGCCGATGACGGCGATGCTGCGCGCGCCGGTAGCGAGCGCGCGATCGAGCAGCAGATCGGAAACCTCCATGACCGAGGTTTTCGCTATGCTATGCCGAGCGCCTGGAGCACGGCGAAGCCCGCCCCGGCGATCACCAATGCGACGCCGGCGAGTAATTCCGCCGAGGCTTCGATGCGTTGCCCTAACAGGCGCCCGAACGTGATGCCGATCGTCGTCGAGAGCACGGAAACGACGCCGATCGTCACGAGCGTCACCAAGATCGGTACACCGATATAGTGGATCGAGAAACCTACGCCGAGAGAATCGACGCTCACCGAGAGCGCGGCGAGCATCAAACCCCAACCGCGCGAGAGGTCGAGCGGCGCACGCTCGCTCTCGCGAATCGCCTGAACGATCATCGCGATCCCCAGAAGAATGAGGACGGCGAAGCCCAGATACCCGGCATGCAATCCGAGCGCGCGCCCGGCGAGTCCGCCGAGCTCGAGCCCGACGAGCGACATCCCCATTTCTGCGGCGGCGAAGCTCGCGCCGATGCGCACACGAGCGCCGAGATCGATGCCGCGCAACCCGACGCCGATCGCCACGGCAAAGACATCGAGCGCGAG
This sequence comes from bacterium, assembly GCA_021784715.1. Next base: position 33,648 of record JAJYHP010000006.1, read on the forward strand.
AGCGATCGCTACAAAGAGAACCTTCAGAAACGCCAAAGCGGTAGGGGCTTCCTACCGCGATGCCGGGTTGCCCGAACCGCCGAAACTGGGGCGCGAGATCGCAAGCAGTTGATTGACCGCAGCTCGCAATTGCGAGATCGTAAACGGCTTGTTGAGAAAGAGATTCGCGCCGGCGTTCTTCGCACGGCCGTCCATCGCGTAGTTGGTATGGCCGCTGATCATGAGAATAGGCACCCCGCGCGTGCGCTCGTTCGAGCGCAACCGCTCGATTAAATCGAGCCCCGAGATGCCGGGTAACATGAAATCGCAAATGATGATATCGAACGGATCTTCGCGGCCGATCGCCACAAGGGCGCTCTCGGCATCGTTGCAGACGATCATTTGGAAGGGGCCCTTGCGCAGGACGGTATCGACCAACGTGCAGATCGCAGGGTCGTCGTCAGCGATGAGCACTCGCCAGTTGCGCTGCGGCATATCTTCAGACATTAGCACCCCGGGGCGATCCCAGCCTCGCCGATTCGGTCAACGGTACGTAAAATTTCGGCACGACGAAGCTGCTCTTTCTAGCAGCGCTCGGCCTCGCCTGCGTCGAAGAGGGGCGCATGGCAGTCATCGACCGGCTTCTCGCGCCGGATTCAGCATTTCAGAAGAAGTTTTTCTTCCTCGCAAAGCGCTTCGTCGCCGGAGAGACGATTAAGACGGCCCTCGAGGCGGTCGCCGGGCTCAACGCCGCGGGAATGACGGCGACGCTGGACTTCCTCGGCGAGGATGTCCTCGACCCGGCAGCCGCCACCGCGACGCGCGACACGTACTTGGAGATGCTCGACGCGATCGGGCTCTCGGGGCTACAGACGAACGTCTCGGTGAAGCTCTCGGCGATGGGACTGCTCGTCGGCGAGGATTTCGCTTTGGAGAACCTCTCAACGGTCCTCCGCCGAGCCGCCGCAAACCCCGATCCTTTCGTTCGCGTCGATATGGAGGGTAGCGCGGTGACTGACGCGACCCTCCGCGTCGTCGATCGCGCCTTCGCCAAGCACGGAAATGTCGGCCCGGTGTTACAAGCCTATCTCAAACGTACTCCCGATGACGTCACCCATGCGATCGCGCTGCGCCAGCGCGTACGCATCTGCAAGGGGGCCTACAACGAGCCCGAAACGATCGCCATAAAATCGATGCCGGAGATTCGCACGCAGTATCTCGCCGACGCGAAGCGACTGCTCCTCGAGGGGACCTATCCGGCGCTGGCGACGCACGATGTCGGCCTCGTCGCCGAACTCGAACGCTTTATCGCCGAACATTCGATACCGCCGGAGCGCTACGAATTCCAGATGCTTTTCGGGTGCCGTCCCGGCCTGCAGCGCGATCTCGTCGCGCGCGGGCACCGGGTCCGCATTTACGTTCCGTTCGGGACGCATTGGGCGGGATATTTTTTCCGCCGCGTTATGGAGCGCCGGGAGAACGCGCTCTTCGCGCTCTCCTCGATCTTCAGCAAGTAGCCCCGTGCGCGCCGTTCTCACGCGCGTCTCCGAGGCAAGCGTACGCGTCGGGGACGAGATCGTCGGCGCGATCGGCGTAGGGTTTCTCGTCCTCTTGGGCGTCGCCGTCGATGACGACGAGAGCGACGCGCGAACGATCGCCGAGAAGATCCTCGGCTTACGGATCTGGAACGACGAGCATGGGAAGATGAACCGCGATATTCGCCAAAGCGGTGGTGCCGTTCTGTTGATCTCGCAATTCACGCTACTCGGCGATGCGCGCCGCGGCAAACGTCCGTCGTTTATCGCCGCCGCACCGGGGGAGCGAGCGCTTGCGCTCTACGAACGCGTCGGCGCTCTGCTTGAAAACCACTCCCTGCGCGTCGCCTACGGCCGGTTCGGAGCGACGATGGCCGTCGCATCGGTGAACGACGGCCCGGTAACGATACTGCTCGATTCTCGGCGTCTTTTCTAACGTTTGGGCGCTTCTATCGAGGTGCCGAGGCCTTCAAATCGACATCGGCGATGCGATCGATACGAATCACCTTATCCGCTTCGGTGAGATGGGCGAGCACGGCGGCACCGGCGATAACTTTTCCGAAGACCGTGAAATCGCGGTCGAGATGGTATTGCGGTGAAAGCGTGATGTAATATTCGGTCGACGCCGAATCGCGCGCCGGTTTTCCATTGGGGTAATCGAGCCCCATCGAGAGAATATCGCTCCCTTGCAACATCGGGTTCTCTTCGGCTCCGATGGTATAGCCGAGTCCCGGGGCGTTTGCCGACGGGTCGCCGGTCTGCACGACGAAATCCGGCACGATGCGGAACCACGGTTGGTTATCGTAGTATCCGCGCGCCGCGACGTTCAGGAAATTTGCGACCGTCAACGGAGCCCACTCGGGGAAGAGTTCCAAGTAGATATTCCCCTGTGTCGTCACGATACGAACGCGCGGGTGTAGCCCCGGCGCCGGGCCGATCATCTCCGCGGCCGTCGTGGGATCGAGCGAGAGCATCGGTGAGAGCGCCGAAGGGTTCGGCGCGGCGGGACGAGGCGGCTGCACCGGGCGGGCGAGGGCCGGCAGCCGGTCGAGCGGGCTCGGGTGAATCGGCGGGAGATGGACCCACGCCGGGATCTTCTTCCAATGTTGCGTCGCCGGGCGCCCCTCGAGGGCGAGGATCGCCTCGCCGGCCTGCTCGGCGACGCGCCACGACCGGTCGTGGAGCATCGGCTCGAGCGCCGGGAGCAGCGCCGGATCCTTGCTGCCGCCGATCGCCCGGACCGCCTCGATCCGGATGACGCTATCGCTATCGGCGAGCGCTTGCAGCAGCACTTTGCGCGGCACCTTCGCCGCATAGCCGCGGAAGATCGCCCACATCGCCGCTCGACGAACCCGCAGCGAGCGGTCGTTCTGGAATACCCTCAGGAGCACGGCGGCGGCCGCGGCGGCGTTCGGCCCGGTTGCGAGCCCAACGAGATCGATCGCGGCGATCGAGCGCACGATGGGGCTCGCATCGCGCAGAGCCGCACGCATCTCCGCCCGAGCGACGCGAGGCATGAAGGCGGCGGGGACCTGCGCCGCCATGACCTCTCGGTCGAGCGCGTCGAGCGCGCCGACGCGGACCGCGCTATTTTCGTCGTGCATGCCGCGGAGCATCGCCGGGATACCGCGTCCGTCGGCGAGCAGGCCGAGCGCGAAAAGGGAGAGCGCGCGCACCGCCGGGCGCGAATCGGCGACGTGGTTGAGCAGCACCGGGGCGGCCGCCGGCTGCTTCGTCCGCCCCAGCGCAAGCGCCGCGCGTACCGCCACCAGCGTATCCCCGGTGTCGAGCAGATGGGCGAGCGTCCCATGCCCCAGCGAGCGTTTCTGCTCGAGGATCGCTATTTGCAGGGCCGGAGGCATCGTCGTCGCTGCCGCCCCCGGCAAGCCCGGCAGGGCGAGCGCCGTAGCGGCGGCGAGGGCGATCGTGCGGATTCCCGAGCTTCTCACGTTCCTTCTCCAATTTTTTCGGTGGTATTTAGGGCTCAAGCCCAACCAAATGCTCTTCCAAGGCGTTCTTAACAGATACAGAGCGCGGCGTCCTGCCGACCTCTGACCACATACCATGCTCCCGATGGGAGCGTAAGGGAGCAACGAGCAATGTCCGACGAGCGCGAACCTCAGCCCAAAGCCCCCGGCATGTCGGTCCGTGAGGCCGGCAAAAAAGGCGGCCAAACCGTCAAAGCCAAGTACGGCCCGGAATTCTACGAGGCGATCGGCCGAAAAGGCGGATTAGCGACGAAGAAATCGCACGGTCATGCGTTCTACGAAGAGATCGGGAAGAAGGGTGGCAAGAAAGGCGGCGAAGCGACCCGAGATCGTTATGGAGCGGATTTTTACGAACGCATCGGACAAAAAGGCGGCCAGCGCGTCAAAGAGCTTATCGAACAGGGTAAGCGCGCCGCAATCGTCGCCGAGGAAGAAGAGCGCGCGAGCTAGCGTCGCGCGCACGCATCTGCGTGCGCTCGGCACAGCGCTTGCGCTCGTAGCGGTCGTTCTCGCAACGCTCTTCCCCGCGCCGCCGCTCCGCGCGATCGTCATCGCGACCCCTCCGCCGGGGCAGCCGATCGCCTCTGCCCTCGGTACTCCGCACCCATCGTCGACCTCGCTTTTCTTTACGCTCGACGATCCGCTCTCGTCGGTAACCTCGCAGCGCGGCGAAATCGTCCGCGCGCATCTCACCTATCCGCTGCGCGTCGACGGAGTGACGCTCGCCCCGGCCGGAAGCCCGGAGCTCATTAAAGTGCTCAACGTTCGCGCGGCTGCAAGCGGCGACGTATACGGTTACGTCGATATTTTTTTCGAGCCGCTCAAGCTGACCGACGGCAAAACGTTACCGCTGGTCGCGCCATCGTCGCGGCTGACCGTCCACACGACGATCGGACACGAAACGACGGTCGGCGTCGAAGACACCGTTGCAAACATTCTCTTCCCGCCGCACGTGCTCTACCAAGTCTTCCGACGCGGCCGCAATATCGAGCTCGGAAAAGGAACGCAGGTTCGCGCGCAGGTCGGTGCGCTCGTTACCGTCGCCGACGGCCAAGCGCTCATCGCGACGCCACCTCCGCTTCCGGTTCTCACCGCGACTCCCGCAGCAGCGTTTACGCCGATCCCGCTCATGACTCCGGCGCACCCGCACATTCACCGAACGCCCCCATCACCGCGTCCGACGGCATCGCCGACACCGATTTCGACGCCGACGCCTTCACCGACACCAACCTCCTCACCAGCTTGAGAAAGGGAACCCTTATGTTCCGACGCCTCGCACTCGCGTGCGCCTCGCTCGCATTCGGTATCAGCCTCATCGGAGCGGCGCCGCTCTCACCGAAACCGCAGGGAAGCGAGATCGCTTTCGTTCACCGCATTCAGGCCGATCTCGCTCAACGGTTCGCGACGATCGCCGACGCCCGCCGCGCCGGATATTTCCGCTACACCAATGAAGACAACACCGGGGCGATCAGCTATGCCAACCTCCATTGGCTCAGCACCGGCCCGGCGCATCCCAGCCAACTCTGGTACGACGTACACGGGCATCTCCTCGGCGCGGATTTCTCGGTTCCGGTCGGCGATTCACCGCAAGCTCCCAATCTCTGGGGCGTAAACCCCGCGCGTTGGATTCACATACCGGCACATTTTCATTGGGTCGTCCGCGGCGCCATGGGTAAAGATTCCTATCACGCGACCTCGCTCAAAGCATTCGTCGACGCAGGCGGCGACCCGCTCTTCCCATCGGCTTCCACGTTGGTAAAGATGGGGAAAGTTCGCAACGCAAGCAGCGTGAAGCACCTCTTCGAGTATCCCTCGATTTGGGACCTTATCGTCTGGATTACTCCGAATCCCAATGGAGCTTTTGCAGAGAAAAACCCGCTCGTGCACCCGACCAAAAACGCCGGAATGGGTGGGATGTAGCGGCGACTAGTCGCCTTGCCAGTAGTCCTTTAAAACTTTTCCACGCGAGGGATGGCGCAGCTTCCGCAGCGCCTTCGCCTCGATCTGGCGGATGCGCTCGCGCGTAACGCCGAACTCTTGGCCGACCTCCTCCAACGTCCGCTGATGCCCGTCCTCGAGGCCGAAGCGGAGCACCAAAACCTTTCGTTCGCGGTCGGTGAGGTGTTGGAGGACGTCGGCCATCTTCTCTTTGAGCAACATGACCGAGGCGGCCTCCGCTGGAGCGATCGCTTCCTGGTCTTCGATGAAATCGCCGAGGTGCGAATCTTCCTCTTCCCCGATCGGCGTCTCCAGCGAGATCGGATCTTGGCTGATCTTCATGACCTCGCGGACTTTCTCGGCGCTCAGACCCATCTCGCGACCGATCTCTTCGACGGTCGGTTCGCGGCCTAATACCTGGAGGAGTTGACGCGAAACCTTTACCAAGCGGTTGATCGTCTCCACCATGTGGACGGGGATCCGGATGGTGCGCGCCTGATCGGCAAGCGCACGGGTGATTGCTTGCCGAATCCACCACGTCGCGTAGGTCGAGAACTTATACCCTTTGCGATAATCAAACTTTTCGACCGCACGGATCAGGCCCATGTTGCCCTCTTGAATGAGATCGAGAAAGAGCATACCGCGGCCGACATATTTCTTGGCGATCGAGACGACGAGCCGAAGGTTCGCTTCGGTCAGTTGACGCTCGGCGAGCGTTGCGTCGGGGGTGAGCGTCCGGCGCACGCGCCCGTTGGCTTTCTCTGCGAGTATTCCGGCTTCGATCCGCATCGCTAACGAGCGCTCTTCTTCCATCGTCAACAGCGGCACGCGCCCGATCTCTTTGAGATACATGCGAACCGGATCGTCGAGCGAGAGCGTATCGGCGATGACCGCCTCGGCGACATCGGCCTTGCTCTCTTTTTGTTCGTCGACGATCTCAACGCCGGCGGCGGCAACGTCATCGAGCAGCTGCTCGAGATCCTCGGGGGTGACGTCCTCGATGACTTCGACTGCAGTGTTAATTTCGGTGTAGGTGAGGGAGCCGCGCGTCTTCCCAAGGGCGACGAGCCGATCGCGAATCTCCGCAAGAGAAATGACGGGCGGCGCCGGCACGCCGGAGGGCGTGGGCGCAGGCGCGGTCATCGTCGCTGTTGCTGTTTTCTTTTTTGCCATAGATACGTGCGTCGGCCCGGTTCATTCGAGCCAACCGTTGTCAAGACCCTTTGTCGTCGCCGAAAGGTTACGATTGCAAGCGTTTTGTCAGCGTCGCCAACTCTTGTCGGAGCGTTTCGGGAATCGGATTCCCCGCCTCCAGGAGGGTATCGACCTCCCGATTGAGCTCGTCGAGCCGCCTTCGCTCGCGCTCGCGTTCGAAGTGCTCGAGTATCCGCTGCACGTGCGCCTTGGCCTCTTCGACGCCCCGATAACGGGGCGTCGAGCTACGATCGGCCTGCCCTAATGCCGCGACGATCGCCAAAAGTTCGGCGTCGTCGATGAAAAGCGAGAATATCTCCCCCGAGCTCTCGGCATCGCGCCCCCGTTCGAAGAGCGCGAGCAGAATGCGCCGGTAACGCTCGTCGCGGAATTCATCGGGAGCGATCGTATCGGCGAAGCGCGCGATAAGATCGGGGTGCTCGATAAATATCGCTAGGAGTTCGCGTTCGTTCGAGGGTGCCCCGATGTTGCTTCCGCTACGGCGCGTGCCCGCAAGCGCGGGGTCGCTCCGACTTCCGAACCCGGCAATTGCGTCGACGCGCGCCGCAGCGCGTAAATCATCGACCGAGAGCCCGAGCCGCATGGCGACGTAGGTGCGCCAGCGATCCCATTCCTCTCGCGGCACGAGCCGACGGACGATCTCCTCTGCTTCGCGCGCGATCGCCGCCGGATTCTCAAAACCGGTTTCCAGGCGCGCGATACGCGGATCGAGTTTAAACTGCACCGCCGGAACAGCCTCGGCGAGCAGGCGTTCGAAAGCGGCGCGACCGCGCACGCGCACGAAACTATCGGGGTCTTCGCCGGCCGGCAAAACGCAGATGCGCAGGCTCGCGCCGGCGCGTTCGATTTTCGTCGCCGCGATATCGATCGCTCGTAACGCTGCGGCATTTCCGGCGGCATCGCCGTCATAACAGAGAATGATCCGATCGGCATACTTGCGCAGTTCGTCGGCCTGCTCGGCGGTAAACGCCGTGCCGAGCGATGCTACCGCGTTGGCGATTCCGGCCTGGTGAAGGGCGATGCAATCGAGATAGCCCTCGACGACGACCAGCGTTCCGCTCTCTTTTGCAGCGCGGCGAGCGATCTCCAGCGCGAAAAGCGCCTGCCCTTTAGTATAGACCGGCGTCGTCGTGGTGTTGAGATATTTCGGCTCGCCATCTCCGACGCTACGTCCGCCGAAGGCGACGATCTCGCCGGTCGTGTTCCGCGTCGGCACCATCAAGCGGTCGCGATAAAAATCGTAAAACCCGCGTTGCCCCGTTCGTACGAGCCCCGCGCGCTCCGCGAGCGCGAGGTCGAGACCGCGACTCGTTAATTCGGCGACCAGCCCATCCCAGCGGTCGGGAGCGTAGCCGATTGCGAAGCGCGCGATCGTTTCATCGTCGAGCCCGCGCCCTCGCGCGTATTCGCTGCCGCGCGAGCCCTCCGGCGAGGCAAGCACGCGTTGGAAGTACGCTGCTGCAACTGCATTGATTTCATAGATGCGCTCTTTTTCGCTCCGCGCGCGCGCTTGGTCGGGGCGCTCTGGCTCGAGTTCGACTCCCGCCCGCACCGCGAGCATGCGTGCGGCTTCGGGAAAGGGGAGATTCTCTCGCTCCATGAGGAAGGAGATCGCATCGCCGCCCTTTCCACAGCCGAAACATTTGTAGAAGCCGCGATCGGGATGGACGTGGAACGACGGCGTTTTCTCCCCATGAAATGGGCAGAGCCCGACGAAGTCATTCCCGCGCTTTTTCAAGGGAACGTACTGGCCGATAAAGGCAACGAGATCGGTGCGCGCGAGCACCTCGCGCAGCGAAGAACGGTCGAAAGCCACTGCCCCACGGGGTTTCCGTTTGCGGGGGAGCGAAGCCTACGCCGGGTGAAGCGCATTTTCGACCCGATCCATCGCTTCATCGAGCTCGCCCCGGGAGAGGCGGCGCTGCTCGATCTCCCGGTCATGCAGCGCATGCGTCGGCTGCGTCAACTCGGGCTGGCCTACCTCGCCTTCCCCTCTGCCGAACATTCGCGTTTTACGCACGCACTGGGCGCGATGGCGATCGGGACGCGCGCGTTCGACGCGATCGTCGAACACGACCGCGCGCTCTTCCCCGACGATCGCGAGATCGCCGCGCAACGACGCCTGCTGCGCGTCGCGCTTCTCTTACACGACATCGGCCACGGGCCGTTCAGCCACGCCTGCGAAGCGGTGCTCGGGATGCGGCACGAAGCACGGACCGCGGCGTTGCTCGCACAGCCCTCGATGCGCGCGCGGATCGAGGGGCTCGACGTCGACCCCGACGAGGTACTCGGCCTCATTCTCGGCTCGGGTAACGCTCG
>JAJYHP010000004.1 GCA_021784715.1 bacterium
AGTGGTTGCGGGTGTGGAGATGCATGTAGGCGGCGTAGATGATCCAGGAAAAGAGCGCTGCGGTCTCCTTCGGATCCCACTGCCAATAGGCGCCCCACGCCTCCTTCGCCCACATCGCGCCGGTGATGATACCGAGCGTGAGCAAGGGGAGACCTACCGCCACGGAGCGATAGACGAGCACGTCGAGCTGCGGAAGGGTCGGCAAGGAAGCGAGCCACCCCGAGATGCCGTCGTTCGGCCCGGCGATCGTCGCGGTGCCTGCTGCCGCTCCCGCGCCGCCGGGTTCGACCGAGGCGGAGAGCATCATCGCGGCGCCCTGACGGCGTTCGACGTAATAGCGAACCAGATAGAGCGCCGAGATCACGAAGGAGACGAGAAAGGCCGCATACGAGGTCACGACGATCGGCACGTGGACCTTCGCCCAGTACGATTGTAACGACGGCACCGGAGGCATCACGCCCTCGTTCCACGTGACGCCGTAGGTGAGAAACATCGCTGCGAGCGCGAGGACGAAGCCACCCGCGAACCAGAGCCGGTAGCGGAATGCGAAGACCACAAAAATCGCGACCGACATCGCCGAGAAGAGCGAGAGCGAACCGTACAGGTTCAGCAACGGCCAGATGTGCGATATCTCGTATCGCGCGACCAACTGCGCGAATTGCGCGACCGCGCCGAGGATCGCGAGCGTCGCGCCGAGGTTTCGCAGAAACGGCACGCGCGATAGGAAGAAGCCGAAGAGCGCGAGCGCGCCGACGATATACGAAGCGATCGCGATGACGAGCAGCACCTCGTCGATGGGCATATTGTGGAACATGTCAGCCTCCTGATTGCAGCGAGGTTCGTAAACGCTCGACGAGCGTTCCGAACTCCTCCGCGAAGATATCGTAACCCTTCACCGTCGTGGCGGCCAGGCCAACCGTCGCACCCTCGCCGTGCGGATCGACCCGTACGTAAAAGCGGGCCGGCAAAAAATAGAACGAGATGACGAGCCCGACGAGGAGCACGAACGCGCCGATGCCGACCAATGCGACCCCGGGATCGTAGCGATATTGGATGCCGGTGAACATGAGGTAGCGCTCCGGGCGCACGCTCCAACCGTCGCCGACGTCGACGGTGCGATGCATGAGCACGAGCGCGGCGCCTTCGTTCGCGCCGTTGCGAACGAGGGAGAGAGCGACCGCCGGGTTGCCGATGCGCGGATCGGGCGAGGGCATTTTCGTCTGCGGGTCCATCGTCGGAACGAATCGCAAAAATTCGATGCTCCGCGAAGTGCCGGGAATTTTTAGCGAATCGCCGGCGTAGAGCGGTTGCGAGAGCGAGGCGACGCGGCCGTTATGGAGCAGCGCGAACCGCACGGCGAAGCCGTAACTCGATTGGTAGTAGTTCGTGCCGTCGATCGTGATGGGGTGGTTGACGCGGATGACGTACGGATGCGCGATGCCGTCTTTCCCGCTCGCCGTTACGTGCGAGACGTAATCGATCGGTTGGTAGACGATGCCGGTTTTGGTGGCGATCGGATCGATGCGATAGCGGAAGCGGTCGAGGTGAATCGTCGCGCCGCTGCGCGGAATCGTCACCGTCTGTCCGGTGAGGATTGCGGTGTCGCCGGAGAATCCAAACGCCCAGTAGAGCGTCGTGCCCGCGGCGATGATGACGAAGCCGAGGTGCGCGACGAGCACGCCGCGGCGCGCCCAATTCTGTTTGTCGGCGAAGCTCCATTCGACGCCGCCGAAATCGCGATTGCGCACGAGAAAGCCGCGCTGCGTGAAGAAGCGCTCGACGCTCTCGCGCACGCGCTCGACCGGTGCGGCGACCGAGATGGTCGCGTGGAGCGGAATCGCGTCGATTTTGACCGGGCGTAATGCGGGCAAGCGTGCGGGAATGACGCGTTTGAACGTGCAGACTGCGAGCGACGTGAGGATGAGCGCGATGATGCCGACGTACCACCAGCTGTGGTAGACGTTGTTGAAATCGAGCCGTAAGATGGCGCGCGCGATCGGCGCGGCGTACGCGGCGTAGTAGGCGCTCGGCGCCTTCCCCTGGTCGACGATGACGCCGATCAGCGTGAGGATTCCCCAGACGACGAAGAGCGAAACGGCAAAGAGCACGTTTCCGAAGGTTCGGATAAAGTCGGCGTAGAGGTTTCTAACGGTTTCGGTCATCGGTAGTTCACGTGCGACCGTACGCCCCACCGTCACCGCGACGCCACGACTTCTCCAGCACGACGATCACCCAAATGCTCGCTTCGTAGAGGACGTACATGGGAATCGCGAGGAGGGCCATCGTTACCGGGTTGCCGTCGGGAGCGGCGATCCCTCCACCGACGAAGAACGCAAAAAGCGCTTGCCGCCGGAAGCGCATGAGCATCGGCGCGTTGACGATTCCTAACCGAGCGAGGGCTACCAAGACGATCGGCGTCTGAAAAATCAACGCGAAGAGCCCGAGCAGTATGAGAATGAAGCCGAGCGTCTGCGAGAGCCCGAAGGTCGGCGTCGCGACCTTATCGGTGATGGCGACGAGCGCGGCGACCACGCGCGGTAGCACGATGAAATGCGCGAACGCGAGGCCGAGGAGCGAGAGCGCGAGCGATGGCGCGATAAACGCGAAGACCATGCGGCGCGTGCGCGGATGGATCGCCGGCACGACGAACATCCAGATTTCGTAGAGCAGAACCGGCAGCCCGAAGACGATGCCGCCGACGATGGAAAACTTAAATTCGGTGAGGATGACGTCGGCCGGGCCGAACGCGTGCAGCGTGATGCCGTGAAAATACGCGCGCACCAGCCACGGGATCGCGTACTGCGAAGGCCAGAAAAGCAAGAGCGAGATCGCGCCGACGGCGGCGATCGAAACGAGCAGGCGCGACCGGAGTTCGCGGAGATGCTCGGTGAAGGGCATCTCCTTGGGATCCCACTCGGGATCGTGCGCCGGTTCCGGCGAGGCGATCATCGAGCGCTGCGTCGCAATCGGTTACGGCTTGGGTTCGGCGGGGGGCGTCGCGGCGTCGGCGCTCGCTGCGGCCTCGCTCTTCGCGCGGGCTTCCTCGCGCGCTTTCGCGGCCATTTCATCGGCTTCCATCTGCCCGAGCATGAACTCTTTCTTCGCTTGCCCGGCGCTGCGCGCGAGCTTCGGGAGCTTGTCGGCGCCGAAGAGCAACGCCCCGAGCGCGACGATTCCGATCAAGATCGGCATGTCGATGAAGGCGAGGATGGGGTGCAGGTACATTGGGTGCGGCTCCGTTCTGAGGTGTTAGCGCAAAGATTCGACGAGCGCGCGCATTTCCGTGCGTGCCGCCGATGAAGGGAGGGCGTCGAGTTCGGCCCCGGCGCGGTCGAGCGTCTCGTTGAGGAGCCGCTTGGTCGTTTCCACGCCGCCTTGCTCGCCGATGAGCGCCACGATCGCCGGAATCTCGGCTTCGCCGTCCGACCCGGCATAGAAACGAGAGATGCGGTCGAAAAAGTCGCGGTCTCCGCGTTCGAGCGCGCAGATCAACGGAATCGTCATCTTCCGCTCGCGCAGATCGTTGCCGACCGGTTTCCCTATACGCGCCTCGTCGGAGGTCAGATCGAGCAAATCGTCGTTCATTTGAAATGCGATCCCGTACCAACGGCCGAACGCGCGCAAACGCTCCACGAGTTCGTCGCTTCCGCCCGCCGCGATCGCACCGCAGGCGGCGGAGGCCGCGAAGAGCGATGCGGTCTTCTTTTCGGCGACTTCGGTATACTGCGCGACGTTGGTGGTGAGATCGCCGAGCGCGCGCAACTGGAGCACTTCGCCGTCGCAGATGTCCGCGAGCGTCGCCGAGAGAATGTGCGGGATCGGTGCGGCGTAGTTCGCGGTGACGTTCTTGAAGATCCAGGCGAAGAGATAGTCGCCCGCGAGAACGCTGATGCGATTGCCGTAGTCGACCGCGGTCGCGTTGACGCCGCGACGCAGTTGTGCGTTATCGACGACGTCGTCGTGAATGAGCGTCGCGACGTGAATGAGCTCCATATACGACGCGAGATAGAGGTGCGACATCGGATCGCCGCCGCAGGCCTGAGCGGCGAGGAGCGTGATGCGCGGGCGCAGACGCTTTCCACCCGCGGCGAGCATGCGTTTCACCGCCTCCGTAATCAGCGGGTTGTCGGTGGAAAACGTCGAGCGAAAGAACGTCTCGACGGCGCGGGAGAGCGACGAATCGTCGCGCACGGCGTCGATCATCGCGTTCCGTAATGCACGGCGATGGAGCCGCCCATGAGCGCGAGATAACCGGCGTCGCGAAAACCGGCTTGCGTGAAGCGCTCGCGGAGTGCGGGAGCGTTGGGGTGGTTGACGAGCGATTGCGGAAGGTAGGCGTACGCGCTTTTCGAACCGCCGATCCAGCCGCCCAGCGTCGGGACGACGCCGTAAAAATAAAAGTCGAACGCGCGCTTCCACAACGGGTTGGGCGCCTTGCTCACGTCGAGATTCACGAAGGGCGCGCCGGGGCGCAGCACGCGACGAATCTCTTGCAGGCCGCGGTCGAGATCGACGATATTGCGCGAACTAAAACCCATGATCGCGCCGTCGAACGATTCGTCCGGGAACGGCAGCGCGGTGACGTCGCCTTCGAGAAACTCGGCGCCCTCGATTCCCGCGCGTCGCGCGCGTTCGCGCGCTTGGGCGAGCATCGGCTCGCAGAAATCGATGCCGGTGACGCGAGCCGCACCGTCGTGGCGGAGCAGGTGAAAACTGAGGTCGCCGGTGCCGCAGCAGAGATCGAGAAGCCGGGCGCCCTTCGCCGGCGCGAGAAGGGCGATCGCCCGGCGCCGCCAGATCTCGTCGAGCCCGCCGGTGAGGACGCGATTGGCGCGGTCGTAGCGGGGGGCGATCGTCGCGAACATATCGCGCACGAAGGCTCCTTTATCGCCGACGGGGTTACCGGTGGAAATCTCTGCCATCTCTTCCAGCTTGCTTTCCAAGCATCCGAGGCCTCTCCTGTGCGCGACTTGTCGCAGCGAACGGTTGGAGTGAACGATGCCACGATGGTGACCCTCGCCACAACCTCCGAGTTTTTAGCGGCGTTGCAACGCGCCCGGCGCATCGACGTGCGGTCGTATACGCTCGCCCCGGGGGCGGTCGCCGATGCCCTCGCGGCGGCGGCGCGCCGGGGCGCCGACGTTTCGATCGAGCTCGCAGGGCCGCCCTTCGCGTCGGCGGGACCGGCAGCCGCAAACGCACGCACGTTGGCACGCCTGCGCGCGGCGGGGGCGCGCACCGATGAATCCTCCGGGGCCTTTCATGCGAAAATCGCGCGCGTCGACGATGCGCTCTATCTCGACGACCGGAATTGGAGCGAGCGTGGCGACACGATCCTTCGCCTCCCGGCTACGGAGGGGCCCGCGTTGGTCGCGACGAGCAAGCAACGGGCGATCGCGACCGAGGTCGAGCTCGTGGCGAGCGCTCGTAGGGGCGAACGGGTCGAGATCGCGAGCGAGTCTTTCGGCTTCGCATCGCCGCTCTATTCCACGTTGCGACTGCTTGCCGGGCGCGGCGTCGCCGTGCGCCTCTGCGTCGATCGGGGCGAACTGCACTCCGGCAGCACCGAGGATCGCGCGCTCGCGCGACTCGCGGCGGCGGGCGTCGAGGTACGCCTCGGTAGTAGCAGCGAGAAATTCGCGATTCGAGGAGCGCGCGTCTGGGTCGGCAGCGCGAATGCGACCTATGCGGCGCCGGGCGCCACCGATTGGGGGCTAGAAACGCGTTCGTCTGCGGTTCGCGCGCAGCTTCACGCGCGCTTCGAACGCACCTGGGCGCACGCGCGCGCGTACGTTACCGCGCGCTAAAGAGCGCCGCGGCGTTGGCGTCGGTGCGAGCGAGTACGACGTCGAGCGGTAGCGAGAGAACCTCGGCGAGGCGCTCGGCGGTGTGTCGAACGAACGCGGGCTCGTTGCGTTGCCCGCGCATCGGCACCGGCGCGAGATAAGGGCAATCGGTTTCCAAAACCAGGGCCTCGATGCCGACGGCGCGCACCGCTTCGCGTAGCGGCTCCGCGCTCTTAAACGTCAGAACGCCGCCGATTCCCAAACGCAAGCCGAACTCCCCGACGAGAAGCCGCGCCTGCGCCGCGTCGCCGGTAAAACAGTGCACGACGCCGCGGAGCGCGGGCTCGTAGCTATCGCGGAGGGCGGCGACGAAATCGTCGAAGGCGTCGCGTTGGTGAAAGATCGTCGGAAGGCGGCGTCGCTTCGCGTACGCGAGTTGTTCGCGCAAGACGCGCCGTTGCACGTCGCGCGGGCTATGGTCGTAATAATAGTCGAGCCCGATCTCGCCGACGGCGACGTGAATTGCGGGATCGAAGAGCCGATCGAACGCTTCGTCGATGCGCTCCGGCGCGTCGATCGCTTCGTGCGGGTGGATGCCGAGGCTCGCCTGCAGGCCGTAGGTGCGAGCGCACCGCAGCGCGCGTTCGCTATCGGCGAGATCGCATCCAACGGTGACGATGCGATCGACGCCTGCGGCGCGGGCGCGGCCGAGCATCGCCTCGCGGTCGTCGTCGAATTTCGCATCGTGAACGTGCGCGTGCGTGTCGATCACGCGCTCCGCTCTTCTTCCACCAGTCGGTTGCGCCCGAGTCGCTTCGCTTCGTAGAGGGCGCGGTCGGCGCGCGCGAGCAACTCCGCGGGGCGATCGTGCCCGCGCACGGTTGCGACGCCGATGCTGATCGTCACCGGTGGCCGGCCGTCGCCACCGTCGGAGCGCGCGACGCCGGCGCGGATACGCTCGCCGATCGAGACGGCGATATCGAGCGGCGCGTCGGGCATCACGACGAGAAATTCCTCGCCGCCGATTCGCCCCAGCGCATCTTCGAGGCGCAGCGCCGCACGAATTTCGTCGGCGACGCGCCGCAACACGCCGTCGCCGGCGGCGTGCCCCAAGCGATCGTTGATATCTTTAAAGCGGTCGATATCGAGCATGAGCACCGCGCCGCGCCGCGCGTCGTCGACCAACGCGTTCAAACGTTCGAGGATGGCGCGCCGATTGTAGACGCCGGTCAACGGATCGGTATTCGCGGCGTTGTGCGCCTCGGAGATGCTTTGCAGATCGATCAGTAAGGGGGCCAACTCGCGCGCCGCCTGATAGAATTGTTGGTGCTCGCGCGAGCTGATATCGTCGCGTCGGCGGTGCACGAGCAGCGCGCCCGCGAGCGCCTCGCCGGCGCGAATGGCGTAGACGGAGATCGTCGCGGTGCCGACGCTGGCCTTCGCGCTATCGCGCTCGGCGGAGGGGAGCCGGGCGAGCAGCCGCGCGCGTAACGCCGCGGCATCCTCGCCGATACTCGGGCCGAGGCTCGCGACGGTCTGCCATTTCTTTTTATTGTCGGTACGCGTCACGATTTCGAGCGTTTCGTCGACGAGCGCGCGACGTAGCGATCCGAGAATGCTCCGCATCTGCGGGAGCGGGTCGCGCGCGGCGAGCATCGCGGCGACCGCCTCGCGCACGAGTTTGAGCCGAGAGAGCTCTCCGCTCAGGCGATCGTTGTTCCATCGCAGCCACGCGAGGTAGGGGAGCGGCAGCCAGAGTGCGACGCCGAGTGCCGCGCCGCCGGTGAGGAAACCCCATCGGTCGACGGTCGCCCAGAGCGTGACGATCGCCAAGGAGAGCCAGAGCCCGCGCGTGCGGGCGAAGCGCAGCACGGTCTGGCGGATCGAGACGTTGCGCGCGATCGCCAATACCGGTGCGGCGAAGGCGAGCTGGTAGGCGGCGGCAACCGCCATGGTGACCGCCGAGAAGCGCAGGAAGTTCCACGATTGTAACGCGTGCGGCGGCACGAACGCCGCGACGAGTAAGAGCAACGCCGCGCGCCCGACCCCGTGCCGGAGAATTTCGAAACCGAGTTCTTCGCGGCGAATGTACGCCGCGAGCGAGAAACCGAGAAATGCGGCGAGCGCCGCGATCTCGCCGCCGACGTACGACGCCACCAGCAACGGCGCGAGAATCGGTACGTCGAGCACGTAGCCCTCCGCGCCGAATGCGACGCGCCGCGAGCGCAGGCGCGGCAAGGATGTCGCGTAAAACGCGACCGCAATCGTCGCGGCGAGCGCGAAGAAGGCGAGCAACGAATCGGAGAGCGACCAGCGCACCGGGCCGCGCGCGATCGCGGTGATGAAAGCGACGAGACCGATCGCGCCGGGGGCGAAGATCGCCATGCGGTAGAGGCGGGCGCGATCGAACGTCGTCATGCCGAAGAAGGCTCGGGAACCTCGATTCGCGCGAAGAGCACCGCACCGGGTGCGGTGCGCGTTCCGGCGGCGAGCGCGCCCCAACGCAACGCGCGGAGCTCGCGTTCGTGCGCGCCCTCGGCGAGCCCCAGCTGCCGCGCGATTTCCGCGGCTTTCCCGGGCATGAACGGCGCGAGGAGGCTCGCCAGCCAGCGCAGCCCTTCGCAGAGTTCGTACATCAACGCATCGAGAGCGGCCTTCGCGGCGGGATCCTCGCGGCGTTTCCAGAGTTCCCATGGTTTGCGTTCGTCGATGCTGCGGTTCAGCGCGCTCACCAACTGCCAGATCGTTTCGAGCGCGTCGCGAAAACGGAGATCGAAGATCGCATCGGCGACCCGGCCCGGTAAGGATGCGAACGCATCGCCGATAAAGTGCTCGCCCGGCGCCGGCACGACGCCGTCGCAGTATTTCGTCAGCATCGCCAACGAACGACGGACGAGATTTCCGACGTCGTTGCCGAGATCGTCGTTGTTGCGAGCGATGATTTTCTCTTCCGAATAGGAAAAGTCGCTGCCGAACGGCGCTTCGCGAAGGAGAAAATAGCGCAGCGTATCGGCGCCGAAGCGTTCGGCGAGCGCGAAGGGATCGGTCGCGTTGCCCATCGATTTGCCCATCTTGCGGCCGTCGACGGTAATCCAACCGTGCGCGAAGACCGACTCGGGGGCTTTTTCACCGAGCGCCCAGAGCACCGCCGGCCACACGATGGTGTGGAAGCGCGCGATCTCTTTGCCGATGAGTTGCACGCTCGCGGGCCAAAAACGCTCGAAGCGCGCGCCCGGCGTTCCATAATCGAGCGCGGAGATATAGTTCAATAACGCATCGAACCAGACGTAGATGACGCCGCCGCCGCCGGGGATCTCGATTCCCCAATCGAAATTCGTGCGCGAGATCGAAAAATCGTCGAGACCTTCTTCCAAGAGCGAGAGCATCTCGTTGTAGACGCTCTTGGGGCGAAGCCAGTTGGGATTCGCGCGATAGTATTCGAGCAATCGATCGCGATAGGCCGAGAGCTTGAAAAACCAATCTTGTTCGGAGAGCCAGGTGACGGCGCGCCCGCAGGTGGGGCACTTACCGTCGACGAGCTTCGCTTCCAACCAAAACGTCTCGTCTTCGACGCAATACCAGCCCTCGTAGGTGCCGAGATAGATATCGCCGCTCTCGCGCAGGCGTTCGAAGACGCGCTGGACGACGCGTTCGTGGCGCGGCTGCGTGGTGCGAATGAAATCGTCGTACGAAATATTGAAGGTGGAGAAAAGTTCTTGCCAACGCGGAACGAGCGCGTCGCACCAATCCTGCGGCGACTTTCCCGCGGCGGCGGCGGCGTTCGCGACTTTTTGGCCGTGCTCGTCGGTGCCGGTGAGGAAGAAGGCCTCGCCTTCGGTGCGCGCCGTCCGGGCCAGAACGTCGGCGACCGCCGTCGTGTAGGCGTGGCCGATATGCGGATTGCCGGAAATATAATAAATCGGCGTGGTGACGTAAAACGGGCGCTTCATCTACGCGGTGCTTCGCCCTGCGACGGCGGCTTTCCGTGCGGAGGCGCGCGCGTAGATCTCCGAACGTTCGCCCGCGCCGGCGGCCGCAAGGCGCCGTGCGATCGCCGAGACGCGCTCGCCGGCCGCGAGTGCGGCATCGATCGCGGCGTCGACCTCGGCGTCGCTCGGAGCGACGGGTTCCTGCAGGGGCGCCGCCTCGAGCGCGAACGCGATCTCGCCGCGCGGCGGATCGGAGAGCGCAGCGGCGACCTCCGCCGGGCTCCCCAGAATCTGCTGTTCGAAACGCTTGGTGTACTCGCGAAGCACGAAGAGCCGAGCGGTCGGAGCGACGCTTTCGAGATCGCGCAGCGTTGCGAGGATGCGCTTCGG
>JAJYHP010000080.1:0-3032 GCA_021784715.1 bacterium
GATTACCGACCGGGGCGTGCCGGTCGCGAAGATCGTGCCGATTCCAAAAGAGCTCGAGCCGCTCGACGTTCGCCTTGCACGGCTCGTCGAGAACGGAACGCTCGTCGAGCAACCGGAGCCCGCCGTCGCGTATCCGCTGCCCGACAAGCTCGATAAGGGCGTACTTCAAAAAATGCTACGAATGCTTGACGAGGATCGAAATCGGTGACCGACGATCGCACGGTTCTCTATTGGGATTCCTCGGCGATTCTCTCGGTGACGTTCAACGATGTCCACGAAACGGCGGCGAGAGAGCATTTTCATCGACCGGGGAAGCATCTCGTTTCCTCTCTCGCGCGCGCCGAGTGCTCCTCGGTCATCGCACGAGCTGTGAAAGTCGGTGACATGGCGGCTTCACTTGGCGACCACGCTATCGGCTCCATCGCGCGCACGCCGTGGGTCGCACTCGCCGGCGCGCCTACGCCGACGACGCTGCGAACGCTCGCGCACCGATACCCGCTGCGCGGCGCCGACCTCTGGCATCTCGCGTTCACCGTCGATCTTGCCGAAGATCTTCCCGAACTGCGGCTGCTGACGTTCGATTCCGTCCTCGACGCGGCGGCGCGCGCCGAAGGGCTCGCGCTTGATTGATGCTCCGCGACGGGGACCAAATCGGAAGCGCCGTCGCCAGGGACTTGCCGGCGCGATAGTAAGGAAGTAAGATTATCGTACTATGCTTGCGAAGATGACCTCCAAAAATCAGGTAACCTTACCCAAGGCCGTTACCAATGCCGTCGGCTCTCCCGGCCTGTTTGAGGTGCAGGTGGAAGATGGCCGGATCGTGTTAACGCCCGTCACGCTTGTGAACGCCGATGCCGTTCGTCGCAAACTCGCCGAGTTGGGAATTACCACGAGCGATGTCACCGACGCCGTACGGTTCGCTCGACGCAATCGCGCGTGAACCCGTGAAGCCCCGGCGCGTCGTTTTCGATACGAACGTCGTCCTCTCGGCGCTGCTCTTTCGGTCGGGATCGCTCGCGCCGTTACGTCGTATGTGGAGCTCACAAAAGTGTGCGCCGCTGGTTTCTGCAGCGATGGCAGAAGAGCTCCTTCGTGCTCTCTCGTACCCGAAGTTCAAATTGAACCAGCGCGAGCGCGATACATTGTTGCTGGAATATCTGCCGTATTGCGAGGCCGTAGCGGTCCCGCACGAGCTCGCCGATCTCCCGGAGTGTCGCGATGCGAACGATCGCATGGTGCTCGCGCTCGCCTTCGCCGCGAACGCCGACGCGCTGGTTACCGGCGACCGAGATCTCTTAGCGCTCGATGGCCGCTTCGCCATACCGATTCTCACGCCGATTGCTTTTCTGCGAGGCGCCGCACATCCACCAGCGTAGGTGCATCGGCGGCGGCGCCTCGATACCGCTCCCTGCGGGGATCTACTCGGCGTGACAGAGGGGCGCTCTGCGCTTACCGCGGCATCGGTGGGCCGCCGACCGGGGGCTGCGGCGGCGTCACATTCGTCGGCCCCACCGGTGCCGGCGGCGGCATAAACCCGCCGGTCAGCATCGTCGGCTGTGCGAGCGAGAGCAGCGTCGCGCCGACCCCGACGAGCAGCACCAGCATCGTCACCAAGAAGCCCGCGATCGGCACTAACTCCGCGGCGGTGAGCAAGACGAGCCCGATCAGCAGCGCGAGCAGCGGCGAGGGGTCGACCTTCGCGTTCGTCATCACCAGCAAGCGGTTACCGACAATCAGCGCGAGCGCCGCTTTGCCGATCAACAGCGCGACGACGACGGCGAGCGCTTCGACGAGGATGAGCGGGCTCAAGATAATCGTGATGAGCAACATGATGCCTAACGGCACCACCGCAATCCACGCGCCGAGCCCGACGGCAGTCGCAAGCCCCGGGTGCGTTTCCAGGCGCTCCATCGCGAGGCGCGCGCGCATCGGGAAGATGAGGAACGCGATGAGCACCAGGAAATCACCGATAATTTTTCCGCCGGCGATCCAGGGTACGATCGAGAGACCGAACGGATTGAGCGTGCGAACCGTCGTCGTTCCGTTCCCCGAACTCACGCCGATGCTCGGAAGAATATGCATGATGCCGTGCCCGAGGCCGATCGTCGTCACGTGACGGCCGACATGCGAGCCGGGCATCTCCGTGAGCGCTCCGCCGAGCACCGTCACATCGCGTCCGACGCTGCCCTCGATCGTTGCGCCACCGCCGAGCACCGTGAGATCGCGTTCGACCGTGCCTTTGATATCGGCATTACCGCCGATCACCGTCAGGTCGCCATGGACGATTTGCCCGGGTTGGATCGTGACGTCTTTGCCGATAAAGACGTTGCCGTTGTCGCTGTCATGCGTGCTCGCCGCCGCTGCGTGCGGTGCGAGAAGCATGCCGGCTGCGGCGATGCCGATGAGAAGCGTACGAACGAGACGCATGTTAGCGTTCCTCCCGGATGGCGATGGCGGCGAGTACGTGCGGGCGAATGCGCCGCTGGTAGAAGACGATCGCGCCGAAGAACGCGGCGTCGATCGCGACGATGAGTAAGACGGCGACCGCAGCGAACGGTGCGAATGGAGCGAGGGCGTGCATGCCGGCGGCGAGCGCGGCGAACGTCGAACTCGTTGCGGTGACGGCGTTGTTCGATGCCGAGCTCAGCGTCGCGGTCGCCGAAGCGCGCGCGAAGATCCAGAACGCGACGAGCGCCGCCCACGCACCGATGGTATAGAACGTCAGCAGCGCCCAATGCGAGAGCCGGAACGCGCGCGGTTGCGGGCGCGTTCGCACTTCGGCCATAACGGCGTAGGTAAAGTTCGGCGCGAGCTCGACCGGTGCCGTCGTCGCGAGTAATGCATCGATTACCTTGAGTTCGTCGAGCGTCGCACGGCAATCGTCGCACGTACGCAGATGCTCGGCCATTGCGCGCATGCGCGCCGGCGAGAGCGTCCCTTCCAGATAACGATCGAGATCGTTACTACACGAGGAGCAGCGCACGGTAGCCTCCTTTGGCTTTTACGGTGTCGAGAGCGACGCTTTCGCGCGA
>JAJYHP010000080.1:3042-10012 GCA_021784715.1 bacterium
TTTGCCGCGGTGAATGAGCGTCTTGACGTTCCCGAGCGAGAGCCCGAGCGCCGATGCGATCGCGTGGTATTCCAGGTTGTCGAAGTAACGCAGTGCCAAGACCGTCCTCGTTCGTTCCGGCAGCTCCGCTAACGCCGCGCGCAATTCGCGCTCGGCCTCGCCGCGGAGGATGCCTTCTGCGGGATCGGATTCTCGCGAGCCGTCGGCGATCGCGTTCTCGAGCGTTTGGTCTTCGGGCATCTCCTGGGTTGCCGGCCGGCGCAGTTGTTTTCCCAAATGCGTGCGGACGACGTTGCGGGCGATGTGGTAGATCCAGGTCGAGAACTTGCCGAGGCTGGGGTTGAAGGAGCCCAGATGCGCGTACGCCCGCAGGAACGTCTCCTGCGTGAGATCGGCTGCATCTGCCGGGTTACGGACCGAGGCGCCGATGAAGTTGGCGATGCCGCGCTTGTAGCGCTCCACCAACCCCGCAAACGCTTCGCGGTCCCCCGCTCGTACGAGTCCGACGAGTGCTTCGTCGCTCGTAGCTTCCGCCACCATGTGCCTCGCGATGTTTCCTTTCAGGGGGTACTACCGCCCTCGTGCCCGAGTGTTACGCCCGCAGCGGCGTGAAAAGCGGAAGGGGCCGCGCTCGGGATAGCCTGCTTGGCAGGAATAATAGGTTCGCCAAAAGGATAAACCTTTGCCGGGAGGACCGCCATGAAACGCATCCGCACCGCTATCCTCGCCATCGCCGTCGTCGCTTTGTTGGGGCTCTCCCGCGGGAGCACGATGCCGAGCTTTGCCGGCGGCACCGGTTGGCTCAACGGCGGCGCGCTCACCCCCGCCTCGCTGCGTGGGAAGGTCGTGCTGGTGGATTTTTGGGAGTACACCTGCATCAATTGCCTGCGGACGCTCCCCTATCTGCGCACGTGGTACCGCCGCTACCACCACGAGGGCTTCGAGATCGTCGGCGTACAGACGCCGGAGTTTGCGTTCTCCGGCGAGCGAAAGCATATCGTCGATGCGGTAAAGCGATTGGGGATTACGTGGCCGGTGGAGATCGACGCCAACCATACGGTCTGGAATCGCTTCGGGGTGCAAGCGTGGCCGACGGAGATGCTGTTCGACCAACGCGGGCGGCTCGTCGATACATCGGTCGGCGAAGGCAACTATCAACGCACCGAATATATCATTCAGGGGCTGCTGCATCTCGGCGACCCGAAACTGAAGTTCCCGCCGCTGATGCCGTTGCTGCCGCAAGATAGCTACGATAAGCCCGGCGCCGTCTGCTATCCGCGCACGGCGGAGATTCTTCTGGAGCATCAGCGTGTCGCGAACGGTCCGCCTTCGGGAAACCTGATGCGCGATTACACCTATACGGCACCGAGCGATTTCGTCGACGGCCAAGTCTATCTCGACGGAAGTTGGCACGCTTCGAAGCAAGCGGTGATTTATAACTCGGGCGGCGGTTATTTCGGGCTGAAGTATCACGCGATCCAGGTGGCGGTGGTCATGACGCCGGAGCATGGAAAGCCCACGCGGGTGAATATCACGCAGGACGGAAAACCGATTCCGCGCGACGATGCCGGCAAGGATATTCGCTATGCGCGCAACGGGATGTCGTACGTGCTCGTCGATGCGTCGCGCGAATACGACGTCGTTATGAACGCGAAGTTCGGAACCCACGTGCTGCGCCTCTATCCGCAGGCCTACGGGCTCGCCGTCTACGACGTCGCGTTCGAATCATGCGAAGTGCCGGGGAGCAACAAGCGCTAGGGCGCTCGATAATTTAGGCGACTTTGGTAGAGGAGGAAGCCTCTGCTACCTTTGTTGGGCGCGCTCGCCGGGTGCGGCTTCTTCGCTCCCGAGCAGACCTTCGTCGCGCAAGCGCGCCTGCACGTCAAACACGTCGTGATTATCGTGCAAGAGAATCGCAGCTTCGATAATCTCTTTCACGGTTTTCCGGGCGCCGACACCGTCGATTACGGCTACGCCCACGACGGAACGAAAGTGAAGCTCAAACCGATCCCGCTCAACGTGCAGTTCGATATCGGCAACGGTATGCGCGGCTTCAAACTCGCCTACGACCACGGGAAGATGGATGGCTTCGATCTGCGTACAATCGGGCCACGGCCGGGTTTAAAAGTGCCGCTGCCCGATCTGCAGTATCCCGAATATGCCTACGTTCCGCACGATGAAACGAAACCGTATTTTGCGATGGCGCACCAATACGTGGTTGCCGACCGGATGTTTCAAAGCAATATCGACCAGAGTTTCGTCGCGCATCTCTTTCTCATCGCCGGGCAGGCCGCACATTCGGTCGATCTTCCCAACGGCTATCCGTGGGGGTGCGACGCACCCGTCGGCACGACCGTCGGCATCCTGAATAACCATCGCGAAATTATCGATCGCGAGCCGCCTTGCTTCACGTTAAAGACGCTCGGAAACGAGCTGAGCGCAAAGCACGATTCATGGCGCTACTATGCGCCGAAGATCGATAAACCCTCGATGTGGAGCCGCTACGAAACCTGGATCGATCGGCACCGTCACCCGCAGCATGCGCCGGATTTCGGACAGAATTGGTCCTCGTACGATGCCGTCTCCAACGTGCGCTACAGCAAACTGTGGAAACGCCACGTCGTCTCGCCGCCGAGCCGTTTTATCGAGGACGTGCGCGCGGGCAAACTCGCCGATGTCTCGTGGGTGATTCCGGATTGGAAGAACTCCGACCATTCGCTCTCTCGTTCGATCACCGGGCCGTCGTGGGTGAGCGCGCTGGTCAATACGATCGGCGAGAGCAAATATTGGAAGGATACCGTTATCCTCGTAACTTGGGACGATTCGGGCGGCTGGTACGACCACGTTCCGCCGCCGCAGCTCGATTACGACGGCTTAGGTTTTCGCGTGCCGCTGCTGGTGATCTCACCCTATGCAAAGCACGGCTACGTTTCGCACGTGCAGTATGAGTTCGGCAGCATCCTACGCTTTACCGAATCGATTTTCGGGCTCGGGCACCTCGCTGCGAGCGATCGCCGCGCCAACAATTTGCGCGACGCGTTCGATTTCTCGCAGCCGCCGCGCGCGTTTTCGCCGATTCCGGCGCCCTATCCGATCGAGTATTTCCTACGCCAGAAAGCCTCGGGAATTCCCCCCGACGATAATTAGCGCGGTCCGCGCAACAAGGCGCCGTTGGTGCGCGAGGCGCGCACCTTCGCTTCGCTCCGTGCTTTCCCACCGCGTCGGCCGATCTCGGTTAGCCACGCGCGGCCGTCCTCCGGGGTGACCGGATAGACGAAGAACCCACGGCCGCAAAGGCTCTCTCTCGCGCCATAATCGAAGCATCCATACGCAAGAATCTCCAAGATGCGGAAAAACCGTTCGGCACCACGCTGCGGGAGGGTGGTTTGGTCGACCGCGAATATCGCGTTTCCCTCGTCGTCGATCGTCCGGGCGTGCCCGGGGCCGTTCCACAGCACGACGCGTGATTGTGGGCCGCCGGTTACTCGATAGCGAATGCTTGCGCGTTCGGCAATTTCTGATACGGTATGTCCGCGAGATGTAACTCGGCGCAAGATCGTTTGCCGCTCGCTACCGCGGGCGTAACGAGCCGGGACTATTTCAAGATTTGCTTGGAATTTCACGACGATCCGTTCGTGATGGTACGAATTTGCAGAAGATGTTCGTCGAGCCGTCGCCGCAATTTGCTCCCATCATGGGGGTTGAAACCCATGCGCGAGAAAACATCGCGTTGCGTTTCGAGTATTTCGAGGACGGAGAGGCGTCGTTCGTCGAGGTGGTTCACCAATAATCGAGCGCGGGGAGAATCGAGCAACACGACGATGCGAGCGATGTCGCGCAGATCTTTTTCGCCTTTCGAACTTCCGCTTCGGTCGCGCGCCGCGTCAATTTTTAGAACGAGTAGGTGTTCGAGCGCGGCGACGTTGATATCGTCAATAACCTCAGCGAAAGCGGAGGCTTCGTCGTATGGAATGGCGAGGCGATGTTGGCGCTCGACATAAAGGTCGAAATCTTCGCCATCGACGAGAACGGAATCTTTTCCAGGACGTTCGTTGCGCAGCACTTCATATCGGTCGCGCATTTCGTTCTTGCCGGCAAGCGAAAGGTAGAGATCGGCGTCGTGGTTGGATTCTACCAGCGCCGCGTTTGCGCGCATTGCATGGCATGCTACCGCGACGCCGCCGATGAAAACGGCGTCGGGAAATTCCCCGGAAATCCGGCGTGCGAGGCCGAGCAGCCGCCCCCAATGCTCACTCATCGCTCGATTATACCCTAAGCTGCTTAGGGTGTCGAAGCCGGCGTCTGCGCCCGGCGCGACGGCAAGCGGCGCTTAGCGGCGCAGCGGTGGGTTGGCGGCGTCTTTCGCGCTGAGAATCGGCGGGGTGTCGAGCGGCCAAGCGATGCCGATCGTCGAGTCGTTCCAGGCGACCCCAAACTCACTTTGCGGATCGTAGAGCGCGCTCTGCAGGTAGTGCAGCACGCTCCCTTCGGCGAGCGAGAGAAAGCCATGCAGGCACCCGGCGGGGATATAGAGCTGGGTTCCCTCCTCGGCGCGCAGATCGCAGCCGTACCAGCGGCCGAACGCGGGGCTGTCGCGGCGCGCATCGACGATGACGTCGAAGGCGGTGCCGGCGAGCACCTGCACGATCTTACTCATGCGCGGATCGCCGTGCAGCCCGCGTAAGACGCCGTAGCGCGAGAGCGAGACGTTCTCTTGCACGAAGCGTTCGGTGATGCCGACGGCGGCGTAGCGTTCCACGCTGAAGCTTTCGCGGAAACTTCCGCGTTCGTCGGTAAAGATGCGCGGGCGCAGCAAGAGGGCGCCGGGGATAGGCAGCGTTTCAACGTCCACGCCCGCTCCATTCGCGCGTACGAACGGAGGCCCTGGGACGAATCCCAGGGCCTCGAGATCGCCGCGTCCGTGCCGGTGCGTCCGTGCTTAGAAGCTGCCGACGCCGGGGGTGAGTGCCGGGCACGGGGTCGGCACTGCCTGCGGGTTCGGAGGAACGATCGCGCTCGCTGCAGTGGGAACTGCGTTGATGCGGACATCGATCGAATTGCCGAGGTTCCAGTTCACCCCCGATTCGAGGCCGTAGAGATCGTCGTAGGCAAGGCCGTAGCTGAGCCCATTGTCGAAATACTGGTGCAGGATGTAATCGTATTGGTCGTAGAGCGGATCCTTGAAGAGTTCGCTGACGGTCGCCGGCGGCGGCGTTACCGCCCCAACCGGATGGATCTGCGTCGTCGACATCGCCGTTCCGTAAACGAGATCGGCGATCAGGCCTTTCCAGAGTCCGAAGGCATCGTCGTTGGCAAAGAGGTGCCCGCTTGCAGTCCCAGCTTTTATTGCCTCCGTCGTGTTGTCGACATTCGCCAAGCCCCACGGTTGTTGCAGCAAGATCGCCGGTTTACACGTCTGCTGGTTGTTGTTATCGGGGCCCGGCGGGACGCCTTCGATGAAGTTGTAGACGTTCATGTGAAATGGATTCGGCGAGACGTTCGGATTTGGCGGCGAACTGCATGTCGCCGACGATGAACTGCCGATATCGGTGAAGATGAAGTTCTGCGTGCCGTCGGAGGTCACGCAATAATAATCGCCGGTAACGTAATCCGGCCCCGGTGTGGCGCCCGCCTTCACCGGGCCGGCTCCGGGAATGACGCTCGTGAAGATCCGCCCCTGTTGTTGGTAGCTCGCCATCACGCAACTGAGATAGCCGAACGGTGCCGGGTTGGGGCAGCTCGCCGGAGTCGGCGACGGGATGTAACTCGCGAGATTGAAGAAGTTCCACTGGAACGAGGTGATCTGCGCCGATTCACCCGGCGAGATGATCCGCAGATCGAGGTTGCTGCTCGCTGTCGAGGGGAACGCATTGGCGATCACGTTTGCGTTGTAATTCGGGGTGTTTTCGATCGCATAGAAGATGTTGGTGAAATTGCAGGTCGTCACGCCGACGTATCCCGAGGGCGGGTTCGTTGGGCACGGGACCGGCATTGCACCGGGTGGTGGTGCGGTCGGAAGCGGCCCCGGCGTCGTAACCGGAAGTGGGGTCGCACCGGTCGAGAGCTCCATCGGCAATCCAAGCGCGACGACTTGCGACGTATCGACGGTCGTTCCGTTTACGGCGGTTCCGTATTCGATGAAATCCCACGGGAAGGTAGCGAGCATGCCGCCGCCCGTGCCGGCGGGGCCGCTCGTGTTTCCCCCGCTCATGGGGTTGGGTGCGGTCGTCGTTCCCGCGGTATACGGCGCATAGGCGAAGTACACGCGCCCGCCTGCGACGCTATCGGGAATGAGGAGCGGCTTCGTACCCGCAGAGCCCGTCGTCGTGCTAAAGCATGCGGCGGGCAACGGAACGGGGACGGCAGAATCAAAAGTGCCGTCGGCGCTGAGGAACATATTCGTCGTGGCGTCGGTGGGATAGACGAGCAACTGTGCGCCTGCGATTCCGGCATCGTCGGTGATGTTGAGCGGGATGCCGTTTGTGGCAGGTGTATACGCCGGGCAATCCGCGGGTGTTGCGACCGGCAACGTCGACGCACTCACGACGATCGCGAAAACGTAGGTCGTATTTGCAGCGAGCGCGACCGCCGGTGAGAGCGTCGCTGCGGAGAACGCGATCGACGTGCCGCTTGCACTCACGGGGCCGGCGACCTGTTGCCACCCGGCGCTCGCGTTGGTGGGATCGTAGAACGCAACGTAACCCGTTCCCGAAAGCATCCCGGCTGGGAAGGTGAACGAAAACGACGGCGATTGCCCGATGCTCACGCCGGCATTTACGGTGAGCGTCACGTACGCAAGCGCGGTGACGGTGCCGCCGAGCGTCTTGATCGAGCGGCGAACGTGGATCGAACTCGGGGCGGCATCACCCGCAGGCGGCGTGGCCTGCAGGACGAGGGTCGCGGTCGCGCTCCCCGATGTAGTCGCCGGTAGCCCCACCGTTCCGGCGGCTCCGGAGGCGATCGCCGGGAA
>JAJYHP010000121.1 GCA_021784715.1 bacterium
AACGCTCAGCGCGGGCAGCCCCGCGAGCGACATCGGAATCGTATAATAGTCCATCAGATACATGCTGTAGGGATCGCTCTTCGATTTGAATCGGAATGCCGGGGAACTCGTCGCCGGGGCGGCGATGAGATCGCAGCTCTCAAAGGCCTTCGCGAAATCGCGTGCGACGAGCGTGCGCGCTTTCTGCGCGCGCACGTAGTAAGCGTCGTAGTACCCACTGGAGAGGGCGTACGTTCCGATGAGGATGCGGCGCTTCACCTCCGGGCCGAAGCCTGCGGCGCGCGAACGCTCGTTCATCTCGGCGACATCGTTTCCGTCGACACGTAGCCCGTAGCGAACGCCGTCGAAGCGCGCGAGGTTGGAACTGCACTCGGCGGGCGCGATGAGATAATAGGTCGCCAGTCCATAGTCGGCGGTCGGCAATTCTACTTCGACGATCTCGGCCCCGAGCGCTTCGAGATCGTGCAGGGCACGATCGTAGACGTCGTCGATATCGTTTCCGAGCTTATGCGTATCGAATTGTTTGACGACGCCGATTCGGACGCCCTGAAGATCCTCGCGCAACGCATTCGCCGTCGGCTCGACGGCGCGGTCGACGCTGGTCGCATCCATCGGGTCGAAACCGGCCATCGCATCGTAGGCGAGCGCCGCATCTTCGACGTTTCGCGTCAACGGGCCGATCTGGTCGAGGCTCGATGCAAACGCGATGAGCCCGTAGCGCGAGATGCGTCCGTACGTCGGCTTGAAGCCGACGAGATTGCAGAACGCCGCCGGCTCGCGAATCGAACCGCCGGTATCGCTACCCAACCCGATCGTCGCTTCGTAAGCGGCGACGGAGGCCGCCGAGCCGCCGCTCGAGCCACCCGGAACGCGCTCTAAATCGTAGGGATTGCGCGTGACGCCGAGCGCGCTGTTCTCGCACGATGAGCCCATGGCGAACTCGTCCATATTCGCTTTGCCCACCGGAATCGCGCCGGCGGCGAGCATCGAACGTACCGCACTCGCCGTATAAGGAGCGACCCAACGCTCGAGCATTTTGCTGCCGCAGGTCGTCACCGTCCCTTCGAGCGCCATATTATCTTTGACCGCGAGCGGTACGCCGGCGAGCGGGAAGCGTTCGCCCGAGGCGATGCGCGCGTCGAGCGCGTCGGCACCATCGCGCGCCTCCCGTTCGAGGACGCTGAGATAGGCCCCGACCTGCGGCTCGACGCTCGCGATACGCGCTAACGTCGCTTCGACCACTTCGCGCGCCGAGCACTCGCGAGCGTTCACCGCACGCGCGATCTCCTTCGCGCCCGAGGAAATATTCGACGACATCGTTACGCCTGCCCGATGATGCGCGGCACGCGAACGAACGCACCCTGCCGCTGCGGCGCGCCGGAGAGCACGACTTCGCGATCGAGCGACGGGCGTTCGAGATCTTCGCGCGTCACGTTCCGCGATTCCACGACCTGCGCGGTCGCCGGGATGCTGTCGAGATCGAGGTCGGCGAGCGTCGCCACGTGCCCGAGCAGATCGCCGAGTTGCGCGCCGAAGCGCGCGACTTCGTCGTCGGTCAGGGCGATGCGGGCCAATTTGGCCACGTAGGCGATATCAAGATTCTCGGATGACAAAATCGGGGTACTCCGTAGGTGAAGATTGGTCGTCGTCGGGCCACTCCGGCGGGGGCGTATCGGCGAAGGCCGTTTCGACCGCCGCCTGAATTTCGCGCGCGTTACAGTAGAGCGTAACGAGCGTCTCGACGTGCCCCGTCTGCGGGAACATATCGAATGGCTGAACGATTCCGACGCTGTAGCCATTGGACGTCAGAAACTTTAAATCCCGGGCGAGGGTTGCCGGATCGCACGAGAGGTACCAGATATTGGGAACGCGCGCGCGAACGATCGCGCCGAGGGTCGCTTCATCGCTCCCCTTGCGCGGCGGATCGAGAAAGAGAATCTCCGCCTCGCGTAGGCGCGCGGCGATCTCGGGGCGTTCGACCGCTTCCTCGACGCGCGCCGCCTCGAATTTCACGCGATCCTGTAACCCGTTCAGTTCGGCGTTCGCCTCGGCTTCGCGCACCGCTGCGGGATTCTCCTCGATACCCAAAACGGTACTGCCCGCCGCCGCGAAGTAGAGCGAGAACGTGCCGGCGCCGCAATACAGATCGACGATCTTGCGCGGCTGCGCGAGCCCGCCGCGCATCAGCGCGAAAATTTTGGCGACGACGCCGGGATTCACCTGAAAGAACGACTCCGGCGAGACGCGGTAGCGAACGCCGGCGATCGTCTCTTCGATCGTCGTCGCCCCCGCGAGCGTCCGCTGCTCGCGCCCCATCACGGCATTCGCACTCGCGGGATCGAAGGAATTTGCGATCCCGCGCACTCTCGGCAAGCGTTCGAGCAGATGCGCCGCAACGCGGGCGATCTCCGGCGACTCACGATCCGTCGTGATCGAGAGCACGCTCTCGCCGATCGCCGCAGAGGCACGTGCCACGAAGTGTCGCGCGACGCGGTAGAGCGCTCCGAGCCGCTCTTCCAAACGCAGAGAATGGAGGCGCCCGACGATCTCGTCGAGCTCCGGCACCAAGATCGGGCAGCTCTCGATCTCGACGAGTTCGTGCGTCCGTTGGCGGAAAAATCCGAGCCCCGGCGGGGATTGCTCTCCGCCGCCGCCGACGACCAGCGCGACCTTGTTGCGATAGCGCCGCGAACGCGGCGACGGGAGAACGTTGCGCACGTCGATGCCGTGCAGGCCGCCGATTCGCCGCAGTGCATTGTGCACGACTTCGCGCTTCCACGAGAGCTGGGCGGGATAACTCATGTGCTGCACCTGGCAGCCGCCGCAGGTCCCAAATGCCGCGCAAAAGGGGACCACGCGATGCGGCGAGCCCGAGAGCAGGCGAAGCTGCGTCGCTACAGCGTAGCGCGCCTTGAGCGTGGTAATCCGGACGAGCGCTCGTTCCTGCGGAAGCGGCCCCCAACAGAACACGGCAAGAGAACCGAGCCTTCCTACGCCTTGCCCGTTGACGAGCAGATCGTGGAAAGTCAGTTCGAATTCGTCCCCGACGCGAATGCGCGGCGGGTTAGGCGCTATTCCTTTGGTCGTCAAGCGTCTTCAGCAATGAGTTCGCCTCGTCGATTAAGGCTTGGATACGTTGGCCGGTCGGGTCGGATTGACGGCGAAAAAAGAGCACGCGCGCGGCGACCGCGGTGAGGGCGAGGCCGAAACCCGCAACACCGATCCAGATCAACGCGCTCTTCATGGAAGAACGCTCGTTGCCGGCTTCGATCTCCGAGCCCGGTTCCTGTTTACTCTGCTCGTTCATAGCTCCGTGAAGGTTTCGCTATGGATGCGGTGTTACTCTGCATCCGTGCCCCGAAGTTATTTGAGCCCGACGACGCCCGCCGATCTCCCGGCCGCGCGCCGCCGCCGTGCGTTCCTCGCCGTCGCCGGGGCCCTGGCGTTGCATTTACTCGCGCTCTTGCTCGTCGTGCGCCTCGTGGTCGCGCACTTTCAGGAGCAGCGGGCCGAAAAGACGCAGATCGTCGCCCTGGCGACGGTGCGGCATCTCGCCCCGAAGACGGTGCCCAAGCCGGCCTCCCGGCCGCTCCCCCAGCAGTCGCAGCGAGCGGCGCAGCTCGCTCGGCAGGCCCAACCTGCCGTCCCTCCGCAGGCGATGGTGCAGCCGCAGCATCCCCCTCGATTGCTCCCGCACGGGCGCACCCCACGACCAACCTCGCTCGACGCGGCACGACAGTTCGTCGAGCGCCAGGAGGCGCAGCTCGCGCGCGAAGCCGCACGGATCAACGCGCATCGAGCGCCGCTCTCAACGGCGACGAATGCCCCCGATCCCTCCTCGTTTCGACGGAGCATCGTCGATAGCGGCGGCGTCTCGCGTACCGATTACGCCGAGGCCTATATTCTTCCGCTGCAGCATTGGTTCAGCGGCGCGTTGAGTTGCTATTACGTCCGATACGCCGCTTCGTTCTCGCAGGGCGGCAACGAAAAGGGCGAGATCCCCTGGCCGGTCTGTTACCCTCGCGACCACGACGAGCTCGCGCATGGGCCCTATCCCCACCGCCTACCGGTCCCCTATCCGCAGCCCGGCTTCCGCCTGCCGCGGGGAACCTATCTTACGCCCTTCTTGCAGCATATTTTTAACGATCGCCCCGCGTAACGCGAGCAGGCGTTCGCCGGTTTGTATCCCCTCCCGCCGGCAAACGCCCACTCTGCGCACCCTCGCGCGACGCCGTCGTCAGACGAGCGCGAGTTTGTTTTCGACCTCGGTCACGCCGGGGACCGACCACGCGGCTTGGACGGCCTCGCTGCGTTCGAGCCAGCCGTGGACGTTGCCGCTGAGAATCACTTTCCCGCCGATGACGCGCACGTCGATCGTATTCGCGTCGAGTTGCGCTTGCCGATGGAACGCCCGCTTGATCGTCGCCTCGACGTTCTCGGGTGAGATACGCGGACGGAGCGAGAGATAGTTCGCCACGCCGCGGACGCCGCGCAGGTTGCGCACCGTTTCGGCCGCGCGTTCGCGCTGATAGTACCAATCGACGGTACCCTCCAGCGTCACGTGTCCGTCTTCGACGATCGCGCGAATATCGCTCGGCAAGGTGACGTTCCAGGCCAGCGCGTTGGTGACTTCGTGAGCGATATCGGTGTCGTTGCGCACGTGCATCGCCGGAAGATCGACGGCGAGCTGCTCGGCGACCGCTTTCACGCCCTTGACTCGCTTTGCGGCTTCCTCGGCCGCCCACTTCTCAGCGAAGCTGGACACGTTTCCGGCGAGCGTGACGACGCCATCGTCGGCGGTAACGCCGATATGTTGCGCGTCGATCTGCGGGTCGAGATCGAGCTCGGCGAGCACGTCGTCGCGTAGCTTTTCGTTATTGACTTGTGACATGGTGAGGTTCTCCTCCATGCCGTATTGTAGGGAGCCGGTCGGCGGTTTTGAGGAAAGCCCGACGAGCAGAGCGCGAAACGAGTTCGCAAGTTCTTCCCAGCCGCGGAAACGACAAATCCGTCGGCACCAAGAACTCACTACCCGGCAACCTCCCGTTCGCTCCGGGCACGAACGACGTCTTAATCGATAGGCGTCGTTATTGCCGAACCGGAGATCGGAACGGCGATCGTTCCAATCCCGTGCGGTGCGCTCGTATTTCCGAAAAATCCGGTCAACGTTGCACCGGCCGAAAAGCGAAACGAGATGCGGACGCCCGAGCTCGTGCTCCAATGCGTAAAGGTGATCGAACCGGAGGTTTTGTCGGCGGGCACGAGGCACGGAATCTCAGGGAGAGCCGCTTTCCCATGCCTGAAATTGCAGATGTTCCGCAGCGTCATAACAGGCGCGGCGCTGGAATTGACGTTTTCCATGAGCTGAAGGCATCGATTTTTTAAGCTGAGCGTCTGGCCACTGTGGATGCGGCAGCCCGCCGCAGAGGAGACGCCGATGTCGAGGCCGCCGGTGCTCGAATAGCCGGTTGAAGAGCGCTCGCCGCTCGGTGAGATTTCCAACTGCGTACCGTTCATTACGCCGAGGGCAGCATCCGCACCGAAACAGTCGTAGTCGACGAGGACGCCTTTGACGAGGACGTGAACGGTGCTCGTTCGGCAGCCGGAGGTCTGCCGTCCGAGCCGCGGCATCGCCGCAGCGAGCGGTAGAGGTGCCAGTGTTGCCGCCACGAGCGATGCGAGAAGCATCAGGCTTACCGTGCGTGCATTGCGCATTTTGTACTCCTTATGACCGGGAATTCCCGACCCAGTCAACGGTTTCGCCCCCGGGTGCCGTACTCCGGCCTTACGGCCTCCAACGGAGCGAAGTTCGATGGTAGCGGCGAGATCGACCGCATTGCCGAAGGGACCTCCCTGAGGTCGTAAACTCAATCCCGCAGATATCTCGCTCCCGAAGCCTCTCGTCGCCCTCCCCTATCAGCTAAGAATCGAATCGCATCTACATCGCATCTAGATAAGGAGCTCCCCCAATGATCGTTCGCACGCTCCGTGCCGCCGGCACGCTCGCTATCTGTCTCCTTGCACTCACCGCAGGAACGCGGCCCGTGAAACCCGCGCCCAAGCCGCCGCAGTGGTTGTATGTCTCGGACTCCACGAAAACGATCCGCGTTTACAGGCTGCCGCTTTCACGGTCGCCACGTGCCGTTGCGGTCCTGTCTGCTCCGGGCAATGGCCCGGGATACGGCATGGCCGTCGATCGCTACGGGCGCGTGTACGTCGCCGAGGCGAACGCCGATACCATCGGGGTCTTCGCCCCGAATAAGAAGACCGGACGCATGGTGGAGATGGCGTCGATCCACACCACAAAACCCGCCTACGATGTCGCCGTCGACGCAGCCGGCAATCTGTATGCGGCCGAGCCGAGCGGAAACACGATCGAGGTCTTCAGAGCGCCGATCGAGAGTTCGAGCACGGCGGCGTTCGATATCACCTCCGGCATTGAAGCGCCGTACGGATTGGCGTTCGGCCCGAAAGGTGAATTGTTCGTCTGTAACGATCGCTCGGTAATGCAGTACGCCCCACCGTTTGGGGCTAGTACCCGGAGCAACGGTACGATCGCCGTCGCCGCTCAGTCGCAGCCCGACTTTGGGCAAGGCATCGGGGTTGACATTCGCGGCGCCGTCTTCTTCGGATACGGCACCCACATGCAGGTTACGAAACCGCCATACGCGCACCACGCCGCAAGCCTCTACGGGTTCGACCTTCCGTCGCATGCAAGCATCATGTACGTTACCTTCGACCGGAAAAGCGATCTCTACGTTGCGGCGCAGTTCGGCTCGGGAAGCCCACGCAACGGCGTCTATGAATTTAAGGCACCGCTGACGAGCGGCACAACGAACGCCGTCGCCGGGTTCATTCCGCTCGATCAGGCGACCGGTGCGGCGGTCGCGCCCCGACCGTAATCAAGTGACGGCGTTACGTTCGAGCTGCCGATCCGGGAGACACGAAATCGTACGCTTAGTGCGCGGGTGGCCACTGCGTACCATCGGCGTAGCGCACGTGGAGAACGACACACTTGACGTGGAGGAGCGGCGAGCCGGGCGGTCGATTCATTCGGAGTACGTTTCCCGGGAGATGCCAGTGACGATCGACGCCGGCGTTCGGAGCGATCGGCGCAGCGTCGACGAACCTCTCGTAGATCGTTCCTTCAGCGGCGAGCCCCCAATCAACGCGTGAGGTCGCCCGCGTCGCAGTGTTGGTGTAGGCGATCTCGACGGTCGATGTGACCGGCGTGCGGCTCTTCTGAACGCTCATCGAGCAGCTCGATACCGCGATCTTCGCGCCGTCGGGCTGCATCTGCGTTGCCAGGTCCTCGCCCGGAGGCGGAGTGGCGACCGCGCGTAACGACGTCGACGGATGGGCGGCGCTCCAAAGCGTTCCATCGGCAAACGTCACCGAGAGAGCGCGGCAGGTCGCATCGCCCAGCAATCGGCCCTGCGGAAAGATGTCGTAGGCCAGCGGATAGCGGTGCTCGGCAGTGGCGCGCGGCGCGAGCGTGCTGGTGTCGTTGACGCGCGCGACGATCTTTTCGTCGACCGCATAGCCCCACTCGATCCGCACGATGCGTTTCGACGAGAGGTTCTGGTACTCGATGTCGAGCGTCGAGGATCCGCGCGAGGTCGCCGTCGGCTTCGTGCCCTCGCTCGCGCCGCAACTGGTCACGCGGATCGGCGAGCGCGCAGCCGAGGTACCGAAATCCTGCGCCGGTGCGGGTGCGGGTGCGGCGAGAACGCAGAGCAGACCTCCGGTGAAAACAATAACCGCAAAGGCGGCGAGCGAGGGAAAACGTAGGCTCATATAGCGGCTCCTTTAGCGTTTATGGACAACGCCGGACTGCAACTCGGTTCGTATCTCTGGATCGCCTTTATCCTAGGTACGTGGAGGGAAAGCGCCTTCGAGACTGCTCCGAGTTTGCTCGGAAGACGGCCATATCGACGGCAGGCGCCACGAACGTTGCTTCCCACATTGGGCGATGATGCCTTCGCGGTCGTGGCTATGACGCGATCGAATGTGACGAGCTTTCAGGAATCTCCTAGGAGCCCTGGAGCCTATAGCGTAACGTAGGGCTCGTGACCCGCTCGACTTTTTGGAGGTTCACTATGTCGTATTTCCTACGTTCGGCTCTCGCGCTAGTAGTTTTCATGGGGATGGTCGGCGTGGCTTCCGCCGCAACCTACTCGTGGCCGCTCGCCCTCTCCGTTCCAGTGACGGTCTCGTACCCGAACCCACCCCCGGGCTTCAACGTGGTATTGAGTTGCAACATCTCTGGTCCGCTGCCAAGTGGTGGCGCCCCGGTCCTGGGATCGACCAGTGTCGGCGTGCCTCTCGTCGTTGCTTCCGGGATCGCATCGTATCGTGGCACCTTGAACGTGAGCCTGACGCCGAATGCTCAAGGGAGCGGCTCCCCGCCGGTGACGGGCAATACTATTTCCTGTGGCCTCACCCCATTGCCCGTTTTTAATCAGCAGAGGCAGCGCATCAAATCCAGCGGCAATTCTTTCGACAGCCTGACGCTTCCGTAGGCGCGTCGTGCTCGCTGTGAAAAATCACCTGTTACGAACGTTTCTTCGGCGATCGTCGATCGGTGTTGCTGCAGCCGTGGGTTTGGTCGTGACGCTGGCTATCGTTCCTCACCATCGGCCGTCTCGGCTTCCGCGTCTTCCAGCCCCAACTCTATTCGTGTCGTCGATGTTGCGCGGCATTCAAGGCTTCGCGCTGCCCCTCCATTCCGGCGAACATGGCCCTACTGCACTGAACGTTCGGAGCAGTGCGTCGGGAATGGCGATCGACAGCCATAATAACCTCTTCGTCGCCGATACGCATGGGGATGAGGTCGATGAGTTTCATTGGACCTGCCCTCCGCACCGCGGCTGCGCTTGGATCGAGAGCGGTTCCGTAGCGACCGAGAAGCCGGCCGAAGATGTCGCGGTTGATGCTCGTGGTGACGTCTTCGTCAGTGAATCAACAAACGAAGCAATTCAGGTCTTTCGCGCGCCACTAAGAGCGGGAAGCCGGGCACTCTACAAAATCACGTTTCCCGATACCGATACGCCCAATGGTGTCGCGGTAGACGCCACGGGAGATCTCTATGTCGCCGAAACCGAACGCATCCTGGAATATCATGCGCCGGTTGGGGCCGGATCGATGCCGATGGTGCTGATGACCAACCACACGGGAGCATCGAACGACAACCCCAACGGACCGTATGCACGTGGCTTCGCGCCAAGCATCGCGGTACTCGGTGATGCAATCTTCATCGGGATGAATCCGCTGCCTCAGGACCCCGGTGAAATCCAAATGCTGATGCCGCCCTATATCCATCCAGTCGCTCATCTCATGTTGCCCGCCGTTGGATCGGACGTGCAGTACCTGGCATTGGATGCTATGGGAACCCTGTATGTTGCAACACAGTACGGCAGCGGAACCGGAAAAGGCGGCGTGTATGCATTTCACGCGCCCTTTATCGGTACACTTTCGCCGTTTGCATTCGTTCCAACCGATGACGAAGGCGCAACGGGAGTCGCAGTCGCGGGTTTGGCGCACAGTTCCGGCTCGGCGCCGGTTCAAACGAAATCGTTGCAGATGCCGGCGATGAGCCTTACCGGACCCCATCCGTCAGGTGCGTTGAAGATGCCGGCGATGAGCCTTACCGGACCCCATCCGTCAGGTGCGTTGAAGATGCCGGCGATGAGCCTCACCGGGCCCAATCCGCCAGGTGCGTTGCAGATGCCGGCGATGAGCCTCACCGGCCCTTAAGAACCGAACAGAACGGAGCGTTACCGGAAGCGCCGTAGAGGTGGCCCCGGGTAGCTGCACAGCGCCGTAAGTGGTGACTTTGCTCCGTCGAAGGCGAAAGAGCCTTCAAGAAGGAGCATATCTTGGGAAAACGCACCCGCCGTAACCACTCGCCGGCCCTCAAGGCAAAAGTGGCGGTTCTCGCCCTTCGAGGCGAACTCACGACGGC
>JAJYHP010000164.1 GCA_021784715.1 bacterium
GCCGCGAAGCGGCGTATCGAGGGCGAGTGGTTGTCATCCCGAGTAGCCGCGAAGCGGCGTATCGAGGGCGAGCCCGCTTGTCATCCCGAGTAGCCGCGAAGCGGCGTATCGAGGGCGAGCTGCTGCGGCGCCTCGATACGCGCTTCGCGCTACTCGGCGTGACACCGGTGCTGCGGCGGCGCCTCGATACGGCGCTTTCAGCGCCTACTCGGCGTGACACCGGTGCTGCGGCGGCGCTTCGATACGCGCTTCGCGCTACTCGGCGTGACAGCCCGCTACTCGGCGTGACACCCCGCTACTCGGCGTGACACCGGCGCTACGGTCGGCGCAGCGGAGGGTTCGCGGCGTCCTTCGCGCTGAGGATCGGCGGCGTCGCAAGCGGCCAGGCGATCCCGATCGCGGGGTCGTTCCAGGCGACTCCAAATTCGGTGCTCGGATCGTAGAGCGCGCTCTGCAGGTAGTGCAGCACGGTGTCCTGGGCGAGCGAGAGGAAGCCGTGCAGGCAGCCGGCGGGGATGTAGAGCTGGGTGCCCTCGTCGGCGCGGAGATCGCAGCCATGCCACTGGCCGAAGGTGGCGCTGCCGGGGCGCGCGTCGACGATGACATCGTAGGCCTCGCCCGCGAGCACCTGCACGATCTTGCTCATGCGCGGGTCGCCGTGAAGGCCGCGCAAAACGCCGTAGCGCGAGAGCGAGACATTCTCCTGAACGAAGCGTTCGGCGATGCCGGCGTTCGCGTAGCGCTCCACGCTGAAGCTCTCGCGAAAACTGCCGCGCTCGTCGGCAAAGATGCGCGGGCGCAGCAAGAGGGCGCCGGGGATGGGCAGCGTTTCAACGTCCACGATGCGCTGCATTCGCGCGCCTAAGCGCAGGCCCTGGGGAGCTTCTAGAAGCTCCCGACTCCCGGAGTCAGCGCGGGGCATGGCGTTGGAACGGCGCTCGGTAGCGGCGGGACGATCGCACTCGCCGTCTGCGGTACCGCGTTGATGCGCACGTCGATCGAATCCCCGAGGTTCCAATTCACTCCCGATTCGAGCGTGTAGAGATCGTCGTACGCCAATCCATAGCTCAGGCCGTTATCGAAATATTGATGCAAGATGTAATCGTACCGGTCGTAGAGCGGATCTTGAAAGAGCTCCCCGAGGCTCGGGGGCGGCGGCGTCACGGCGCCGACCGGATGCATCTGCGTGGTGGATTGCGTCGTGCCGTAGACGATATCGGCGATGAGCCCCTTCCACAACGCGAATGCATCGTCGTTGGCGAAGAGATGCCCCGTCGCAACGCTGGCCGTTTTTGCTTCGGTCGTGTTGTCGACGTTCGCTAATCCCCACGGCTGCTGCAACAGAATCGCCGGCTTGCACGTCCCTTGATTGTTGTTATCGGGGCCGGGCGGAACGCCTTCGATCAAGTTGTACACGTTCATGTGAAACGGGTTCGGCGAGACATTGGGGTTGGGGGGCGAGCTGCACGTCGCGCCCGGCGAATTTCCGACATCGGTGAAGATGAAGTTTTGCGCGCCGTCGGAGGTGACGCAATAGTAATCGCCGGTGACGTAATCCGGCCCCGGCGTTGCGCCGGCTTTCACGGGCCCGGCACCGGGGATCACGCTGGTGAACATGCGCCCTTGTGCCTGATAACTCGCCATCACGCAGCTCAGGTAGCCATACGGCGTCGAGTTCGGGCAGAATGCCGGAGTTGGTGATGGGATGTAATTGCTGAGATTGAAGAGGTTCCACTGAAACGCGGTGATCTGCGCCGATTCACCCGGTGAGATCACGCGCAGATCGAGCACGCTACTCGCGCTCGTTGGGAATGCCGACGCAAGAACGTTCGCGTTGTAATTCGATACGTTCTCGATCGCGTAGAAGATATTTGCAAAATTGCAGCTGGTGACGCCGACGTATCCCGAACTCGGCGGTTGCGTCGGGCAGGGCACCGGCATGACGCCCGGCGGCGGCGCGGTGGGCAGCGGCCCCGGCGTCGTGGCGGGCAAGGGCGTCGCACCGGTCGAGAGCTCTAACGGCAGCCCCAGTGCGACGACTTGCGAGGTATCGTCGGTCGTTCCGTTTTGGTACGTGCCGTATTCGATAAAGTCCCAAGGATAGTTTGCGAGCATGCCGCCACCGGTTCCGGGCGGGCCGCTCGTGTTGCCGCCGCTCATGGGGTTGGGTGCGGTCGTGGTTCCCGGCGTATAGGGCGCGTAGACGAAATAGACGCGTCCGCCCTTGGTGCCGTTAGGAATGAGCAGCGGCTGCTTTCCGGCAGATCCCGTCGTCGTGCTGAAGCACGCCGCCGGCAACGCAACCGGAACGGCGGAATCAAATTTTCCATCGGCGCTGAGAAACATGTTGGTGGTGGCGTCGGTCGGATAGACGAGCAGCTGCGCGCCCGCGATGCCCGCATCGTCGGTGATGTTCAACG
The DNA here is from genome assembly GCA_021784715.1 of bacterium. The sequence continues at coordinate 2,421 of JAJYHP010000164.1, forward strand.
GCACGCCGTTGGTCGACGGCGTATAGGCGGGGCAATCCGCCGGCGTCGCAACCGGAAGCACCGAGGCGCTCACGACAATGGCGAACACGTAGGTGGCGTTCGCAGCGAGCGCGACCGGCGGCGAGAGCGCCGTCGCGGAAAAGGCGATCGAGGTGCCGCTCGCGGATATCGGGCCGCCGACTTGTTGCCAGCCTGCCGCCGCGTTGGTGGGATCGTAGAAGGCGAGGTAGCCGGTGCCGGCGAGCATGCCCGCCGGGAAGGTGAACGTGAACGACGGGGTCTCGCCGATCGTCACGCCGGCGTTGACGGTAAGCGTGACGTAGGCGAGCGCGCTGACGGTGCCGCCGAGCGACGCGATCGTTCGCCGGTGAAGCGAGCTGGGGACGGCGACGCCCGCGGGCGGGGCGTTCTGCAGGACGACCGTGGCGGTCGCGCTGCCCGAGGTGGTCGCCGGGAGGCCGACGGTGCCGGCCGCCCCCGAGGCGATGGCGGCAAAGGTGACCGTCGTCGCGCTCGCGCCCAACGGCGCGGTCGTCGATTGCGTGGCGGGCGACGGGTTGGTCGCGGGGAGCGAGGAGCCCCCGTGTCCGCCGCACGCGACGAAGAGCGCCGCTGCCGCAAAGGCGAAAAACGCGAGCTTCTTCATGACGGTCGTCCTTTCAAAAGTGCCCACCTCGGAGCGTTTCCGGCGGTTTAAAGGAGGCGAGCGCTAATCCTCTTTTAGGGCGTCCTCTTGCCAAGGCATCCACCTTGAGGGCGGGAATGAAGCCCGGCGTGAACGCCGCCACCACCAATACTCCCGCCTCGCGCCCGTCGCTCCTTTCATCGGGCGCGATCGTTTTTGCCGCCACGATGGCGATGAATCTTGGCGGGTTTCTCTTTCACGCGATCGCCGGGCGCGCGCTCGGCGTTGCGGAATACGGTGCGCTCTACGCGTTGATTTCGATCTACCTGCTCGCCTCGCAGCCGGTCGCGATTCTCGCACCGGTCATCGCGCGCTACGCGGCGGAATTTCACGCGCTGCACGATGCGAGCCACCTGCGCGGATTTGCCGAGTATATCGTGCGGATCTTCGGAACGATCGCGCTCGTCTCGGCGCTGCTCGCGGCAATCTTTGCGGTGCCGATCGGCGCGTTCATTCGCGAACCGGCATGGTCGGTGGTGGTGGTGGGGATTGGCGTCGCGTTTGCAACGCTCTCCGGTTCGCTGCGGGCCTTCTGCCAAGGGACGCACGCGTTCACGCTCTTCGGCGTTTCAATGTTCGGCGAAGGGCTCGGCAAGGTGCTGTTGCTCGGCGCAGCGGTACTGCTGGGGTTGGGGCTCTTCGGCGGGCTCGCGGCGTTTATGCTCGGCGCGGGCATCGGTGCGGCGGCGATCGTCTTCGTGCTGCTCGGCCGGTATCGCGGCATCGCCGCAAGCGCGCCGCACATCGATTGGCCGCGCGTTCGCGCGACGCTCGGTGGATCGGCGGCATCGGCGATCGCGGGCGTGGTGATGGGCTCCGCCGACGTCATTTTGGTGAAGCACTATTTCAACGCGCACGACGCGGGGCTCTATGCGGCGGCATCGCTCGGCGGAAAGATCGTGCTCTATTTTATCGGGTTCGCACCGACGGTATTGCTGCCGCACTTCACGCATCGGGCGGCGCGCGGCGAGAGCACGCGGCGCGTCCTCGCGCTGGTGCTCGCGGCAACCGCGGGAATCGGCGTGGCGGCGGTGGTCGCCTACCACTACGCGGGGCTGCTGTTGTTGCACGTGCTCGTCGGGACGGCGTTCGATGCCGCGCTGCCGTTGATGCAAGGATATGCCGCGGCGATGGCGCTGCTCGCGATGACCACCGCGCTGGTGACCTACGGGCTGGCGACGCATCGGCTGGGCTTCGCGATCCCGCAGTTGCTCGTTACCGCACTCACGCTCGCAGCGATCGTGCTGCGCCACCCGAGCCCGGCGTTCGTGGTGAGCGAGATGATTGCCGGGAACGCGCTTATGGTGTTGGTGGTCGGCATTGCGATCGCCGCGCAGGCGCGGCGGAGGCACGCCTGATGCGTGGATCCCAACCTTGTATCCCAAACGCGCTTGGGTTATAATGCGCCCGTGAGCAAAAGAGCACGTATCGTTACGAGCGACGAGCAAATCGAAGCGGCGATTGCTGCGGCAAAGGTACGCGAGGGGTTGCGCCCACGAGCCGTTTCCGCGAAATATCGTCCTGGAAAGGATGCGTTTGTAATCGCGCTGGCTACCGGCGTAGAAATCGTGATCCCAAGAAAACTACTTCAGGGACTCGAGAATGCGACCCCCGCACAAGCAGCGGAAGTTGAAATATGGGGACCGGGAGACAGCTTACATTGGGAATCCATCGACGTCGATCATTACGTTCCGAGTTTGATCGAAGGAGTCTTCGGTAATCGTCGTTGGATGAGCGAAATTGGAAAAATTGGGGGTTCCGTTCGCAGCGAAGCCAAGCGCAAAGCCGCTCGAAAAAACGGTTCCAAGGGCGGTCGCCCTCGCGTTCAGGCCTGATGCGCGTACTCTTGATCGGCGGCTCGGGGCAACTCGGCAGCGAGATTCGTCGCCGGTGGAGCGGGGACCGCATCGTTGCGCCGGGGCACGATACCGTCGATCTCGCGGTGCCTGCCTCGATGGACGCGGCGATTGCAGGCAGCGATGCGGAAGTCGTGGTCAACTGCGCGGCGTTCCATAACGTCGATCGCTGCGAGAGCGAAGTGGAGACGGCGCTGCGCATGAATGCCGTGGCGGTGGAGCGGCTCGCCGAACTTTGCGCGCAGAGCGGGAAGCGCTTCGTAACCATCAGCACCGATTACGTTTTCGACGGGACGACCGAATGGCCGTATAGCGAGAACGATTGCGCGCATCCGATCAGTGCCTACGGGCTCTCGAAATACGCGGGCGAACTGCTGGTGGAGCGGCTGCGCAGCGATGCGTTGGTGGTGCGGACCTGCGGCGTCTACGGCGTGCGGCCATCGGCGACGAAGGGCTACACGTTCATCGATCGCCTGATCGCGCAGGCGCGCGCCGGGGAGCGCGGGCGCGTGGTAAGCGATGTGGTTGCCTCGCCGACCTACGCCGGGCATCTCGCCGAGGCGCTGCGCGCGCTGTTGGCGACGAACGCACGCGGCGTCGTGCACGCGTGCAACGTCGGGCCGGTGAGTTGGTACGATTTTGCCGCCGAGGCGTTGCGCCAGGCGGGGGTCGACGCGCCGCTCGACGCGATTAGCAGCGGCGAATGGAAGGCTGGTGCGCGCCGGCCGCGCTACTCGGCACTCGAAAACACGCGCCTGCGCGAACTCGGGATTACGATGCCCGATTGGCGAGAAGGCATCGCGGCGTATTTAGCCGACAAAGCCTCGCGTCCGCAGTAGCCGCGCCTCTGCCATCCCGAGTAGCCGCCCCTTCGACTCGCTCCGCTCGCTCAAGACAGGCTCGGCGGCGTATCGAGGGAAGTTTTTGCCCCTCGATACGGGCGCTAAAGCGCCCTACTCGGGGTGTCAAAGGCTGTCATCCCGAGTAGGCTGCGCAGCACTTCTGTCATCCCGAGTAGGCTGCGCAGCACTTCTGTCATCCCGAGTAGGCTGCGCAGCACTTCTGTCATCCCGAGTAGGCTGCGCAGCACTTCTGTCATCCCGAGTAGGCTGCGCAGCAGCCGTATCGAGGGATTTATCTCTTCGTCAAGATTCCTAAAGGAGCTCGATGAGTTCTTCGACAGTTAAGCCCGAGGCTTTTAGCATCGCGGCAATAGTTGCCGTTTTCATATCGCCAACGTGCATTGGAACATTCACGATACGGCCATTTGGGTGCCGGAAAAACGCATGCGAACCCGACTGGCGGACGAGCCGAAAACCCGCACGTTGCAAGACTCGCGCAAACGCGCGAGCCGATACACGCGGTAATTTCGGCATTCGAGGCTACGCTGCTGCGATCTTAACGATCTCTAGTCGAGCGCCTTCAGCATCGGATGGCGGAATTTCTAGACCCAGGTCGCGGCGGGCCTGTAGCGAGAGGGTGATGGCGTCGCGCGCCATTGCAAGCGCCTCATCAGCCGAGGCTCCTTCGGTAGCGATCTCCGGAAGGGCCGGCACGGTTACACTATACCCGCCTCCCTCAGCGATCGGGCTCGGTTCGAGAACCACGGCGTAACGAAGTTCCGTCATACACCCATCTTCGGGGATTTCTTGCGAATTCATGCGGCTCCTGATGCTGCGAAGCGGCCCCTCGATACGGGCGCTAAAGCGCCCTACTCGGGGTGACACACGTGCCCCTCGATACGGGCGCTAAAGCGCCCTACTCGGGGTGACACACGTGCCCCTCGATACGGGCGCTAAAGCGCCCTACTCGGGGTGACAACGCGCGCGCTACATGTGGGCGACAACCCAGTGAAGGATCGCGCGATAGTAGAGCTCGAGATGCACCGGGTCCTGCGGCGTGTGGTGCGCGCCCGGGATGCCGATGAAACGCACCGGAACGTGCCGGCTCGCGAGCGCGTGATAGAGCGCGAACGATTCGGTGATCGGCACGGTGATATCGGCGGTCCCCGAAAGAATGAGCGTCGGCGTCGTGATTTGGCCGGCGTAGGTGATCGGCGAACCGGTGCGATAGAGCGCCGCGCTCCGCGGATTCCACGGCGAACCGCCGAGCGAATAGCGCGTCCACGCCATGTTGCCGTCGCCGGCGAGTTCGTACTCTTCGGTCCAATCCACCGCACCGTCGGCGACGACCGCGGTGCGCCAGATATGATAGTGCGAGATCAACCACGTCGTGAGATAACCGCCATAGGAATGGCCGACCACGGCGATGCGCGAGGTATCGACGATTCCGCGATGCTCGAGTTGTTGGATTCCGGACATCACATCGCTCGCCGGGCCGACGCCGGGATCGCGATAGATCGCGTGCTCGTGCGCGTTGCTCAGATTGTCGCTCCCGCGATAATTCGGTTCGAACACTAAATAGCCGCGCGCGGCGAAGAGATCGCGCAACGGCCCGATCTCGCCGCCGATGAAATTCTCGGAGGAGGCCGCTTCGGGGCCGCCGTGATTGTACACGACGAGCGGATAGCGCTTGCCCGCAACATACCCGTTGGGATAGGTGAGAATGCCGTCGTTCCATTGCCCGTCGGGGGCCTGCCATTTCATCGCTACGCTCGTGGGATAGGCGTAGTTGACGAAGGCGGCGTTGAGCGACGTTAAGCGTACCAGCGCACCGCGGATTTTCGCGCTGAGAATATTCGGCAGCAGGTACAGTTCGGGCGCCGTTCTTGTATTATCGGCGACGAAGGCAATCGCGCCCTTCGACGAAACGGCGAGCTGCGACGGGGCGAGCCGCAGCGCGTATGCGCCGAGCCGACCGAGCGGCATCGGTGCGCCGCCGAGCGGCTGATAAACGATATCGGTACGGACACCGACGTTGACGATCCCGAGAAAGCCGCGCCCATTGGGGAGCAAGCGGTACTCCGAGGCGATATCGCCGTCGTGCGCGCCGACATCGTGCATCGCACCGCCGCCCGCGGGCACGGTATAGACGTTCATCTGGCTCAGCGGCCCCGGTCCTTCGGGATAGAGAAACGCAACGGTTTTGCCATCGGGTGTAAACGATGGTGTGTATTCGAAACTCGGCGTGTTCGTCAGGACGTGCACGGCACCAGTCGCGACATCGACCGAAACGATGGTCGTTTTATCGGTATCGCTATCGTTGGCGTCGATCTGTCGCGTGAAAACGATGCTCTTGCCGTTCGGCGACCAGACCGGTGCGGTGACCGAACCGGCGAAGGGCGGCGGGTTTTCCAGCACGCTCGTCGGGCCGAAGGTGAGTTGGCGCGCCCGGCCGCCTGCGACGGGGAGCAGCCAGATATGCGAGGGACGCGGTGCTGCGTGAATCTGGTAGTCGTCGTTGTGGATGGTGAAGAGATCGTGATGGGTTGCCTTCGCTTTCGCCGCGAGGCCGTTATCGGGCATGACGTAGGCGATGGTGCGCCCGTCGGGGCTCCACGCGAATTGCTCGACGCCGTTGGGCGCGAAGCCGAGTTGGCGCGGCTTTCCTCCGCCGGCGGGGACGAGGAAGATCTGCGCGCGCTTCTTGGTGCCGCGCGCGATGAACGCGATCGAACCGCCGTTTGGTGCCCAGCGCGGCGACTGGAGCCCCCGCATGCCCGCGACGAGCGTGCGCGGCCAAACGCCGACCGTGCCCCAGTTGCCCCCGCTAGAGAGCACCATCAGCGACGCATCGTAGCGGTCGTGCGCGAAATCGGCTTTCTTGGCGACGAAGGCGATGCGCCCGCCGCCGGGGGAGAACGCGGGCGATGTGATGCCGGTGAGCGCGCGATAATCGCGCAGGGCGATCGGCGGATACATCACCGGCGCGCCGGAGCGGGGCGCGACCCCGGTGGTGAGCGCGAGAACTGCGGCAGGCAGCAGCGCGGCGATTCTGTGCATCGGTGGTCCCTCCAACGTAGCGGAGATTCTGCGGCGCCGCCGCGCGCGCCTCGACAGCTCCTCGATACGCCGCGAGCCTGTCCTGAGCGAGCGAAGCGAGACGAAGGGGGCTACTCGGGGTGACATGGGGGGTGGCGGCGGTTGCTTCGGGCAGGTACGATGGCGGAGTATGGAACTTCGGATAGATCCCTCCGTCGTCGCGGCGTGCCGCGCGCTCGCCGCACGTATCGCCCGCCCGGTCGAAGAGTTTATCGCGGGGCACTCCACCGTCGCGGTGGAGCGCTCGGTGCTCCGGCTGCTCGGCGTCGACGGAGTGAACGGCGAGGAGATTCCGCTGCCCAACCTCATCGTCGATAGCTTGAGCCCCGAGCAGCGTGGGCGCGGCGTCGCGCTCGCGTTCGGCCGGGCGCTCGCCGAGACCGGCATGGAGCCCGCCGCCCTCGCCGCGGAGATCGGCGCCGGGCGCACCGAGCTCGCCGCCTATGCGGCTACCCCCGTCGCCGCCGCGCGGGGCGCCCTCGCCCCGTACGTCGAGCGCGCGCTGGCGCACATCGCCGCCCGCCGCGAGGAGCGGCGCGCCGCGCTCGCGCGAACGCCGCAAGGGGAGCCGCCGCTGCTCTACGTGATCGTTGCCAGCGGCAATATCTACGAAGATCGCACCGCGGCGGTCGCCGCCGCCGAAGCCGGCGCGCAGATTATCGCCGTCATTCGCTCCACCGGGCAGTCGCTGCTCGATTTCGTTCCCTACGGCCCCACCACCGAAGGGTTCGGCGGCACTTACGCCACCCAAGCGAACTTCGCGATCATGCGCGAAGCGCTCGATGCGATCGGCGAAAAACTCGGGCGCTACATCATGCTCACCAATTATGCCAGCGGTCTCTGCATGCCCGAGATCGCGAGCATGGCCGCGCTCGAACGGCTCGATATGTTGCTCAACGATTCGATGTACGGCATTCTCTTCCGCGA
>JAJYHP010000146.1 GCA_021784715.1 bacterium
CGCCGATACCGTCGCCGGCGTCGTCGCAGCGCGGAGCGCGCCGAGGGGAAGCAGCATCGCTGCGAGTGCGAGGGGGATAACGAGGCGTTTATTCACGATCGAGTTCTTTCCATGAGGGGGCGGTTTCGAGCGAACGCAAGGTGAGGTGTTGCGTCGAGGTGATGGCGCCGTACGCGCTCTGCAGTTCGACGCTTGCCTTCTCCACGCGGAAGGGACCGCTGAGATAGGCGACGGCGTCTCGGGCATCTCCCTCGCCGCGGAAGATCTCCATGTCGAGATTGATGCTTTCGCCTTCGAGAAGCCGTGGGAGTGCCGTCGATTCCAGCTCGATACAATCGAGTTCGGGGAAATTAACGATGCTACGCACGCGTTCTGCCTCGATTCCCGGTGTCGGAAGCGCATGGGATACCGGCGAGCGACCCCGTGCGATGATGCCGTATAAGAGTGGAATCGCGAGGACCGATAACACCGCCGACATCGTCATGCCGAACACGAGCGCCCACGCAAGACCGCTCCAGACCGGGTCGGCGGCAATCACGATCGAGGAGAGCACGCCGGCAGCGGCGGTGAGGAAGATCGGCCGCGTTCGCGCGGTCGTGGCCTCGGTCAACGCTTCGTTGAGCGGGATGCCTTCTTTAATTTTCGATTCTATAAAATCGAGCAAGATAATCGAATTTCGTACGACGATGCCGATGAGTGCAATCAACCCGATCATTGCCGTCGCCGAGAAATAGATTCCGAACGGAGCGAGTATCGCGAAACCGGGTAGGACGCCGATGATCGCAAGAGGGACGGCGGCGAGTACTACGAGCGGAATCATGAACGAGCGGAATCGTGCGACTAATAAGAAGTAAATCAGGATGAAGGCGAGGAGCATCGCGCGGCCGAGATCGGCGAAGACGCGATTGGTGAGGCTCCATTCGCCGCCCCACGAAATCGTATATCCGGCGGGGAGCGGGTGACGCATGAGTGCGAGCGCCATGTCGATGACGGCATACGTCGAGCTGCGCCCCGCCATGTCGGCGCCGACGTAGGAGACGTTGCGGAAGTCGTCGCGATAGAGCGGACGTTCGACGTTCCCCGCACGCGCGGTCACGACCGCACTCAGGGGAACCTGCGCGCCGGTGCGCGAGGGCAACATCAGCGATTCGAGCGCCGCCGGGTCGCCCCGGTATGCGCGCGCGAGCCGCAGGAAGATCGATACTGGCCGAGTCTGATCGGGAACGTGGAGCGTCGAGACCGGCGCACCGTGCAGTTCCATGCCGAGCGTTTGCACCGCATCGACGACCGATACGCCGGCGAGTGCGGCTTTGGTTGGGTCGACGCGGAGGTTCAAGGAGGCTGGCAGATCTTTAAAGCTCGAGTCGATATCGACGACGCCGCGTTCGTGCTGCATCATCGCAACGACTCGGGCCGCAATCGCGCGCCGCACCTCGGGATCCGGGCCGTAGATCTTCGCGAGAATCGTATCGCGCACCGGCGGGCCCGGCGGCACCTGTAAGATGCGCAGCGAGGCACCGTTCGCAGCGGCAACGGCGGCTAACGCCGGGCGAATCTCGGCTACGAATGGAGCGGATTCGATCGAGCGGCGATCCTTCGGCAGAAGGCTCACGTGGATCTCCGCTTGATTGGGTGCATTCCGGAAAACCGTTCCCTGGAAAAGCGCCGCGAGATCGGGGACCGCGTTGGTGCCGACGAAGGTCTGATACGAGCGAATCTGCGGATAGGTCGCTAATTTGCGTCCGACCGCTGCGGCGATCGCGTCGGTCTGTGCGATCGAGCTCGAGGGAGCCGCATCGATTGCCACGAGGAACGAGGTCTCGTTGGCGTCGGGAAGCATGCGGAACTTCACCAACTTAAAGACCGGAAGCATGACCGCGACGATCAGTGCAAAGGCAAGAATGAGAAGAAAACGTTGCCCGAGCTTGCGGTCGGCGAGCATCTTCGCCAGCGCATTACGAAAGGGCAGAATCCATTTCGGCGTTCCGTGCGAAGGTTTCGGTTTTTGATTGCGGAGTAACGCGTACGTCGCCCAGGGCGTGATCGTGAAAGCGATGAGCAGCGAGGCGATCATCGCGATGGGGACGTTGAGCGGAATCGGCCGCATGTACGGGCCCATCATGCCGGTAACGAAGAGCATCGGAAGGAAGGAGAGCACGACGGTGATCGTCGCCAGCGTGGTGGGGTTGCCGATCTCTTCGACGGCAAGCACCGTCGCTTCGGCCTTGGAGCGATGGGGATTGACGACGTGGTAGTGACGGTGAATGTTTTCGACGATCACGATCGCCTGATCGACGAGCAGACCGAGCGAGAGAATCAGCGCGAAGAGCGTGATGCGGTTGATCGACTGTCCGTCGATCATGCCGATTCCCAACGTTACGAAGAGCGTTAACGGAATCGCGGTTGCGACGACTAATGCTTCGCGCCATCCGAGGACGAAGAGCAGCGCAACGACGATAACGATCGCTTCGAGCAAACGTTGGATGAGTTCGTTGACGGCAAGGTTGGCTTTATTGCCGTCGTTGCGCGTAACGTCGAGCGTCACGCCGGGCGGTAGTTCGATACTTTTGACGCGATTGAGGATTGCGTCGGCGACCGTTACGGCATTCGTTCCCGCTTTCTTTGCAATCGCAATGCTCACCGAGGCTTGGAGCGTTTGCGGTGCGCCCTTCGTACCGGCAGCGTAGCCGAAACCGGTTGCATTCTCGCGTGGGGGGAGCCCCATGCTCACCGACGCCACTTGCCCGAGGGTGACCGGTTCTCCATCGCTGACGTTGACGATTTGGCCGCGCACGGCGTCGAGCGAGGTGAGCGCGTCGCCGGCGCGAACCGCGAGGCTCTCGCCGTTACTATGTAACGATCCGACGGCTTGCACGGTATTGCTCGCGCCTAAGGCCGCCGCGATCTGACCGGGAGAGAGGCCAAACGCTGCGAGTTTGACCGGGTCGAGGCGAACGTTCACGACTTGCGGACGCCCGCCGAAGGTCTGCACCGTTGAGACTCCGGGAATCGCCCGAACGTCGGCGATGACGCGTTGTGCGGACTGATAGAGTTGGCCGCGATTGTAGCGTTTGCCGTGAAGATTCAGCACGACGATGGGAACGTCGTCCACCGAGAGCGGCGTGATGACCGGGTGCGAAGCGCCGGGTGGGAGATCGCCGAGGTGGGCGTTCACTTGGTCGTAGAGTGCGACGAACGATTTGCTCGGGCTCTCGCCGACGTGGAAGAGCACGGTGAGCATCGAGTAATCTTGGGTCGTCGTTGCATAAATGTGGCTGATGCCGGGAACTTCTTGCAGCACGCGTTCGCCGCGCTCGGTTACCAGGCGTTCGACCTCGCGTGCCGATCCGCCGGAGTACTGAGTGAAAATCGTTGCCGCGGGCATCGTGATCTCGGGGTTCTCTTGCCGCGGCGTTTGTAAGATGGCGAAGATACCCCAGACCGAGATCGCGATGACGATCGTGGGCGTGAGCTTCGAGGTGAGGAAATAGCGGGCGAGCCGTCCGATTCCGGTCAATGGTTTCATCGAGTCACGACCGTCACGGCGGCCCCGTCGGTGAGTTCGGCGAGGTTGCTGGTGGCGATCGTCGTCCCGTCGGAGAGTCCGCTCACGATCGCATAGCGCGTGCTGCTGACGACCGAATCAACCGGGACGAACGTGGCTTTCCCATTGCGGACGACGAAGACGCCGCTTTGGCCGGCGCGTTCGACCAACGCCGAGAGCGGGACGCGCGCGCCGCGAGCGCTCCGAGCCGGAACGATCGCACGAGCGAACATTCCGGGGAGCAGGCCCGGACGAGCGGGAAGATCGATGCGCAAGACCGCCGAGCGCAACGCCGGATTATCGGAAGGTACGACCGAGCGAATCGTGCCTTGCAATGTGCCTCCGCCGAGGGCGTCGACGCGGACGGCGAGTTGCTGTTGCGCGTGGAGTACGGCAGCGTTCTCCAGTGGAATCGCCACCTTCAATTCAAGCAGTCCGTCGCTTTCGATGCGCGCCACCGGGCTGCCGGCACCGACGACTTCGCCCCGGCGCACGAACGTCTGCGTGACGATGCCGCTAAACGGCGCTGCGATCGTGGCATCGTTGACCGGAACGCTCGCTGCGGTAACGCCGGCTTGGGCGGCGGCCTCGCCGCCGGAGGCGGCTTGTACCTGGGCCCGCGCTTGTGCGAGTCCCGCGCGCGCGATCTCGAGCTGCGCCTGCACTTGGTCGCGCTGTTCTTTGGAGATCGCGCCCGCCGAATAGAGATTCCCCATGCGTTGGGCGGTCTTGGCGGCGAGGTCGTAGCGGCTTTGCGCTTGCTGCAAACCGGCGAGCGCCGCTCTCGAACCGGCACCCGCGGCGCTCGCTCCGGCGCGTGCACCGGCGAGCATCGCAGCGTATTGCGTGCTATCGACGCGCGCGAGCACCGTCCCGGCGGCGACGCGATCGCCCGCGCGGACCGATACGAGATCGATCCGACCCGGTGTCAGCGCTCCGACGGTCGCGCGATGGAGGGCGACGAGGGAGCCGGAAAAATCGGTCGTCGCGCCGATCGAGCCGCTTTGCACGGTGGTCGTGCGCACCTCGATGGCAGGCGTTGCTTGCTTTGCAGAATCGTTTCCGCCGCACGCAACGAGCGAGAGCGCGAACGTAACCGCGAATGCCGCCGCGATGCTACGCTTCACGCGTCTTCCCTCCAATGCCGATCGCGCCGAGAATATTCGACATCATGCACCACCCGGTCAGCGACGACTGCAGCAGGTTCGCGCCGACGAACGCCGTGAGCCAGAGCCAGCGGCGGTCGAGCAACGAAAGCGCGAGGCTGGCGAGCACGAAGGTGCCCGCGATGCCGCGTACTGCGGCCTCGACTTTCCAGCCACGCTCGCGCGCCGGACACATGAGTGAGTCGGTGAAACGCATTCGAGAAACTCCCAAAGAAGACGAAAGGAACGCCTGGATAATACCATACCCCCTAGGGTATTGCAAGATGGAGGACTACGGGGTAGAGTATCGGCATGGCAAAGCAACGGACGGGGGTGCCCGCCGAAGGACAGGGCAGCCTCGATGCCGCAACCGCCGGCGACGTCCTGATGCGCCTTCGTCGCGTCGAAGGGCAGATTCAAGGGATCGGCCGGATGATCGAACAGGGTCGCGATTGTCACGCGATCGCTCAGCAAATGGGTGCGGCGAAAGCGGCGCTGGAGCGGGCGACGGTGCAGTTGATGACGTCGAGTCTCGTCCAATGTCTCAAGCCGGGAAAGAACGGCTCGATCGATCAACAGGAGATCGCTCGGCTCACCGATACGTTTGCGAAGATCCTCGGCTGATCTCTACATCGGTCGCCAAGCGTATCGAACGAACGCGCAGCAAGCCGCGCGCTGAATTCCCGAGGTAGATGGCCTCGGCCCCCGCGAGATCATGCGCTCGAAGCGTGGCTTCTTCGGCGCTACCCTCAGCGAGTAAGGTGGCGCGGAGAATACCCGGTAGCAGCCCGGCCTCCAACGGCGGAGTGAGAAGACGGCCGCCGCGGCGGATGAAGAGATTGGTGCGGCTGCCCTCGGTGAACTCGCCGCGTTCGTTTGCGAGCAACGCATCGAAGCAGCCCGTGTTTTTTGCGTGCGTGGCGGCGCGCTCGTGCGCCGGCCTATACGAGCTCTTGATGCCTAACCACGGATCGTCGGAGCGAACGCGCGTCGGTGAGATCGCGATATCGATTCCTTCGGGGCGCTCCAACGGCGCTCGATGAAGCGAGAACGCGCCGCGATTTTCGAGGCGCACGCGCAGCAGCGTCGGCATCGTCGCGGAGCTGCGTGCGTCGTCGATACTCGCACGCACCGCATCGAGATCGATGGGTATGCGTAGGCGCTGCGCCGCAGAGGCGAGCCGTTGCAGATGCAGCTCGATCGTAGCATCGGATGCGTCGCTCGCCAAGGTCTCCCAGAGCTCGAAGCGGGCGGCCTCCCGAAGGAAGTGCAGTTTCGTATCGATCTCGCTGCGTTCGTCGGTCGCTTGCGAATCGTAGAGAATCCCGCCGCCGACGCGAACGCACGCCGAGGCGGCATCGCTCTGCACGGTGCGAATCGCGACGTTCCACCAGCCGCGGCGCTCGGGCGCGAGATAGCCGATGCTGCCGCAGTAGATCTCGCGCGGGGTTGCTTCGAGCCGCGCGATATACTCCATCGCGGCGCGTTTCGGAGCACCGGTAACGCTCGCGCAGGGAAAGGTCGCGGCAAAGATCTCCGCCAGCGTTGAGGAGCGGCCGAGATCGGCGCGCAGGGTCGAGGTCATCGTTGCAAACGTCGGGTAGCGCTCGATCTCGAGCAGTCGCTCCGTTTCGACGCGCGCACCGAGACGGTGCAGATCGTTGCGCAGCACGTCGACGATCATGAGGTTCTCCGCGCGATTCTTCTCGTTGAGCAACTCGTCGCAGCGGTCGAGTGCGGCGGTGCCTTTCATCGGACGCGCCACGAGCGTATCGCCCTCGAAGCGCAGGAAGAGTTCGGGCGACCACGAGAGCGCGTAACGTTCTTCATCTTGGACGAATGCTTGATAACGCGCATCGGTACGTGCGGCGATCGCCGACCAGAGTGCATAGGGATCGCCGCTCCACGCAAAGTGAAACGGGGCGCAATAGTTTACTTGATAGACCTCGCCGTCGCGAATCGCCTCGACGATCGCTTCGATCGCGCGCTCGTAGCCGGGCTCGGTAAAGAGCGGAAGCGGCGGCGCAAAGGGCTCGATCTCCGCGCCCTCGCTTTCGCGAGGGAGCGGCCTTTCGAACACCCCGATCGCCAGCAGCGGCCATGCGGCATCGATGGGAAGATCGTGAAATGCCGAACCGAGCGCATAATTCAGATAGCCCGCGATCCAATAGCCGTCGGCGAGCGCGCGTTCGGCTTCGGCGAGAGCACGCTCCGCCTCCACGAGGCTGCGGGCTCGCAGGGTAACGATGGGGTCGCGGAAATCGATTTCGTCGATCCCCGCGCACGCAACGCGGAGGCTCACCGCCCTCACTGCTCCTGCGGCCCGAGCGCTCCCTGCCCCGCGGCAAGGATTGGCGCCGCGACGGCGTAAGGCCGCAGTCATGAAAACGAGCCACGAACTGACGCTGCGCGGCATTATCATCGGCGCGGTCATCACCCTGTTCTTTACTGCAGCAAACGTCTATCTCGGCCTCAAGGTCGGGCTTACGTTTGCCTCCTCGATCCCGGCTGCGGTGATCTCCATGGCGATCCTCCGCTGGTTTAAAGACTCCAGCGTGCAAGAGAATAATATCGTGCAGACCGTCGCTTCGTCGGCGGGGACGCTCTCCTCGATCATCTTCGTGCTGCCCGGGCTGGTGATGATCGGTTGGTGGACCGGCTTCCCGTTCTGGGAATCGTTCTCGGTAGCCGCGCTCGGCGGCATTCTCGGGGTCATGTACACGATTCCGTTGCGCCGTGCGTTGGTCACCAACTCCGATCTCCCATATCCGGAGGGCGTCGCAGCAGCGGAGGTGCTGCGCGTCGGCGCGTCGTCGAAGAGCGGTGCCCGCGAGGGAGCCGCCGGACTGATCGCGATTCTCGCCGGATCGATTGCATCGGCGGCATTTGCCGCCGTCGTCGCGACGCGCGTCTTCATCGGCGAGTTCGACGCCTATCGCCGTTTCGGCCATGCGACGACCGGAATCGGCATCTCGCTCTCGCTCGCACTCGTCGGCGCCGGACACCTGATCGGTTTGAGCGTCGGGCTGGCGATACTCGCCGGCATCGTCATCGCTTGGGGAATCTTGGTGCCGATCCTCACCGCCATCCATCCGGCCGTCGGCGGTTCGCCGATGGATGTCGCGATGGCGACCTGGTCGCACGACGTGCGTTTTATCGGCGCCGGGGCGATTGGCGTCGCGGCGATCTGGACGCTGTTGCAATTGCTCGCTCCCGTTCTCGAAGGTTTGCGCGGCGCACTCGCCGCAGCGCAGACGCGCAAAGAAGGGCGCGCACACGAACTCGAGCGTACCGAACGCGATATTCCGATCGGGATCGTCACCGGTGTCTCGGCAGCACTGATGTTGCCGCTCGCGATCCTCTTGTTTATTTTCGTGCAGGGCGTGCTGCCGCCCGCGATCGCGATACCGCTGATCGTGGTGGCGATTCTCTATATCGCCATCGTCGGGCTCTTCGTTGCGGCGATCTGTGGTTATATGGCCGGTTTGATCGGCTCGTCGAACAGCCCGGTATCGGGGCTCGCGATTCTCGCCGTGTTGGGAATCGCGCTCGTCGCCGTGTTCTTCGGCCACGGTCACCCCGAACTCACCAAACCGCTGCTGGCATTTGCGCTCTTCGTAACGACGGTCGTGATCTCGGTGGCAACGATTGCCAACGACAATCTGCAAGATCTCAAGACCGGCCAACTCGTCGATGCCACGCCGTGGAAGCAGCAGGTTGCGTTGGTGATCGGCGTCATCGTCGGCGCGGCGGTCATTCCGCCGATTCTCGATCTCCTAGCACGCGGCTATGGTTTTATGGGCGCGGCAAATTTGCACGTCGCACCGGGCTCGCACCCGTTACCCGCACCACAAGCGATGCTCATTACCGCGTTGGCGAAGGGCGTGCTCGGCGGGAACCTCGATTGGTCGCTCATCGGCATCGGTGCTTTGATCGGCGCGGTCGTCGTCGCGATCGACGAAGTCCTCCGCGCGACCGGTCGCGGAAAGCTGCCGCCGCTCGCCGTCGGTCTCGGGATCTATCTGCCGAGTTCGACGACCGCTCCGGTCGTCATCGGCGCGTTATTGGGCTACTGGTACGAGCGCCGTTTGCGCGGCGAAAGCTTCGCCGATATCGGTAAGCGATTGGGGGTCTTGCTCGCCTCGGGATTGATCGTTGGGGAGAGTCTCTTCGGCGTGCTCTTAGCCGGGTTAATCGTCGCGAGCAACCACGGGACGCCGCTTGCACTGGTCGGGGATGCCTTCGTCGGGCCCTCGCAGGTGATCGGAACGCTCGCGTTCGTCGCGACGGTCGGCGGCCTCTATACCTGGATGCGACGGTTAGCGCGAGGAGTTCCCGGCGCATGAGAGCGCTCGATATTCTGGGCCTGAGCGCCGGAACGCTGACGACGCTCTCGTTCATGCCGCAGATGCTCCGCATCCTCAAACGTCGCAGCGCCGACGATCTCTCTTATGGCGCGCTCGCGTTTTTTATCCTCGGCATCTCGCTCTGGGTCTGGTACGGCATCGCGCTACACTCGTTGCCGATTCTGCTGACCAATGCCGTGACGCTGGCGCTGAATTTCTCTATTCTCGTGCTGAAGATCGCGCACGACCGTCGCCGCGCTGTGGAATGAATCGCAGCGCGAGCCCGTCGATACAGTAACGCAGGCCGGTCGGCTGCGGGCCGTCGTGAAAGCGATGGCCGAGGTGCCCTCCGCAACGCGAGCAGTGCACTTCGGTACGAACCTCACCGATCAACTGATAGTCCTTTTTGTAGCGCACCGCTCCCGGAAGCACGTCCCAAAACGAGGGCCAACCTTCGCCCGCGTGATATTTCGTCGCCGAGCTAAAAGCGGGTTGGTTGCATCCGGCGCAGAGGTATCGCCCGGCGGCGAACTCTTTCTCGAGCGGGCTCGAATAGGGTGCCTCCGTGCCGCCCTCGCGTAAAATTGCATATCGCGCCGGGCCGAGCCGTCGGAGCCATGCCGCCGGGCTCATCGTGACGGCATAACGTTCGGCATGCGCGATGCGCGGCAGCGATGTCGCTGCGACGAATGCGCTCGCGACGCGGAGCAGCGTGCCGCGCGTCACGGTGCCGGAACGT
>JAJYHP010000026.1 GCA_021784715.1 bacterium
GCAGCGTCGCAGAGAAGCCGCGAGCGCGCATGAGGTATCTCATAGTCGGCTGCGGACGAGTCGGTTCCGCCCTTGCCGAGAAGCTCGATGAAGACGGGCACGAAGTCATCGTCATCGACGAAAACCCAACCGCATTCAAACGCCTTCGCAAGGAGTTTGGCGGGCACGTTGTCGTCGGCACTGGCATCGATTCCGAAGTCTTGCGCCGCGCCGGTGCGGAGAAGGCGAACGCGTTCGTCGCGGTCACCAACGGCGACAACCGCAACATCATGGCGGCGCTGATCGCGCGTACCGAGTTTCACA
This sequence comes from bacterium, assembly GCA_021784715.1. The sequence goes on from JAJYHP010000026.1 coordinate 304, forward strand.
TTCAAAAGATCGTCGCGCGCATCTACGATCCGCAGCGCGGGCAACTCTATCGCGATCTCGGCGTCGAGACCGTCTGCCCGACGACCGTCAACGCACAACTCATTCGCGATCGGCTCGTCGAATCGTCGACGAAGAGCACGCCCGAGATCGAATTCGGCGTTCTCACCACGTTGGTCGCGCACGTCGGCGCGGCACAAGTCGATAAACGCGTCGGCGAATTTGAAGAGTTCGAACGCATCCGCATCGCAGGGCTCATTCGGAAAGGCCGTTTACTCGTCGTTTCCAGCGACACGATCTTCGAAAAGGGCGACGAAGTGCACGCCGTCGTCGCCTCCGACGCCTTCGAGAGCTTCGTCCAATCATTCCCCGACGCGCGCAAAGCCAAACCGGTGAGGTCGTAACGTGTTCATTCTCATCGTCGGCGGCGGTAAAGTCGGCTCCTATCTCACGCGCGCGTTGCTCGACCGCAAGAGCGAGGTCGTGGTCGTCGAAAAAGACGAACGCAAAGCGAAGAATCTCGAGCGACTCATCGGTCAGCAGGTCACCGTCGTCGGCGACGGCTGCGATCCCAAAGTCCTGCGCGCCGCGGGCGTCGAGCGCGCCGATATCGTGGTTGCGGATACCGGCGACGACGAAGATAATCTCGTCGTCGTTCTGCTGAGCAAGCGCATCTCGAAGGCGCGCTGCATCGCGCGCGTCAACAATCCACGCAACCGACGCATCTTCGAATCGCTCGATACCGGCGAGCCGGTGACCGTGATTTCGTCGACGGAGATCATCCTCGACGTGCTCAACGAACACGTCAGTGCGGCCGGATACGGCGCCGTTCTCGAAACGATGCATCTCTTCGGAAAAGGGAACCTGCACCTCACGAAGATGTCGGTCGCCGCAGCCTCCGCAGTCGTCGGCAGAGAGATCGGTGAAATCGCACTTCCCAGCGATACCGTCCTCGTCGCGATCGAACGCGAAGGCGAGGAGATCGTGGTTCCGAGCGGGCACACGCGCCTGCAGGCCGGCGATCGCGTGATCGCCGTCGTTAAAAACGGCGCGCGCGAGCGGCTCGCGCAGATGTTAGGAGCGGGAGGCTAAGAGCCTTCGCGCGCTGCGCGGCAACGCGAGCGTTCCCACCAGCATCGTCACCAGAACCGCGACGAACACGATAGCGCGAGCGCTCTGCGCTCCCGGTAGATGCACGTCGATCGTAAAAATCAGCGCCAGCGAGAGCGCTCCGCGCACGCCCGCCGCGGCGATGAATCGTCGCCGCGCGGCATCGAGCTCCGGCAGCACGCGCAAGAGCCCCATCGTCGTGATGAGGCGCGCCGCCGCGAGCGCGAGCACGACCGCCCCGGCACCGATCAACGCACTGCGGGCATCGAGCAGATTGAAGCTCGCGCCCATCCATGCAAAGAGCACGAAGTTCAGCGCGACGGCGGCCCAACGCCAATAGGCTTCGGCGCCGTCGAGCGTTGCCGAATCGAGCGTCCTCTCGATGCGCGTTCGCATGAACATGCCGAGCGTCACCACGGCCACGATTCCCGATCCTCCGAACGCATCGGCGGCGATCGCGACGGCGTAGACGCCGAGCACGCTGAGCGCCCAGAGCGAGAACGGGCGGCGAAGGCGCAGCCGCGATGCAAGGCGTCCGACCAAATCGCCGACGGCGGCGCCGAGAAGAGCGGCCACGAGCGAGAGCGCGAGATTGCTCGCGCGCACGAGTGCGACCGCGAAGGCGTCGTTGAAGAGCGACTCCGCTTCGACGATCGCCACCAACCTCGGGGGCGCCCCGACCGAACGCGCGAAGGCGATCACGGCGACGGGATCGGTCGCGCTCAACGCCGCACCGACCGTCCACGCCAGCGGCCAGGGGAATGCGAGCAATACCAGCGCGCCGGCGACGCAGAGGGCGGCGATCGCGACGCCGGGTAGCACCAATATCGCGACCGGGCGCCACGCGCGCCGCACCGCGGCGAGATCGAGGCTCCACGCCGCTTCGAAGAGCAGCGGTGGAACGATATAATGCAGCGTCGCGGGCGCGAACGCCGCGCCGACGGGACCGGCAAAAAGCATTCCGGCGAACGCTCCCAGGAGCGCGACCCCGGGAAGCACCCAGATCGGCAGCGGTCGCAGAGCGGTCGGCACGGCCGTTAATGCACGTGCGTGAAGTTACCGACGCGAACGCCGCGTGCGGCGATGCTCTCGATCGCCGCGCGCATTCCCACCGTTGCTTGCGGGCGCCCGACGAGGGCGAAATAGCGGTGCGGATCGATGTTGAGCGTGCGCGTTTGGACCATATCGACGGGTTGCTCGCGCAAAAACCGCTCCATTGCAGCGACTTCTTCTACGTCGTCGGTAACGCCGGGATGCGTGAGCAGGTTCAGCGAGACGCGCAGCCCGGCCGCCCGCGCGACGCGAATCGAATCGAAGACGTCGGCGAGGCCGTATCCCTGCGGACGATAATAGGCGGCGTAGGTCGCCTCGCGGAAACTATTGAGGCTAATCCGAACCGCTTGGAGCCCCGCCTCGATGCAGCGGGCGAGTTCGCGTGGGCGGCTACCGTTGGTATTGAGATTCACCGTTCCGTTCGAACGCGCGCGGCGAACCTTCTCGATCGCCGCAGCGATCGCGTGCGAGCGCAGCAGCGGTTCGCCCTCGCATCCCTGTCCGAAGCTCACGATCCCTTCGGGGACCCGTTCCAAATGCTCGATTGCGACGCGCGCGATCTCGTCGGCCTGCATCTCGACGGCGATACGCGTCTGCGGTGACGGCAATCCCGCATCGGGATCCTGTTCGGAGATGCATCCGACGCAACGAGCGTTGCATTTCGGCGAGACCGGTAACGCCGCTTCGCCGCGTGCGAGAAAGACGTTCTGCGCGGTAAAACATCCGTACTCGCCGGCACAGACGCGCAGCTGGGCGAGCATGCGATTTCCGGGATCGCGCGCGCAGCGCTCCTCAAGCAGCCTCTCGAGTTCGCCCTCGGCGAAGCGGCGCGGCTCCCAATCCTCATCGCGATCGGTGCGCATCGCGGCGACGTAGAGCTCGTCGTCGATCGCGCACGCAAACGTGTACCCAAAGAGCGGCAACGTCGGCGCGTCGGCGTCGGCCTCAAACGCCGGCACGAGCAAACGCGTGTAACCGGCAGGCAGCAAGACGCCGAGCGCGTGGCGGCGCGCTTCGACGCCGCGCACGCTCACCGGACGTCGCAGCGGCAGCAGCGTCGGAACGCTTCCGGGCGGCGCCGGAATGAGTTCGTCGGGGCGTGGCGCGCGCACGATGCCGCCGTCGGCGAGCGGCTCGCTCCGTTCGTCGAAATAATAGCGGCCGCGCGCGTCGGCGTAGGCGAGCGCGAGGGGCACGCGTTTACGCGACATCGTCGTGCAGAACGCCGTCGAAGACGCGGAGGGCAGGGCCGATGAGCGTGGCTTCACCGCGCGCGTCGAAATCGACCGCGAGGGTGCCGCCGGGAACTTCGACACGCATCGGCGTCGAAAGCAAATCGCGCATGCGCGTCGCCGCCGCAACGGCGACCGCTCCGGTGCCGCAGGCCTGCGTCTCACCGACGCCGCGTTCGAAGTGACGCACGCGCACGCAATCCGGTTCGACGACGACGAGATGCACGTTCGCTCCCTCGGCGAAGGCCGACTCTGCGGCAATGCGGCCGGCGATCGCCGCGAGATCGACACCTTCGAGCGCGTCGACGAAGAGTACGACGTGCGGGTTTCCTACCCGCACCACCGTCGCATCGGGGTATGCGAGCGTTCCGCGTTCGATCTGCGTCGCACCCATCGCGACGCAGATTCGCCACGCTCCTTCGCGGCTCTCGATCGCCGTCTCCCGAACGCCCGCGAGCGTTTCGATCGTGAGCCGATCGGGCTCCCCCGCTTCGGCGAGATAGCGCGCGACGCAACGGATGCCGTTGCCGCACATCTCGGCCTCGCTACCATCGGCGTTGATGACGCGCATGCCCGCATCGGCGAGTACCGATCGCTCGATCGTCAGTACGCCGTCGGCACCGACGCCGGAGTGGCGATCGCACCAGCGACGTGCGAAGGCGGTGAGATTTGGAATCGAACGCTCGCGCGTGTCGATAACGATGAAATCGTTTCGGGTGCCGTGCATCTTCGCAAAGGGGATCGCCGTCATTTATGAAGGCGTTGGCGCATGCCCCAGGGCTTCCTCCGCCGCCCGCACGAGATCGTCGGCGGCGAGCCATTCGATATCGGGCTCCGTGCGAAACCAAGCGATCTGGCGGCGCGCGTAGCGGCGCGTCGCACGTGCGAGTGCGACCAAGGTCTCTTCGAACGTGCTCTGCCCGCGCAGATACGCGAGCGCCTGCGGGTACCCGACCGCATCGGCGGCGACCGCACGCGCACCGAGCGCCTCCGCTTCGTCGAGAAGGCCACCGGAGAGCATCGCGCGAGCGCGCGCCTCGATGCGCCGATCGATCTCCGGCAGCGGCAGATCGAGCGCAAAGGTCCGGAACGAGAGCGCGCGCGAGAGCAATGTCGGAATCTCCGCACGCTCGTCGCGCGCCGGCGCGAGGGCGATCTCGAGCGCGCGCCCTATGCGATAGAGATCGTTTCGCTCGATCGCCGCGGCGCGCGTGGGATCGCGCAGCGCGAGCCACTCGTGCAGCACCTCGGGGGGATGCGCGCGCATCTCGCGCGCGATACGCGCGCGAAGTTCCTCGTCCCCCCGTTGGCCGAGCGCGACTCCCCCGCGCAAAACGCGCAGATAGAATCCCGTCCCGCCGACGACGAGCGGGCGGCGCCCACGCGCGCGAATATCTTCGATCGCCGCGATCGCATCGCGTGCGAACTGCGCGGCCGAATAGCGCCGCTCGGGATCGAGAAACTCCACGCAGTGATGGCGTATCTCGCGCTGCGCGGCATCGTCGGGAGCCGCGGTGCCGACGCGCATGCCGCGATAGATCTGCCGAGAATCGGCACCGACGATCTCTCCGCCGACCGCACGAGCGATCCGCATCGCCACCTCGCTCTTACCCGACGCCGTCGCGCCGACGATCACGCAGAGATCGGTCACGCGCGCTTGAAGAGCCTCGCGACGTTCTCGGGTTCGAGACGCAGCATGGTGGGGCGCCCGTGCGGGCAATGCATGGGATTCATGCAGCGCTGCAAATCATCGACCATCCGCACCATCTCGGCAAAGGCGAGCCGCTCGCCCGCCGTCGTTACCGAATGGCAGGCTAACGAAGCCCAGACACGCTCGCGCACGTCGCGCTGCGGATGCTCCTCCGACAGATCGTCGAGGAAGCCCGCCAAATCGAAGGCTCGCGCTCCATAACCGGCGGGGGTCGCGGTGACGCGATAACTGCGTTCCCCGAAGGGTTCGATTTCGAGCCCGCCTTCGCGGAGAAGTTCGAGCGCGCGTTCGAGCCGTTCGCTCTGCGCGGGATCGAGTTCGACGATCGAAGGCACGAGCAGCGGTTCGCTCGGCGCGTGCGCGGCGGCGGCAGCGACGATCCGTTCGTAGGCAATGCGTTCGTGCGCGGCGTGCTGATCGACGAGGAGAATCGTGCGCCCGTCGGTCGCGAGAATGTAGGTTGCATCGACCTGCGCAAGCACGCGCATTCCGTTCGGCGCAACGACCGGTGCCTCGCCGGGTTCGGGATCGTACTGCAGGAGGCGCGCCTGTTCGTAGCGCTCCGGCGGCGCGAGCGAGAGATGCTCGCCGGGTTCGGCTCCCAGCGTTCGGCTCAATCGTTCGCGCGCATCGCCGCGCAGCGTCGCGGCGATCGCATGGCGGACGCTCTCGCCGACCTGCGTGCCGAAGCGCAAGCGCACGTCGCTCTTGGTTGGATGAACGTTCGCATCGACGTGCTCGGGCGGAAGATCGAGCATCAAGACGCCGTAGGGTTGACGGCCGATCATCGAAAACGTTTGATACCCGGCGCTCCACGCGCCCGCGAGAAGCGTACTGCGAAGAAGCCGACGGTTCACAAAGAGCATCTGCATGCGTCGATCCGCGCGTTCGTTGCCGGGTGCGCTGATGAACCCGCGCAATCCGCCATGCATCGATGCGGCCGCCGAAGCATCGATCTCCAACATCGTCTTGGCGGCGTCGCGCCCGAAGACGGCGGCGAGCCGTTCGCGCGGGTCGGCGGTCGCCGGCATTGCCCAGTGTTGCTCGCCGTCGTTGCGAAACGTAAACGAAATCTCCGGATAGGCGAGCGCGAAGGTGCTCAACCACGAATTCACGCGCGCGAGTTCCGCCGCCGGCGATTTTAGATACTCGCGCCGGACGGGGACGTTGGCGAAGAGCCCCTCTGCGACCGCGCTCGTTCCGGTCGGAGCGGCGACGCGGACGATCGGCTCGATGCGTTCGCCGTAGGCGACGATCTTCGCCCCGATCTCCGCATCGCGCGTGCGCGAGACGATGGTGAGGCGCGCGACCGCCGCGATACTCGCGAGCCCCTCGCCGCGAAAGCCCAACGTCGCGACCGCCTGAAGCTCCTCGGCATCCCGGAGTTTACTCGTCGCGTGGCGCGCGGGGGCGAGCGCGATATCTTCGATCGCGATTCCGCTGCCGTCGTCGCTTACCTCGATGCGTTCGGTCCCGCCACGCAACAATGAGACTTCGATGCGGCGCGCGCCGGCGTCGACCGCATTTTCGACGAGCTCTTTGACGACCGAGAGCGGCCGTTCGACGATCTCGCCCGCGGCGATCTGCCCGATCGTCCGTTCGTCGAGGGCGGCGATCTGCGGCATTATAGCAACCGCAACTGTTCGCGGCTCTCGGTTGGGCCGGAGCGCCGACGCATCGGAATCCGCGTTTCGAGATCGGGGCCGGCTCCGAGCGTCTCGGCGATCTCTTGCGCGCGGTCGACGACGCTCGCCGGTAGCCCCGCCATGCGCGCCACTTCGATGCCGAAGGAACGCGAGGAACTTCCCGGCTGGACGCGATGCGAGAAGACGGGCTCGTTGCCCCGTCCGAGATTTTCGACGGCGGTAATATGATAGTTCGCGACGCCGGTCCAATGCTCGGCGAGCGCGCAGAGTTCGTGAAAATGCGTCGCAAAACACGTCATCGGCGCACCGTCGCCGAGCGCGAGAATATACTCGCAGATCGCTTGCGCGATCGCGAGGCCGTCGATCGTTCCGGTGCCGCGACCAATCTCGTCGACGAGCAGCAACGAGCGTGCCGTGCAGCGACGAAGGATATTCGCCGCTTCGGCCATCTCCATGTAAAACGTCGATTGCCCCGAAGCGAGATCGTCCCCCGCGCCGATGCGCGTGAAGATGCGATCGACGATGCCCAGCTTCATGCTCTTGGCGGGAACGAACGAGCCGATCTGCGCGAGAATCGTCAGCAAACCGATCTGCCGGAGATAGGTCGATTTGCCGCCCATGTTCGGCCCGGTCAGCAGAATGAAGCGATGCTCGCGCTCCAACAACCGCACGTCGTTGGGAACGAAGCGACGCTGCACCACCGCCTCCATCACCGGGTGGCGGCCGTCGACGATCTCGATCCGGGATTCGTCGAGAAATTCGGGGCGTGCGTATCCGCGCGTCGCCGCTTTTTCGGCGAGCGCGACGCTGACGTCGATCGCCGCGAGTGCCGCACCCGCAGCCGCGAGCCCGTCGACGCGCGCGGCGATGCGTTCGACGAGCTCGGCGAAGAGCCGCTGCTCGATACGTTCCTGGCGGCTCTGCGCGCTCGCTATCGCCGTTTCGAGTTCTTTGAGCTCGGTGGTGATATAGCGCTCGCTCCCGGCGAGCGTCTGGCGACGGACGTATTCGGCGGGAACTCGCGCGGCATACGCGTGCCCGACTTCGATGGCGTAGCCGAAGGCGCTCGCATACTTCACCTTGAGGCTCTTGATGCCGGTCCGTTCGCGCTCGCGCTCTTCCAACGCAGAGATGCTTCCGCGCGCATCGCCGCGCAGCGCGATACATTCGGCGAGCTCGGGGTCGGCCTCTGGGCGAATCGCGCCGCCATCGCTCAGGCGCGCGGGAGGCTCCTCGACCAATGTCGCCTGAAGATCGGCGAGCAGCGATTCGAAGCCCAACAACGGCGCCCGGCGCCGCGCGAGCGCCTCGGGCAGCAGCGCGGGAAGCTCCGCCATCGCCTCGAGGGTGCGCCGCAGCGATGCGAGATCGCGCGGGTTCGCGCGGCGCAACGAGATTTTCTGCGCGATCCGTTCGAGGTCGAAGCAACGACGGAGCGTTTCGTGCAGGTGCCCGCGCAGCGCGTGCCTCTCGACGAGTGCGGCGACATCGTCGAGCCGTCGCTCGATGGCTTCGCGATCGATCGAGGGCGCGGAGATCCGTCGTGCGAGCAGGCGCGAGCCCATCGAGGTGGCACACCCGTCGAGCGTCGCCAGAAGCGTCGCCCGCTCGTTCGCGCCATCGGCGCGCAGCAACTCGAGGTGTTTGCGCGTCGCCGGATCGATCGCGAGATGCGCCGCGTCGCGCCGATAGCGGGCGTGATTTCGCAACGCCGCCCCGTCGGTCGCAAGCCCGGTGCGCGCGAGAAAGCGATCGAGCACTTCGGCGGCGCGCGCCATCGCGAGCGATTCGACGAGCGAGAATCCCGGGACGGCATCGACCGCACGCGCCGAAGCACCCGAGATCGGCAACGTGGCGATGCGCGCGCCGAGATTGGCGATTTGCAGGCGCAGCGTCGCGTGCCCGCCCTCGGGAATATCGAAGACGATTTCGGCGGGCGCGATGCGTGCGAGTTCGGCGACGAGTTCGTCTTCGCCAAGTTCGCTCGGGAACGCCGTGCCGAAGCTCTCGCCGGTCGAGACGTCGCAGTAGATCAGCCCAAAGGTATCCTCGAGATAACTGAGCGCGGCGAGAAAATTATTGCGCTTCCCATCGAGGAGATGCTCCTCGACGAGCGTTCCCGGCGTGACGACGCGAACGATGTCGCGGCGGACGAGTTTATTCGGGCGCGGCTCCTCCATCTGTTCGGCGAGCGCGACGACGAAGCGTTGTTCGACGAGCCTGCGGAGATAGGTATCGAGAGCGTGATGCGGCACGCCCGCCATCGCCACGCGCGTTCCGCCACCGGAATCCTTCCCGGTCAGCGCGATCTGGAGGGCGCGTGCGATCGTCTCCGCATCCTCACCGTACGCCTCGTAAAAATCGCCGACGCGCGCGAGCAAGATCGCCTCGGGATTGCGAGCCTTCAATTCGAAATATTGCTCGATCGCCGGCGAGCGTTTGGTCGGCGCACTCACGCGAGCGTACGTTCGTCCATCGGTTACAGAAGCGAGAGCACCGGCAGATCGACCGGCGTGCCGATATCGGTAAAACGGGCGGCGCGCGCGCGAATACTTCCCGAGTTTCCCCACACGTGTGCGGCGACGATCTCGATATCGAGCCACGGTTCCCGCGCGTAGAGCGCCGGATCGTAATCGGGGGGCATCGGCGAATTG
>JAJYHP010000038.1 GCA_021784715.1 bacterium
TCTATCCGCCGAGCAACGGGCCGGGTTCCGGGCTCTACAAAACGACCGACGGCGGCGCGCACTGGACGCAATTGCGCGACGGGCTTCCGAGCATCGTCGGGCGCATCGGCGTTGCGGTCGCCCCGAGCGATCCGCAGATCGTCTACGCGCGCGTCGATAGCGATCGCGCGCACGGCGGCATGTACCGTTCGAACGACGGCGGAGCGCACTGGTTCAAAACCGACGGCGACATTCGCATCTGGAAACGCGGATGGTACTTCGGCGAGCTCGCGGTCGATCCGCAGAACCCCGAGACGCTCTACACGATGGATACCTCGACCTATCGCTCGACCGACGGCGGCAAAACCTTCGTTGCGATCAAAGGGCAGCCCGGCGGCGACGATTACCACCAACTCTGGATCTATCCGCAGGACCCCACGCACATGGTGCTCGGCGGCGACCAAGGCGTCGTCGTTACCGTCGATAACGCAAAGACGTGGAGTTCGTGGTACAACCAGCCGACGGCGCAGGTCTATCACATCAGCGTCGACGACGCATTTCCGTATCATATTTATGGTTCGCAGCAAGATTCCGGCGCCTTCTCGTTATTGAGCCGGAGTAAATACACGCATCTCACTATGCGCGACTGGCAGCCTGTCGATGCTGGAAGCGAGAGCGGATGGCTCATCCCCGATCCGCGCAAGATCGGGCGTGTCATCGCGGCCGCGCCGAGCGTCCTCGCCCCGCCGACGATCGAAGATACGACGACGGGTTGGGAGCAAAACATCGATCCCGAAGCGGCGCACCCGCATCATTTCTGGCGCTATACGTGGACGCTGCCGCTCGCGCTCTCGAGCGTCGATCACCGCACGCTCTACTTCGGCACGCAACGGATCTTCCGCACGCGGAATTTCGGTTACAGCTGGAAGATCGTCAGCCCCGATCTCACGCGCGCACACGGCGACGACCACCCCGCCAATCTCGATCCGGCGACGCTCGCCGATAATATCGGGCTCAAACGGCGCGGCGTCGTCTACGCGATCGCTCCCTCGCCGATCCGCGCGAATATCGTGTGGGCGGGCACCGACGACGGGCAGATATGGGTGACGACCGACGGTTGCAAGCACTGGCGCAACGTCACGCCCAAAGCGCTCACGCCTTGGAGCAAAGTCGGCATCATCGCCGCTTCGCACTTCAACCCGCAGGTCGCCTACGCGGCGATCGATCGCCATCGGCTCGACGATCTTACGCCGTATATCTATCGAACCTCCGACGGCGGGAAAAACTGGACGCGCATCACCAACGGTATCCCGCCGCACGATTTCGTGAACGTCGTGCGCGAAGATCCGCATCGTCCGGGATTGCTCTACGCCGGAACCGAGCGCGGTATGTTCCTATCGTTCGATAACGGCAACCACTGGGAGTCGTTTCAGCGGAACCTTCCGGTGACCTCGGTTCGCGATATCGTCGTCAAACACGGCGACATCATCATCGCCACGCAGGGACGCGGCGTCTACGTGATGGACGACGTTGCGCGCTTGCGGCAAATCTCGCAAGCGAGTCTCAGCGCGCCGGCATATCTCTACGCTCCGGCGGTTACCTATCGCCTGAAGCCCTACAACGACGAAGAGACGCCGATCCCCTACGATGAAGCGCATCTCGATAATCCGACCTACGGCATGCAGATCGATTACGCGATCGGGAAGCAGCCGACGACCCCGGTCGTGCTCGAAATTCGCGATGCGAAAGGAACCGTGTTACGGCGTTGGAGTTCGAGCCAGCACGTGACGGCGCCGAATCCGCAGAAGGTCGATATCCCCGCCTACTGGCTGCGCGCGATGCCGCTTCCGGGAGTCTCGCTCGGAACGCATCGGTTCGCATGGGATCTCCGCGCGGGTAGCCCGGGTGGGCCGCTGGTGCCGCCGGGCACCTACCGCGTGGTGCTGAAGGTCGACGGCAAGACCTACGCCCGTAATGCGACCTTGCTGCGCGATCCGCGCACGCATACCAGCAATGCGGAACTCCGCGCGCAGTTTGCGTTCGCGCAGCGGCTCGACGCAACGATCCATCGCATCCGCGTCGCGCAATATGCGGCGCAGCGCCTCCTCGACGGCGGCAAACTGAGCGCTGCTTCCAAGCACGAGTTGTTGACGAAGGTCATCGGCGTTCCGCCGACATCGAGCCCCGACGACTCGATTGGCAAAGCCTCGCTCGATTTCTCGAGCCTGTGGTACTTAGCCAACGCATACGGAGCGCTTGCATCGGCGGTCGGATCGGGGCAAGGGACGTTCGCGGAGGCGCCGCGGAACGCGACCGACCCCGGCGTAACCGCGACCATGCAGACGGCAAAACGCAAACTCGATGCGATTCTTGCCAAGACGTTGGCGCGACTCGCATCGCTCGAACGGGGGCACTAAGGCCGCGCCGTCATTCCGGAGCTGTCGGCACCCGCATTTATGCGCGGGGCCGACAGCTCCGATCGCGCTTACGGTGCGCTATACCAGGCGTCGAGATCGCGCTGGTAGTGCGCGAGCGACTGCGGGTTCAGGTAGATCATGTGGCCGACGCGATAGTAGTGGTAGGTAATATTACGCTGTAATGACGGCGGAATGCCGAGGTGTTCGAAGGTGTAGAGCGCCGCTTCGTAGGGAGTTGCGAAGTCGTAATATCCCATCGCGACGAAGACCTTCATGCTCGGTTCGTTGGTCATCGCAAATGCAATGTCGGGGGCCACGTTGGTCGGCTGCATGCCGTGGTGCTTCCAATCCCAGCCGCCGCTCTTCGCGATGATGTTATAGACGCTGCTCCGGTAGGGGATCGGTGGATTGTACTTCAGCGTCTCGCGCAAGTATTGGTTGACCGCCGCCGTGAACGGATCGTCGATTGCGGCATCGGTCGGATCCCACGGCGCCGATGCTTGGTTGCCGTCGATGGTGGTGGTTTCATAGCGCGAATCGAGCCGCCCGACGATTTTTCCGCTGTTGCGCAGCAGTTGGTTCTCGAAGCGACCGTAGGGTATGCGTAGATTGGCGTTAAGAATATATTGCAGCGAGAGCCCGGTGTATTCGTGGATCTTATCGGCGATCGCCATGCGTTGCGATTGCGGTAATGCATCGCCTTGTGCGAGCGCAGTGAGGTAGGGGCCCATCGTGAAGCGCTCGACGCGCGCGAGGAACGGGCGCAGGTGCGCCGGCCGGTTGGGCACCGTGTGGTGATACCACGCCGTCGCGGCCTCGGTCGGGAAGTAGAGGATGAAGCCCCAATCGCCGCCGCCGACCGCCGCGGGAACGTAGCCGAAATTCACGCTCCAATCGAGATTGAAATTGAGAATCGAGGACTGAAAGACGACGCCGTTGAGGCCGACGCCATCCTGCTGAAGGTCGGCGGCGAGGGCTGCGTCGCGCGTGGTGCCGTAGCTTTCGCCGAACAGATATTTCGGCGAGTTCCAGCGTCCGAATTTCCCGATATAATTTTGTACGAATTGCGCGAATGCACGTGCATCCTGATCGACTCCGAAGAACATCTTCGGCTTTCCGGCACCGATGATGCGGCCGAAACCGCTGTCGGGCATATCGATGAAGACCTCGTCGGTCTTATCGAGCAAGGTGTAGCCGTTGGGAACGATACGATACGGCGGCGGGCCGGTGAGCGTTCCGCTGCCCGAGATCACGCGAACCGGTCCGAAGGAGCCCATGTGCAGCCACATCGTCGAGCTGCCCGGGCCGCCGTTATAGAAGAACGTGACCGGACGGTTGCTCGGTTGCGCGCCGTCTTTGGTATAGGCGACGTAGAAAACGCGTGCCGTCGGCTGATTCGCTTGGTTGTGCAGCGTAATCGTGCCGGCGCGCGCCGTGTAGTGAATCGTCTGTCCGTGAACCACGACGCTTCCGTGGGTGATCGAATCCGGGAAGCGCGCCGGAACGCGCATCGGCGGCTTTTTCATCGGGGCTTTCGCAGGCGCAGCTTGGCCCGCAATGGGGAGCGAGATCGCAAGCGCGACGGCGCTCGCAAGCAAGCGAGTACTTCTCAAAATATTCCTCCTACAACCTCGTGCATCGGGCTATGCAACCGATTGGATTTTTGGATCGCTGCGGTAGAACTCGTCGATTGCCCCGGCATACCGAGATTCGACAACGCGCCGTTTCACCTTCATCGAAGGAGAGAGTTCGCCCGATTCGATGCTGAATTCGCGCGGGATGACGATCGCCCGTCGAATCTGTTCGAAACTTCCCAGATCGGCAGTGCGCTTACGCACTTCGGCGGCAAAGAATGCCTGGACGTCCTCGCGTTTTGCGAGCTCGTCGACGGTCGCGTCGGCGGGGAGCGCTATTTCGGCGCGCAAGTTCTCCCAGTTGGGGCAAACGAGCGCACCCGGATAGGGGCGGCCGTCGCCGAATACCATCGCTTGCGCCACGAACATCGAGCGTTTGATCGCGCTCTCGACGCGTGCCGGGGCGACGAACTTTCCGGTCGCAGTTTTGAAGACTTCTTTTTTTCGATCGGTAATGGTGAGATAGCCGTTCTCGTCAACTTCACCGATATCGCCGGTGTGAAACCATCCGCCGGAGAGCACGGCTTGCGTCGCTTCGGGATCGCGATAGTAACCCAGCATCACCTGCCGTCCGCGCGTGAGGATTTCACCATCGGACGCGATGCTTACCTCGGCACCGGGAATGACCCCACCGACGCTTCCGTATTTGTTCTTCTCCGGATAATTGACGGTGACGACCGGAGAGGTTTCGGTGAGGCCGTAGCCCTGCATGATCGGCATGCCGAGCCCGAGATAGGTCATCGCGACATCGACGTGGAGCGCCGCGCTGCCGCTACTGAAGAATTTCATCGCATCTAAGCCGAGTCGAGCACGCACGTTGTCGAGCACCAACCGCTTTGCGGCCGCATATTGCAAGGAGAGCAGCGGATTGGCGCCGCCGAACGTCTTCGCGCGCGCCCAGTGTCGAGCGGTACGCAGCGCCCAGGGAACCAAGCGTGCCTGAAACCCACCCGCGCGTAGAGCGTTTCCGTTGATGCCGGCGAGGACGCGGTCGAAGATCCGCGGCACGCAGGTCATGTAATTCGGCCGCGCATAGAGGAGATCGGAAATTAAGTCGTTCGCGTCGTGGCAGATAAAGTAGGTCGGTTTCGCAAGGAAATAAATGAACATCATCGTCTGTTCGTAGATATGCGAAAACGGCAACACCGAAAGCACGCGATCTTGCGGCGTTAGGACGGCAAAAGCCCCGTAGAGCGAGGATTTCGCGTCGAAGGCGATGTTGTCGTGCGAGAGCATCACGCCCTTGGGGTTGCCGGTGGTGCCGCTGGTGTAGATGAGGATCGCTAGATCGTCCGGGGCGAGCGAGGCGTAATACGGCGTCGGCAGCGAGGGATCGGCTGCGCGTGCGCGCGCGCCCTCGCTCTCGAAGGCAGCGAGTGCAAACGGGCCCTTCGATTCAAAGACGATGGAACGCGGGAGGACGGGAATCGCAGCGCTCAAGGTTCGCAGCGTCGTTTCGGTATCGACGATCAGCAACTTCGCTTCGGAATGCTTGAGGATGTAGGCGGTAATATCGCCTGCCTGCGTCGGGTAGATCGGGACGACGATGCATCCACTCATCAGGATGCCGAAACTCGTTGCGATCCAATCGACCGAATTATGACCGATCAGCGCGACGCGGTCGCCGCCTTGCAGCCCCGCGGCGCGAATCGCACAGGCGATATTTTTCGCTCGCTCGAGCAACTCGGTACTCGATATATCGACCCACCCGTCGCCGCGTCGCTCGGCGAGTGCGCGATCGCGGGGCTCCGAAAGCACGCGCGTAATGAGTTCAGGAAGCGTCTCGCGCTCCGACATCCAATCGATCATCGTAGAGAAGTTTTTGCCCGCTCCGGCGCCTCTGACCTTTCCCCGCCGCAGAAGTTCAGACTAGACGTGCAGGTATGGCCGTGCCTGCTCGAGGCGGGAGGGACTCATCCCGGCGACATCGAGGAGTTGGTCGAGCGCGTCGAAGGGCCCGTCGCGGCGGCGCACGGCGATGATGCGCTCGGCGAGGATCGGCCCGATCCCCGGCACCTCGGCAAGCGTTGCCGCGCCGGCGCCGTTGAGGTCGACACGGCGGCCGAGGAGGGAGGCCCCTTTCTTCGCGCGCTTGCTTTTCGCCGTGCGCGGGACGCGCAGCGTGCTGCGGCGCCGGGCCGGGGCCCCGATCTTCGGGACGAGCACCTCCTCGCCGTCGACGAGCGGGGCGGCGAGATCGACGCGATCGAGGTCGGCGCCGGGTCGCGCGCCCCCGGCTGCGGCGAGCGCCGCCTCCGCGCGCTGCCCCGTGGGAAAGCGGTAGAGCCCCGGGTGCGCGACCGCACCGGCGACGTCGACGAGCAGGGTTGCGGGCGGCGGCGCGTTTCGGTGCTTCGCCTTCCCCGGCGCTCCGTGCCGTGCCCCGGCGTGAAGCGAAGAGGCCGGCGCGACGACGAGCGGAGCCGGAGCGGGGTGGAAGGCGAGCAGCGCGATCAGCAGCGCGGCGGCGGGCAGGGCGAGCCAACGTTTCATGCCGATCCTTCACGCGGATGCGCGCGCCGGAAAGCAGGCTGCGACCCCTGCGGTGGGCGGGCTTGCTTCGGTTGCGTATGCTATGCAGATGGCCGCAGCATACGATTTCCAGGATATCGAGCAGCGCTGGCGCGAGCGTTGGGAGCGCGACGGGCTCGCCGCGGCACGCCCCGATGCAACGCGCGAGAAGTACTACGTGCTCGAGATGCTGCCGTATCCTTCCGGCGATCTGCACGTCGGGCATGCAAAAAATTACACGATCGGCGATGCGATCGCGCGCTCGATGCGCATGTTGGGATATAACGTGCTGCACCCGATGGGCTGGGATGCCTTCGGTCTTCCTGCGGAGAATGCCGCGATCCAGCGCGGCATCGCTCCGGCGACGTGGACGCTCTCCAACATCGCCAACATGCAACGTCAAATACGGTTGATGGGCACGAGCTACGATTGGTCGCGCGAGATCGCCACCTGCACGCCGGAATATTATCGATGGAATCAATGGCTCTTCTTACGCTTGTACGAACGCGGGCTCGCTTATAAGCGCGAAGCCCCGGTGAATTGGTGCCCGAAAGACGCAACGGTGCTCGCCAACGAACAGGTAATCGACGGTTGCTGTTGGCGCTGTAATACGCCGGTGCAACGGCGCAATCTCTCGCAATGGTTCCTGCGGATTACCGAGTACGCCGAACGGCTGCTCGAAGGGCTCGACGGGCTCGACGGATGGCCCGAACGGACGCGCACGATGCAGCGCAATTGGATCGGCAAGAGCGAAGGCGCGCAGTTCTCTTTTTCGATCGAGGGCGCGAGCGAGGCGATCGACGTTTTCACGACGCGCGTCGACACCGTTTTCGGCGTCACGTTCCTCGCGCTCGCCCCCGAACATCCGGTGGTCGCGCGTATCAAAGAACTGATCGCTCCGGAGCGCGCGGCGGCGATCGATCGCTTTGCCGAGAGCCTGCGTTCGAAATCCGAGCTCGAACGGACGAGTTTAATGGAGAAGCAAGGGCTCTTCACCGGCGCGTATGCGGTGCATCCCCTCTCCGGAGCGCGCGTACCGATCTGGGTGACCAACTACGTGCTCGCCGAATACGGCACCGGTGCGGTGATGGGCGTTCCTGCGCACGACGAACGCGACTTCGATTTCGCGCGGAAACACGAACTCGCGATCGTGCGGGTCGTCGTTCCGAACGATGGCGCGCTTCCCGCCGACGCGCCGATCGACGAAGCATTCGTCGATGACGGTGCGCTCGTTGCAAGCGGTGCATTTACCGGTACGGCGAGCGCCGAGGCGCGCCGCGCGATAGCGGCGGAGTTTGAGCGGCTCGGCATCGGCAAGGCAACGACCACCTATCGGCTTCGCGATTGGTTGGTCTCACGGCAACGCTATTGGGGCACCCCGATCCCGATCGTTTACTGCGAGCGCTGCGGCGAAGTTCCCGTTCCCGACGAGCAACTGCCGATTTTGTTGCCTCCCGACGCACCGATTACCGGCGAAGGCTCGCCGTTGGCACGACTGCCGTCGTTTATCGAAACGACCTGTCCGAAATGCGGTGGATCGGCACGGCGTGAGAGCGACACGATGGATACGTTCTTCGAATCGTCGTGGTATTATCTGCGCTATCTCGATCCGCACAACGAAACCGCACCGTGGGCGCGCGAAGCCGCGGACGCATGGATGAATGTCGATCAATATATCGGCGGCTCCGAGCATGCGGTTCTGCACCTTCTGTACTCGCGATTTTTCTATAAGTTCTTTCACGACTGCGGCTGGGTAAGCGGCGCCGACGAACCCTTTGCGCGGCTCTTCCATCAGGGAATGCTGCTCGCCAACGGCGAGAAGATGTCGAAATCGCGCGGGAATGTCGTCGGTATCGACGAGACGGCAAAGACGAACGGCGTCGACGCGATGCGGTTGTTCTTGCTCTACGTGACGCCGCCCGAAGACACCAGTGAGTGGACCGACGACGGCATCAACGGTCGCGTCCGCTTCGTCAACCGCGTTTGGCGTGCGTGCGAACCGCTCGCCGCGCGCGCGCGCAGCGTCGACGTACGCGCGTTGCCTCCCTGCGCGACGCCGGAGGAGAAGGCGTTGGTGCGGGCGGTTCACCTCGCGGCACGCTCGCTCGTCGAAGAGACGCTCTCGCGACGCTTTCACTACAACACGACGATCGCACGACTCGACGAGACGATTAATGTGCTGACGGCGGCAGTGAGTTCTGCGCCTGATTCGGCAGCGACGCTCTATGCGGTGCATGCAGTGCCGCTCTTGCTCGCACCGTTCGCACCGCATATCGCCGACGAGCTCTGGTCGCGTTACGGCTACGAGCGCTCCGTCCATCTCGAAGCCGCGCTCGCGCCGCAGGAAGCAGCGCTCGCGCTGGACGAGATCACGCTGGTGGTGCAGGTCAACGGCAAGGTGCGCGCGCGCATCGCTTGCGCGCCTTCGATTTCAGAGAGCGAAGCATTCGCGCTCGCCCAAGCCGAGCCCGCCGTCCGGGCGTATCTCGACGGCAAGGAGATCCGCAAGCGCTTCTACGTTCCGGGGAAACTCGTCAACTTCGTCGTCGGCTAACGCTGGAGCTGAGGCGGCGCTACAGCGCGGCGAAGTACTCGTAGGTCTCGCGTATGCCGTCGCGGAGCTTGGTCTGCGCGGACCACTGCAGCACTTCGCGCGCGAGCGCGGGATCGTAGCCGATATCGCGCGCATCGCCGGCGCGTCGTTCGGCATGGGTAATCGGCGCTTCGAAGCCGCTGATATCGACGAGGGCGTGGTAGATGTCGTTGACGCTGGTGCGCGCGCCGGTGCCGATAACGAAACATTCGCCGGAGCCGCGCTCGAGCGCGGCGAGATTGGCGCGAGCGACATCTTTTACGTAGACGTAATCGCGCGTCTG
>JAJYHP010000162.1 GCA_021784715.1 bacterium
GCGAAAAGATCTCCCGCCGAAGAAGCGTGCCGTACGGTACGCCGGTCACCGCCGATTCGATCGCGGCGAGCGCGGTGTAATTCGCGTTCGAGTACTCCCATCGCGTGCCGGGTACGAAATCGGAGCGATCCTTCGCGAGAATCGCCAAGATCCGTGCGAGGCGAATGCGCCCCTGCGTCGGCCACCGATGTTCCATCAAATCGGGATAGTTGTGTAAGCCGCTCGTTTGATCGAGCAGCTCGCGCACGGTTATCGCGCGAGCGTTCGGCAGCATCGGCAACCAGCGCGCGATCGGCTCGTCGAGCGCGAGCCGATGCCGTTGCACGAGTCGGAGTGCGAGCAACGCCGTCATTTGCTTGGTAATCGATCCGATGGCGAACGGTGTCTGCGGAGTGACGCGCTCCGAACGCGCGGGGCCGGCATAGCCGAATCCCTCGGCGTACACGAGCTTCCCATCGTGCACGACGGCGACGGCGAGCCCCGGCGTAAACGCGCGAGCGAACGCCTTCGCGGCGACGGCGCCGAGCGCCGGGTTGGGAACGACGCCGTCGTCGTGCGCCGCGCTCACCGAAAGCGGTACGAGAGCGAGCAGGATGGCCGGCGCGAGCATCGCGGAGATCGGTCGTTTCACAATTCTTTCCTCATTATTGAGTTCGCGTTCGAAGTTCGCTCTCTATTTGCACCGCGATCTCCTTCGGCGAGTACCCGCGATGCGCGAGGGTGGTGAGAAATTGCACGATCGCTTCGCGCAACGCCGTCGCGCGCGCGCGCTTGTTGCTCGCCGGCGTCTCCCGAGCGACGTGCGTTCCGCGGCGGCCTTCGCTCGATAGCCACCCACGTTCTTGCAACTCGGCGTACGCGCGCGCGACGGTATTCGGGGCGACGCCGAGGTCGCCCGCGAGCTGGCGAACCGTCGGCAATGGATCGCCCGGCCGAAGTTCGCCGCGTTCGATAAACGCACGTAGTTGATCGACGATCTGTTGAAACGGCGGGAGTTCGAGATCGGGATCGACCGCGAGAAAGAGTTCGCTCATGGGGCGACGACGGGCATCGTGCGAGAGAGCCGTTTTGCGTACGCGATGGTCCAAATCCAAATCCCGACCCAGGCAACGAACGTCGCTAGCGCCCAGAAGCGTTCGACTCCTACGATCGTCGGGAGCGTCCCGTTCACGAAATTGACGAAAACGAACACGATGCCGCACGCCAACACGCACGCCATGCCGCTATCGCGAATGCGCGAGACTTGCTCGCAGATTCGCTCGCTCGCGGGATTCGCGCTGGTGAGCTGCGTCGGAGCACTCGCGATGCGCCACGCTATAGTAGCCATCGCGAGCACGCACGCACCCGCGATCGCCGCGGGAAGACGTTCGATTCCGAACTGTAAAAACGGCATGAGTGCCAACGACGAGAGCAGCGTAACGGCGATCCACACCATGGGTACATACTCCACGACCGGTCGAGGAGCGAGCGCGGCGATGCGTCGCACGCGCGTGCGCTCGCTGCGAACGAAGTCGGCGATCGAGACGGCGACGAGCGAGAGCGCGGTGAGGCTATACCCTACGACCGGATCGAGCTCGCGTAGAGCGACGAGCCCCGCGATCAGGAATGCGAACGCCGCAGTCACCATTCGCGCCGAGGCGGATACCTTGCCGCTCCCCTTCACGCGCAGGGCGACCAAGAGATAGATGATCCCGGAAAAGATCGACACGGCAGAGACCATGATTCGTTCCATGAAAGGCAACGACGGCATCGCGAGCTCCTAAAGGTGTATTTGGTTTTCTATTGTATTGCTATACTAATACAAACCTCGTTTTTGTGTCAATAGGTTAATACATACATTTGAACGCGCCCGCGACGCACGCCCCACGGTTCGACGTCCTCGACGGCCTCCGCGGCGTCGCGATTCTGCTCGTGCTCTGGTATCACGTCTGGGAGATCTCATGGCTTCCCGCTCCGCTGTCGCAGCTCGAGTTTCTTCCCGAGACGGGCTTCATCGGTGTCGCGCTCTTCTTCTTTTTGAGCGGTACCGTCATCACGCTGCCCTTCGCACGCGCCGCAATAGCGGGAACGCCGCCACCTTCGTGGCGGCATTTTTATCTCCGCAGATTTTGGAAGATCGCCCCCTCCTATCTGCTCTCCATCGCCGTCGCCTACGCGATCGGGTACGCGGCACGGCAGGGCGGTGCCGGAGCCATTCCCGATCTCCTCACGCATCTGCTCTTCATCCACACGTGGTTTCCGCAAAGCGCCGGTGCGATTAACGGCGTGCTCTGGACGCTCGCCGTCGAGGTCGAGTTCTACGCGATCTTTCCGCTGATGTGGTGGTGCTTCCGTCGCGCCCGGTTCGCGACCGCGGCGACCCTGGTCGCGCTCTCACTCCTCTGGCGTTTGCATGCGGTCGCGTGCTGCGCGCATGCTGGAATCGTCTACCTCGATCAAGATCTTCCGGCATTCCTCAGTTGCTTCGCCTTCGGCATGCTCTCCGCGTCGCTCCTTTTCGAAGCGCGCGCGCGCTGGAGCGAAACGCGACAACACCTCGTTGGGACGGGCTCCTTCGTCGTCGGGACGATCGGCTGCATCGCGCTCCTGGAGTCGCTCTACGCCTTTCGCCTCGCCAATCAGTGGGCGGCGGTTTGGGCGGCGACCCATCGCGATCTCTTGGCGCTCGCGTTTGCGCTGATCGCATTGGGCGCGTTGCTCGCGCCTCGCCCGCTCCAACGCCTCCTCGCCAATCGCCCGCTCGTGTTCTTCGGTGCGATTTCCTACGCGCTCTATCTCTACCATCAGATGATCGCGCGGGAACTCCTCATCCATCGCTTCCCGCCCTATATCGGAACGCCGCAGTACGATCCGCAGTGGCAATGGTCGTTTACGCTGCTCGCCTTCGCGCTCTCCATCGCCGTCGCCACGGCACTCACCTACTGGTTCGAGCGCCCGTTGCAAACCTGGGGAAATCGCCGCTCGGAGCGCCCGTGATGGATCGTTACGGCGTTACGATCGGTTCGAGCAACCGATAGAGCTTCGGATATCCGGGATCGTTCTGCATCTCCGGATCGCTCAAAACGAGCTTGGTAATCGGATTTTGCTGCGTCGGCTGCGGCACGTTCGCGATGATAAAATAGGTAGTCACCCCTTCGCCGGGATAATACGTCGTGTTATAGAGTAATTGTTTGTACGCCGTCGACCACGGCACGCCATCGCCGTCGTCGGCCTGGGTTCCGTCCTTATAAAAGACCGTAATCTTCAAATACTGAGCGGGCTGCGGATTTTTCGACGTATTCTTTTGCGGCACGGTAAAAAGGAGATAGCCGTTCGGGGCGGTCGGCGACGGCATCTGCGGAAGATTCGAAATCGTCGTCGCGAGTGGATCGGAGGATGAAATCCATCGAATCGAGGCGACGCGCAGATTATCGTCCTCGATGTGAAAGAGTTGATTCATGCGAACGATATCGCCCTTGACCGCGCCGCGCGTGGGAACGAATGGGGCGGCGGAGACGAACGACGAACAGGCGAGAAAGAGAACGGCGACAAGAACGATGCGATTCACGATAGCTCCTCTCGTGCGCATCTCAGAGCCGAGATGCGGCAACCGTGGCGAGTTGGATTAATTGCGGCAACGGCATCTTCGGATCGTTGAGGGCGGCGTTATCGCTTTGGAAGTGCAGCAGAACGGCAAATGCAAACCCGTGTTTCAGGACGTGGATGATCTCCGCGTCGCTCTTCACCCAAAGGGCTGCATCTCCGATCCCATGAAGGTCGACGACGTCGCCGGCTACCTGTTTGCGAAACGTTTCGTAGCTACGCGCGTCTCCCATATAGCTGACGCGCACGTAGCCCTTCGGAGCGCCAAAGTACGCGCAAGTCGTCTTCGGCGCATTCGGCGGCGCATAATCGCCTGCCGGCGCGGCGACGCCGGGGCGCGGCTGCACCCCAAGGGCGCGGCGCGCATCCGCTCGCGTCAGTAACGCGCAGGGATTCGTTCTCGGAGACGGCATGCCGGAAGCGAGGCCGATCGCAACGAGCGCCGCGGCGAGGGCGGGGAACACAACCGAGAGCGGAAGGGATCGCTTCATAGCCCAGGTTCACTATAGCGCGCGCTCGCTTGCTCTGCAAGCGGTCCAAGCAGAGGCACATCGATCCGTCGCATCGCGCCGCAAAGTGGGAACCTCCGCCCGCATGAGGGTACGCGCGCGAGGCTTTACCGCATTGGAGACGACGATCGCCGCAGGCCTCATCGCGGTGCTCTTCGCCGCGGTCGGCAGCGGGCTCGTGCGCGAAGGCGCGGCGTTTCAGAGCGGCGTCACCGCCGACGTTCTCGCTGCGGCGGCGCACGAGGAGGTTCGCATCGCTGCCGATGCGATGAAATACGAGGGGTCCTCGCTCCAACCCGCCGAGATCGCGACGGCGTTGCCGATGCCGGCGGGCTCGCCGATTCCCGCGCAGATCTCGCTTTCAATCGCATCGCTTCCGGACGGCGCGTTTACGATACGCGTGCGCGCGAGCGGTCGCGGTGCTTCGGGAACCCTCGCGCGCGAGGCGACGTTGGTCGTCGAACGGCGAATGCCCGTGCCGGGCAGCAGCATTACCGCGGCTGCGCCGGTTGCGGCACCCTTTGGGGCACCGTGACGATCCTTCGCGCACTTTTTTTCGCCGCGATCGCTGCGGCGATCGCCCAAAGTTTCGCCGCACTCGCGCTCTCGCTCGCGCGTTCGGCATCGCTTCACGCCGCACGCGACACCGCGCGCGACGCGCTCGGTGCGGCGCCGGTCGTCGTGCAGCAGATCGTCGCTTCTCGAATCGCATTGGGCAGCGATCCACTCGCAGCGATCGCGCCGATCCTCGGCTGCACGGCGATCGGAGCGAACGCGTGCGCCCTGCGCGCCACGACGACGATCTCCCTGCAAGCGAGCGGCGCGGGCGCGATTCTCCAAGATAACGCCAGCGTCGATGAAGCGCGCGTCGCGATCTCGCTGCGAAGCGTCATCACCGACTCCGCCGGAAGCATCCTCGTCATTGCGAATCGCACCGCCCTCCTACGAACCTTTGCGCGGCCACCCTACGCGAGTTACGAAGGCGATGCGGAGAGTTCGGGACTCGCACCGAGCTCGACGGCGGCCGGGACGCTGGTTGACGTGCGCTACGAGAACGTCACGAGCGGCGCGAGCATGCCCGGCAACATTTGGCGGAGCTCGACGGCGGCGCCGGCGAGCGCCGCGCCCTGGCCGCAATAAGCTCCGTTACGGCACGAAACGGTCGATCGCGCCGGCGAGTTCCGCGGGTGCCTCGATGGGAATGTTGTGCCCGCAATCGCGCAAGACGACGAAAATACTCCCGGCGATTCGATCCGCAACGTCGGTTCGCAACCGCGGAAGGCTCGCGAGCGGATCGCTCGCACCGGCGAGGACGAGCGTCGGAATAGCGATGGCGCCGAGCTCGTCGCGAAAATCGAGCGCGCGCCCGGCATCGTACCAGCCGAACCAGTGTTCGCGCGAGGCGATGAGGGCGTCGTCGATCAGCACGTCGCGCATCGCGTCATCGATGGGGCGCCGCATCGCACCCGCAACGAATCGCGCGATCCGCTTGCGGGAACCGAAGGCCTCGAGCGCGAGGTCGCGATGGCGTTGGTTTCCACGCGATCCGCGCGCCGAACCCGGCGCGACGAGGAGCATCCGTTCGATGAGCGGATGAGCGCGAGCGGCGAGATATTGGCCGACGCGTCCACCCATCGAATGCGCGACCAGCGTTACCGGCACGCCGATATGCGTCAGGATCGCTTCGTAATCGGCGGCGTAGCCTTCGAGCGAATGTCCCTCGCCGGGGCGATCGCTGCGGCCGCATCCTCGAGCGTCGAAACGGTGGATCGTATATCGCTGCAGATCGAGTCGCGCGATCGAGGCGTCCCACATGCGACGCGAACTGATCCAGCCGTGCGCGAAGAGCAGATGTCGCCCTCCCTCTCCCATACGTTCCAGCCAAAGGCCGGTACCATCGCGTTCGATACTCTCGCCGGATACCTGGTGCATGGTGACGAATGATGCGCGCTACCGTGGAAAAGCGCCTGCCGACCTATCTCGGCCTGCTGTACGTCGTGTTCGTTTGGGGTTTGAACACCGTACTCGTCAAAATCGCCGTCTCGCACGTCGACGCACTCGCATTTACGGCGCTGCGTTTTTCAACGATGGCACCGCTCGCATTGCTGTGGGTTCGCCTCTCCGGCGCCCGCTTGAGCTTCGAACGTCGCGATTGGCTGCTCTTGCTCGCAAGCGGAGCGTGTGGATTCGGCATCTATCAATACTTTTGGGTCATCGGCCTCGCCCACACGACGGCATTTGCATCGTCGCTGCTCGGAAGCAGCACGCCGATCTTTACCATGATCTATCTCGTCGCCCTCGGATGGGAGCGCGTGCGCAGCACCCGGTGGATCGGCGCTGGCATCGCCCTGCTCGGCATCGCGGTCTTCGAAGGCGCCTTCGCCGGACACGCAACCTTCCGCATCGGCGACGCACTCACGCTGCTCGCGGCGATGACCTTCGCCGGCTTCAACGTCATCAGCGCGCGCTTGGCTCCGCGCTATCATCCCGTCGCGCTCCTCGCCGCCACGTTACTCATCGGAACGGCGATGATTTTACCGGCCGGTATTCCCGCACTCGTCGCCGACCCTCCCACCCTCTGGCCGCCAGTGGTCTGGGAGGTCTTTGCGTTCGCGGTCGTCTTTCCAATCGTCCTCACCTATCCGGTCTGGAGTACGGGGATCGCGCGGATCGGCGCGGCGCGCGTCGCGCTCTTTAGTTTCCTCGTCCCCATCGTTTCCGGAGCGCTCTCGATTCCGATGCTGCACGCGCACTTCCAACCCCACCAACTGCTCGGCGCGGCGATCTCGCTCGTCGGGCTCGCCGTCGCCACTCTGCTCGGGCATCTCTCCGTTGCGGAGGCTTGGGCGCAGCGAGCCGGAGATATCGAGCATTAGCGCGAAGGCGCCGCCCTGATGGCTCGCCGCGCATGGTATTGGCTCCTCGCGTTACCGTTCATCGCCTTGCTGGACGTTCCGCTCTACGATCGGATCGATCCGCGCTGGAACGGAATTCCATTTTTCTACTGGTACCAACTCGCGTGGGTCGTGCTGACCGCCGCGCTGCTCGGCATCGTCTATCTCGCAACGCGCGAGCGCGCCCGATGAGCGTCACCGCTTCGGTCTTCGTCGCGCTCGTGCTCGTCGCCAGCGCGCTCGGATTCACCGCCGCGCGACGCAACGGCGGCGACCTGCGCGCCCTCAATGAATGGGCGCTCGGGGGGCGCCGCTTCGGCACCATTCTCTCCTGGTTTCTCCTCGGCGGCGATCTCTATACCGCCTACACCTTCATCGCGCTCCCGGCGCTCGTCTACGGCGTCGGCGCCCTCGGTTTTTTCGCCGTCCCCTACGCGACGATCGCCTATCCCATCGTCTTTCTTCTCCTCGCGCGTTTTTGGAGCATCGCTCACGAACGCGGATACATGACCGCCGGCGATTTCGTCCGCGGCCGCTATCGTAGCCGTTCGCTCGAACTCGCAATCGCCGCGACCGGCGTCCTCGCCGCGCTCCCGTATATCGCGCTGCAGATCGTCGGTATGAAAGCCGTCCTCGCCCAACTCGGTGGTATCTTCGCCATCGGCGGCGGTGCGATGCCGCTCGCCGTCGCCTTTACGTTACTCGCGGCGTACACCTATATCGGCGGGCTGCGCGCGCCGGCCACGATCGCGGTCTTCAAAGACATCCTGATCTATCTCACGATCGCCGCCGCCATCGTCGTCATCCCGCACGCACTCGGCGGATGGCACGCCATTTTCACCGCCGCCGATCGCGCGCTGGCGAGCCCGCTGCACCCGTTCCCGCTTCTCGTCGCACCGCAGATGCAGTTTGCCTACGCGACCCTCGCGCTCGGCTCGGCGTTCTCGCTCTTTCTGTACCCACACGCCATTACGTCGTTGCTCTCCGCTCGCAGCGCCGATGTCGTACGGCGCAACGCCGCGCTCCTACCGCTCTATTCGATCCTGCTCGGCATCATCGCACTGCTCGGTTTCGCCGCCCTCGCCGCCGGCATCCACGCGCCTCCGAACGAAATCGTGCCGATTCTCTTCGCACGATTCTTTCCACCCTGGTTTGCCGGGCTCGCCGACGCCACGATCGTGATCGGCGCGCTCGTTCCAGCCTCGATTATGGCGCTCGGCGCGGCCAATCTCTTCCTCCGCAACGTCGTTTCGCCGCTCTCGGGGCGCGCACCGAGCCGCGACGCGGGGAGCACGAAATGGTTGACGCTCGCGTTTTGCGCGCTCTCCTTGATTCTGGTACTCTTCATGAATGTAAAATTCGCCATCTACTTTCAACTGCTCGGCGGAGCGTGGGTGCTTCAAACCGCGCCTGCAATATTTTTCGGTCTCGGCGAACGCTCGCTGCCCGCGCGGGCGTTGCTTGCGGGCTGGCTCGCCGGCATGATCGCGGCAACCTCCTTCGCGCTCGTCGACGGCTTCTCGCCGAACATCGCGCTGCACGTCGGCTCGTGGACGCTGGTCGGATTTATCGCGATCTACGCGGTGGCGATCAATCTCGGAGTCGCGCTCGTCGCCGCCGCGCTCCTGCGCGTTCGGTCGCCGCAGGGTGAGATCGCATGAGCGAACGGATCGAACCCGCCGGATGGGCGCCGCCGAGCGGCTATGCAAACGGGATGATCGCGTCAGGACGCGTCCTCGCAATCGCCGGGCAGGTCGGCTGGGACGCACGGCAGCATCTCGTCTCCGCGGATTTCCTCGCGCAGGCCGCCCAAGCGCTGCGCAACGTCGCCGACGTACTGCGTACCGCCGGCGGAGATCCCGAACATCTCGTGCGGATGACCTGGTACGTGCTCGATGCTGCGGAGTACCGCGCGAACGCGAAGGCGCTCGGCGCCGCCTATCGGGAGATTATCGGCAGTCATTATCCGGCGATGACGTTGATCGTCGTTGCGGGACTGCTCGAAGAAGGCGCGCGAGTGGAAATCGAGGCGACGGCGCTCCTACCGGCGCTCGACCCGTAGTACCCGAATGCTCCAGGCCGGCTCCTAGGGACGCTCGCGAAGTTTGTAGCGCTGCAGCTTTCCCGTCGCCGTGCGCGGAAGCGCGTCGATGATTTCAATCTCACGCGGCGCCTTAAATGGAGCGATCGTCGCCTTGCAGTGCTGGATAAGTTCGGCGACGCACGCGGCGTCACCGACGCGCGGGGCGCGGAGGACGACGTAGGCCTTTACCATCGTCGTATGGTGCGCAGGATCGGGTTTTCCGACGACGGCGCATTCGAGAACGTCGGCGTGAAGCAAGAGCGCCTGCTCGACCTCCGGTCCCGATACGTTGAACCCCGCCGAGACGATCATATCGTCGGCGCGAGCGACGTAC
>JAJYHP010000014.1 GCA_021784715.1 bacterium
GGGCGCTGAACGAGCTGCCGAAATCGACGCTCGCGCCCATATCTTCGATCGTCTCGGTACGACGCGCAAACGGCATCGTAACGCTGCCGAAGTTCGCAAGATCGGAGGCGAGGCTCGCGATGCCGACAAGTGCGTCGGGTTCGAGGCTCGGAACCGATGCGATCTGCCCGCGCAGGACGAACGTCGGCCGGTCGGGCTTATATTGCACGACGATATGGATGCCGTTCGGTAGCGTAAACTGCACCGGCTTGAGGACGCTCTTCGCCTTTGAAGGCGTGCGGATCGCGCGCGCGATCCACGCCGGTTCGCGGATCGTTCCCTGCGGGGCGCGGGCGGTAAAATTATCGCTCGCGGTCGTGCTCGTCGCCGTTCCGGTTGCGCCGGGGCGATCGCTTGGGCTCAAGCGTCCGATCACGTTGGGTGCGCGCAGATAGCGGCGCGCGACGGCGAGTAACGATTGCGGTGTAATCGAAGCGAGGCGGGAATCTTCGGCGCCGATCTTTTCGCCGACGACGCCGTAGGTGTAGCCGGCAAGATCGCCGATGCCGACGATGGAATCTCCGGCCTCGACGCGCTGGGCGATCGTAATGCGCTTGGCGGTGCGTACGAGACTCGGCGGGAATCCGTTGCTCAGCATCGTCGCCATCGTGGCGTTGTAAATCGCGGTGGCTTCGGCGGGCGAGTGCCCGGGATTGAGCACGACTAAGACGTCGAGCAATCCTTGGTGTAACTGCGTATCGGCTTGCGCTTGGACTTGCAAAGCGACGTTGCTCTGTACGAGCGCGCGATAGAACGGCGAACGAGCATCGCCGATTAACGTTGCGAGGGTGCTGATTTGCGGTTCGCCAGGATCGCGATCGCCGGGAACGACGTAGGCGAAATCGAGTACCTGAAACGGGAATGGGAAATTCGCCCGAACGCGCTGCCCGGTTGCGGGCCTCCCGGTCGTTTTCGGATGCGGCGGCAGCGGTCGCGAGGGAATAGCGCCGAAATAGCGCTGCGCGAGCGCGAAGCCGCGCTTCGCCGAGATATCGCCGGCGATGACCAGCGTTGCGTTGTTCGGCGCGTACCACTCGTGATAATACGTCCGGAGATCGCCGACCGTAGCGGCTTCGACATCGGCGAGCGAGCCGAGCGCGGTTCTCCCCATCGGCGATCCGGGAAAGGCGGCGGCGCGAACGCGCGAGAGCAGGCTGTAGAACGGCGAACTTAAATCGCCGCGGATCTCGTTGATAACCGCGCGCCGTTCGATCGCCCACTGTGCGGGCTTGAGATCGAGGTGCGCCATGCGATCGGCTTCGAGCGCGAGCGGGACGGCGACCTTATCGGCTGGAACGACGAAGTAGAATTCCGTGTAGTCGTAACTCGTCTGCGCGTTCATCTGCGCGCCGAGCCGAGCAGAAATATCGTCGATACCGGCGGCCGAGATGTGCTCCGAACCGCGGAACATCATGTGCTCGAGTGCGTGCGCGAGGCCGGTTTTCCCGGGCGTCTCGTAGAGCGAACCGAAATCGTACCAAACGCTCGTCTGTACCACCGGCGCCGCTCGGTCGACGGCGACGACGACGCGTAGGCCGTTCTTGAGGCGGATCGTCGAGATTCCGGCATCGCCCGGTCCCTGGTCGTAGGGCGAGGGTGTCGATGCCGCTCGGGCGATCCCGGCTAGCAGCAGCCCGCATGCCGCGGTGAGGAAGAGCGCACGTTGAAGCAATAATTTCACGAAGACAGCATTCGGCGCTGCGGGGCCGCCGTCCGTTCGACGCGAAGCGGGAATTCACGATGGCAGAGCCGCAGGCGATGACGACGCTTGAAATCAAGGTGAAACCTGGTTCGAAACACCCCGGCGTCGTTCGCGAGGGCGAGCGCCTCCTCGTTGCGGTCGCCCAGCGAGCGGTCGAAGGCGCGGCGAACGAAGCGACGATTGCGGCGCTTGCAAAAGCGCTGGGGATCGCGCCCTCGCGCATCGCGCTGCTTCGCGGCCGGCGCGGGAGGATTAAACTCGTCGGCGTCACCGGAATATCCGCCGAAGCATTGCGCGCGCGCATCGCGAGCCTCACCGACGCTTCGGTGTCGCTCGAAGCCGCGCGGTAAGGGTCGACTACCGCGCCGATCTCGACATCAAATACGGCAGCGGATCGACGTTCACAAGATTGGGATTGAGGCGAACGAACTGTCGTAAGCGGGGAAAGCCCGCTTATATGCCTCCTCTACGCAGACCACCGCGACGTAAAATCATGCGCACACCATCAACTGCCAAGGATGCCATTAGCACCCAGAATATCCACGTGAGCACTTGCGCTGGCAAATGAAATGTATATTCTAGGACGGTGGCAACCGTGTAGAAAAACATTGCCAGGAGGGAAGGCAAACCGATTGTGCGCTTTTGAGAGTAAAGAACCAACATAATCATGAGCGTTACGCCATTTTGTAACATTAATGCGGTTGGTGTTCCATTGAACATTGTGCTAACCTCGAATTATTTTTGGGAACCCTAGGGGATAAAATGAGCGCGTATTATGGATTTAACCACGCTCCGATGCCATCGGGGGCAAGTGCGTCATCCTTGATTAAGTACGATACATCTGCCCCCGCAGGCTCGGCGAATTCTCGAAGTTGTTACTAGAGACAGTGGAACGTAGCGCGGTCGTTGTTCAAAATTGCGTTGTCTGATGCGATGTTCTGATAATCGCCCACCAGGGTAAGGTAGGCAGCTGACGTTGCAACAAATCCGGGGACGATTGCGCCACCACCGGTGAAATATGCTGCAACCGCTGAGCCTCCGAACGTTAAAATGAACACCCCCATCCCAATTGCGGTTTGTGTTTGAGCGTTGCTTAAGCGTGGATTCTTCGCTGGACCGACCCTAACGCATCCCATCGTCGTCGAGCGCAAAGAACTCCGCGACGGCATCGTCGAGCGCGGCGCGCGGAAGCAATCCGATCAGTTCGCCGTTTCCGAGCGCGATGCCGCGCTTTGCCGCCGCCGCTGCGGCGCTTTGCCGTAAGCGTAGCGGCGAAGTCGCGCGATATTGCGTGATATTGAACGAGAGTTGGACGCACCCATCGTCGAGCCGAAATGCAAGCGCGCGGATTCCCGGGAGGCCGCCGTTGCGTTCGCGTAACTCGGCGGCGATCGCCTTTCCCGCCGCGAGATCCTCGCTTTCGAGCTCGATGTTCCAGGCGACGAGAATATCGCGCGCGCCGACCGCGATCGCGCCGGCGCTCGGATGCGCTGCGATATCGCCGAGATCGGGGCGGTCGTTGCGGGCGAAGCGCGCCGGGAGCCCTTCGAAGCCGTCGCGCCGCGCATTTGCAAGCAATCGACGCTCCGGAATCAAGGCCGCTTCGCCGTAAAGAAAACTCGGAATCCCTTCGCGTTCCCAAATCGCTCGCGCTGCTTTGCGCGCGAGCGCGACGGCTTCGGCCATCGGCGTGTCGTTGAGTGGAACGAAGGGCAGCACGTCGAGCGCGCCGATGCGCGGGTGGAGGCCGCTATGGCGGCGCAGGTCGATCCGTTCGCGCGCGACGCGTGCGAGTGCAAGCGCTGCTTCGAGGAGCGTCGTTGCATCGCCGACGATCGTCAAGACGCTGCGATGATGGGCCGCATCGGAACTGCGGTCGAGAACGCGCGCTCCGGTCGCTTCGACGGCGTCGACGGCTTCGCGAAGAGTTTCGGTGTTACGCCCCTCGGAGAGATTCGGAACGAGTTCGAAGAGATGCACGCGCTACTAGCCCAGCACCTCGGCGATCGCACTGCCGATATCCGGGAAACGCTCGGCGCTGATATGCATACCGTATCCGAGCCGTTTCGCTTCGGCAGCGCGCCGCGATGCGGCGTTCACCGCGCGTATCTCGCCGGAGAGGCCGAGTTCGCCGTAAGCGACGATCTCCGATGCGATCGGTCGATCCCGTAACGACGATGCGATCGCGAGCGCGATGCCGAGATCGGCTGCCGGTTCGCTGACGCGCAGACCGCCGGCGACCGATGCATAGACGTCGTGCGAGCCCAGCAGCATGCCGAGGCGTCGCTCGAGGACCGCAATGATCATTGCAAGGCGCGCCGGGTCGAGATTGTTGGCGAGTCGGCGCGGCGTTCCGAAACTCGTCTCGCCGACGAGCGCCTGCACCTCGACGAGCACCGGCCGGGACCCGAGAATCGATGCGACGACGCAACTGCCGCTCGGTCGCACCCCGCGCCCGGCGAGAAAGATCTCCGAGGGGTTCGAGACATCGTGGAGGCCGTCGTCGTGCATGGAGAAGACGCAGATCTCGTCGATCGAGCCGAAACGATTTTTATAGGCGCGGAGGATGCGGTAGTCGCCCTGGATATCGCCCTCAAAGTAGAGGACGGTGTCGACGAGATGTTCGAGCAGGCGCGGGCCGGCGATGCTCCCGTCTTTGGTAACGTGTCCGACGATAAAGGTCGCGCACCCGGTTCGCTTCGCGTACTCGACGAGCGCTTGCGTGCAGTCGCGCACCTGGCCGACGCTTCCGGCGTAGCTCTCGCTCTCGGGCAGACGCACCGTTTGGATCGAGTCAACGATCATCGCACGCGGCGCGATCCGCTCGGCCGCATCGAGTACGGCGTGGAGATCGGTCTCGGGGAAGAGCAGCAGCGGCGAATCGATCTTCAATCGTGCGGCTCGTAATTTCACCTGCGCTGCGGATTCCTCGCCGCAGATGTAGAGGACGGGGCCGCCGCGTTGCAGGCGCGCGGCGATCTGCAGCAGGAGCGTCGATTTTCCCGCACCCGGCGGGCCGCCGACGAGCGTGACGCTGCCGGGAACGATGCCGCCGCCGAGGACGACGTCGAACTCCGGTAGGCCGGTGGTGATGCGATCGTGGTGCGCGCTCTCGACCTCGTGCAGCGGAATCGGCACCGTCGCCGAACCGCGCACGTTGCGTAACGGGCGCGACGCCTCGCGCGGTCGTTCTTCGAAGGTATTCCAAGCCGAGCACTGCGGGCAACGCCCGAGCCAGCGCGCGGACTCAAATCCGCAGGCGCTGCAGAAAAAGACCGCTCGCGTTTTGGCCATCGTCGGGCTCTCTTCGCGCGCGCGAGCCGAGCGTCCCGTGCGCCGGGCAACCGCAGGTGCGGCGCCCGGGTTACCTGCTGCGGAATGGACGCAGCGTCGCCGAGACATATCGTTATCGTCGGGGCCGGGGTCGCCGGGTTGACCGCAGCGGCGCTTTTGGCGCATCGCGGCTATCGGGTGAGCCTTTTCGAAAAGCAGAGCGTCCCGGGTGGGCGTGCCGCCTCGATGACCGAGGAGGGCTTTACCTTCGATCTCGGCCCGACGTTGTTGTTCATGCCTGACGTCTATCGCGAGACCTTTGCACTTTGGGGCAGCGATTTCGACCGAGAAGTGCCGATGCAACGCTTGCGCCCGAACTATCGGCTGAATTACGCCGACGGCAGAACGCTGGAGATCTCTCCGTTGCTCTCCGAGACGATGCGATCGCTCGAACGTTTTGCGCCGGGCTCGAGCCGCGGCTTTCTGCGGTATCTCGCCGATGCAGCCGACGCTTATCAGCGCTCGCGGCGCCTCTTCGTCGGCGAACGCATTCGCTCGTTTCGGCACTTTCTATCGAAAGAACGAATCGCGGCGCTCTTCGCTACCGGTGCCTTCCGTCGGTTGGGCGCGCAGGCAGAGCGCAGTTTCGGCGATCCGCGCGTCGCGGGTGCGTTCTCCTTTCAGTCGATGTATCTCGGGATGTCGCCGTTCGATGCTCCGCTGCTCTATCGGTTGCTCCTGTTCACCGAACTCGGTGAAGGCATTTTCTTTCCGCAAGGAGGGATCGGGGCGCTTCCGCGCGCGCTCGACCGTGCAGCGCGCGACAACGGGGCGCAGATACGATACGCGACGGAGATTGCCGCAGTGGAACGCAACGGCGGGAGCGTCGTCGCAGTGCGCACGGCCGAGGGCGAGCGCGTTGCATGCGACGCCGTGGTACTCAACGCCGATCTCCCGTATGCCTACGATCGTTTGCTCGGCGAACCGCAGCATCGATCGTTACGCATGCGCCATACCCCGTCGGCGTTGCTCGTGTACGCAGCGCTCGAGGAGCGATACGACGATCTGCTCCATCACGAATTTCTTATGCCCGCCGATCTCCGCGCGACCTGCGACGATATTTTTCGGCGCGGACGGATTCCCGAAGACCCGGCGATCTATATCTGTGCTCCCGGCGCCAGCGACCCAACGATGGCTCCGCCGGGAAAAGAGGCGCTCTACCTCTTAGTCCCCGCGCCGTCGCTGCTCGGCGTCGTCGACTGGGCGGGCGAGCGCGAGGCGATCGTCGATCGAGCGCTACAGATCGTCGAGGAACGACGCTTACCCGGCCTGCGGTCGCGTATTCGTTGGGTGCGTTCGCGGACGCCGCTGGAGTTTCAAAACGAGCTCTCGCTGAATTTCGGGTCGGCGTTCGGCCTCTCGCACGATATTCTGCAGATCGGTCCGATGCGTCCGGATAACCGGCATGCGACCCTAAAAAATTGCTACTTCGTCGGAGCGTCGACGCGCCCGGCGACGGGGCTTCCGCTCGTGACGCTCGGTGCCGTGCAGAGCGTCGAACGGATCTGCGAGGAGCTTGGGTGAGCTTCGCGCAAAGAGCCATCGACGTGAACGAATCGGAGGATCTCGCGCGCTCGGTTCGCTGGTGCGCGCAGGTGATGCGCGCGCATGCGAAAAGCTTTTATTTTAGCAC
Source organism: bacterium (assembly GCA_021784715.1). Next base: position 6,708 of record JAJYHP010000014.1, read on the forward strand.
GCGCGTTCTTCCGCGTGCGAAGCGCGAAGCGGTCGAGGCGTTATACGGCCTCTTCCGAAGTGCCGACGATCTCGCCGACGAACCGGGGCCGACGCTTGAAGAACGGCGTGCCGGTTTCGCCGATCTACGCGATGCGCTCGCTGCCGTCGCTCGCGGAGAGCCTTCGAGCGGGGTGCAGTGGGCCGCTGCGGTCGCTCGGGCGCTCGCGCGCTTTCCCATCGCCCTCGACGACATTCTGGCCTTGATCGCCGGCTGCGAAAGCGATCTCGAGCCGCGGCCGATCGCGACGTTCGCCGAATTGGAGACCTATTCTCGGGCCGTTGCGGGCACCGTCGGCCGTTGTTCGATGGCGATTCTCGGTGCGAGCGACGACGATTCGCTCGCGCGCGGCGAGCGTCTCGGGATCGCGATGCAGTATACGAATATTCTCCGCGACGTCGCCGAGGACGAGCGCAGCGGGCGCTACTATCTCCCGCAACGCGAGGTCGAGCGGCTCGGGCGTCGCGAGGTAATGCGCGAAATCGCGCAGCAAGCGCGAAGTCGGTATCGCGAAGCGTTCGTGCTCGCCGCGCGCGTGCCGAATGACGGCTCGCGGTGGGCTTTGCTGGCTACCGCGGACATTTATGGTGGAATCGTCGACGTCGTGGAGCGGCGCGCATTCGATCCGCACGCCGGTCGGGCGGTCGTCGGCACCCCGGCGAAGATCGCCCGCGCGATTCGGTGTTGGGTGCGCGCTTACACCGGTTTCGCGAGCATGAAATAGATGATGGAGAAGAGCGCGAGCGTGACCGCCCAACCGACGATACTCCACGCTAGAAAGGGGCGCGCGAGCGCGGCGTCGTCGCCCGCGCGGGCGCGGTGCTCCATTCGGATCTCCAGTGGAACGAGCACGGCGAGCCAGACGGCTCCGCTGCCGATGGCAATGGCGAGCGCGTCGCGCGTCCAGAGGGTCCGCCAGGGGTCGATATTGAGGTGGGAGGCCAACGCAAGCCCGCTGGTAATGACCGCGGTTCCGAAAATGAGGGTAAAGAGTATATCCGTGAAGAGAATCTCGCGGACGGCGAAGCGCCGCAGGCGCGCGTCACCGGAACGGAAGGCGCGCGTGGCCCAGATCCCGGTGACGACGAAGTTCCCAAGCCAGAGAACGCCGGCGACGACGTGGAGGCTTTCGAGAATCGGCATGGCCCGCGGTTCGGAGCGCTCGGCATGAAGTCCGCCTTGGTCGTCGGGGCGGGCTTCGCCGGGTTGAGCGCGGCGCTGCACCTGGCGCGCGCCGGCGTCGCGGTCGAGGTGCTCGAGGCCGCGGATCGCCCCGGCGGGCGCGCGCAGGCATGGAGCAGCGGCGAGTATCGCTTCGATCTTGGGCCGACGCTCGTCGTGATGATCGACGTGCTGGAGCAAGCACTGGGAAGCGAGCGATTCGCGGCGTTGGAATTGATGCGCTTGGAGCCGGGGTACGAAGTGCGCTGGCCCGGCGGAGAGCGTTTTGCGATGCACTCCGATATCGCGTTATCGCTCGCGGAGTTCGAGCGTATGGAGCCCGGCGTCACGCCCCAAGCCCTCGATTACTTGGCGCGCGTCCACGGCGCCTATCTCGATGCGCGCGCGCAGGTTCTCGAACGCGATCGTTCGCTGCTCGCTTTTGCAGCGACGATCGCGCGCCCCGGCCGGATGCGTCCGTGGATCGCCGCTCCGTTGCGACGTTTCACCGAGCGATTTTTCCACGCGCCCCGACTCGTCGAAGCGTTGACCTTCCAATCGCTCTATCTCGGCACTTCGCCGTTACGAGCGCCCGCGATGTATGCCTTGCTTCCCGTTGTGGAAGCGGTCGATGGCGTGTGGTTCGCACCGGGCGGGATGGCGAGTATCGTCGATGCATTCGTCGAGGCGGGGCGATCTTTAGGGGTTGGCTTCTCGTATGGAAAACGCGTCGAACGAATCGAGCGCACGAGCGGCGGAGCCTGGCGAGCTTCGACTGCGGAGAAAATCTACGAAGCCGATGCAATCGTCGTCGCTGCAGATCGCGAGCCGTCGCTTGCCCTCTTGGGGGCACAACCGCCGCGCTTCCGGGCGATGCGGTACGGTCACAGCGCGCTCTGCCTCTATCTCGGCGTGCGGCGGCACGTCGATCTTCCCTACCACACGGTTTTGCTTCCCGAGGATCCGTGGCGTGCGTACGCCCAACTCGACGGCGGGAATCTTCCCGACGACCCGCTTCTCTACGTCTACAATCCGGTCGCACGCGACGCCAGCGCGGCTCCCGTCGATGGGAGCGCGCTGCTCGTGCTGGCGCCGGTGCCGAATCTCGCCGTGTTACCCGGCGCGGAGCTCGATGCGTTTCGAAAGCGTATCTTCGCACGTCTGGAGCGCGAAGTCGGCGAACTGCGCGAGTTTATCGAGGTCGAGCGCACGCGCGGCCCTGCAGAATGGGCGAGCGAACTCGGGCTGATGCACGGCGCGGCGTTCGGCCCCGACCATACGCTCGATCAGATGGGGCCGTTTCGCCCGCCGATGGTCGACCGGCGTTTTCCTGGGCTCGCGTTTGCCGGGAGCGGCACGCGCCCGGGATCCGGAGTCCCGATGGTCGTCA
>JAJYHP010000075.1 GCA_021784715.1 bacterium
GCCAGGCCACGCTTGACTGTGAGAGTACCTTTCTGTTCCACCGGGTCGCTCCTATCGCTGGTTGTGGGTCGGCCCCTATCGTACCAGGGGGCGCAACCTTCTTCAGCGACAACAGCCGCCGGAGCGCGGAGGTGGCGTTTCGCGCCCGCCTCGGGCTAGCGCCCGCCGAGAAGGATACTCTCGATCGCGCCCTTCGCGAGCTCGACATGACGGCTGCTGCCGCGGAACTCGACGATCGCATCGCGATCCTGCTCGTCGTCGTTGAGGAGGAAGATGCGGACGCTCCCGTTCGGAGCCTCGAAGGCGACCGCGCCGACCTCGACCGGGGAGAGGGTTACTTCGTCGCTGACATCCCGCCCGGCGTCGACGATGCGATAGGGCTCCTCCGCCGAGAGATCCGGGGCGTTCGTGGAGATCGTCTCCGCCTCGAAATCGACGACGTAGGTACAGCGCTTCCCGCCCCAGCGCACGTTCACGCCGGCGACCCAGTTCCAGCCCTTCGGGCGCAACGGATTGAGATGCGGGCGCCCGCTCGTGCGGTAGCCGTCGAATCCGCCGACCGTCTCCGCGACCGCCCAGAGATATTTCGCGCCGGTCCACGGCGAGAGATACATGCCGCGATTGGTGAGCGATCCACCGTCGAACCATTCCGCGAACTCGCCGGGCACGGTGTTGCGCGCGCTTCCGCCCTCCATCGCTTCGTAGATGCGTTCCAGAAATCCGACGCCTTCGTCGATACCGCCGTTGCGAGCCAGCGCGACGACGTACCAGAGCGTGAGATCGGGCCAGACGCCGCCGAGCAAGCCGAAGCCAAAAGACGGGAAGTACCACGGGTCGGCGGTAGAGATGGTGCGCAGGCCAACCGGCGTCGTGAAATCGCTCTCCGAGAGCCGCTTGAGAATCGCTTTGCGTTCGTCGGCGTCGGCGACGTCGAAGAGGACCGGGAAAATCTCATCGGCGGTAAAGCTATCTTGGAAATCGCCGTTCTGGTCGATATTGAGAACGAACGCGCCGGTATCGTCGTCGAAAAGATAATTCATCGTCGCTTCGCGCAACGACTGCGCTTCGTCGGAGTAGCGCTGCCACGCCTCTTGATCCCCCGCGACCGCACAGAGCATCGCCGCGGCCTCCAAGGCGAAGACGCCTTCGCTATTGATCTCGGTCACCGCGCCGTCGAGTCGATAGTAGGGGATGATGTTGCGCCACGAACTGATACCGTACATATCGACGCCTTGCGCCTTGCCGAACAGGAGGCCGCGCTCGTCGCGCTGCGAGAGCAGGTAATCGGCGAGCTGGCGCACGATCGGCAGACGCGAGCGCACCCACGCTTCGTCGAGCGTTGCATTATAATGGTGGAGCATCGCGATGCAATGCAGCGGGGTATCGTCGTTAATATTGAGGTCGTACGCCGTTTTATAGGCGTTCACGCCGCGAACGTACTCGATCATCAGACCGCTGGCTTCGATGTGTTGGTTGAAAACCTCGATCGCGTCGCGGCTAAACTCCGGTAGAAAATAATCGAACCCATGGACGAACCACGAGGTATCGCGCGAGACTAAGATATCGGAGGGCGGCGAATTCGTCGATCCCCACCCAATCGGATATTCCTTGATGATCCGCAGCATGTTCGCTTTCGCCCAAACCACACCACGGGATATGCGCTGCGACGGAGTGAGGAATCGCGCATCGGCGAGTCGCTTCGCAAAATAGCGTTGCGTGTCGTGCAGCGCCTTCGAATCGGCAAGCAGATCGTTGAAGCGAGGGCGCAGATCGAGCGTGCCGTCCTTATGAAAGACGACCGCGAGCCGCAGCAGCGAACGCGCGCCGGGATCGACGGTGATACGATACTCCATCGCGCCGAAGATTCGCCCGCGAACGCTCGAAGTACGCGTTGCGTCTCCGCCCTCGACGAAGGCCTCGACCGCCGCATCTTCTTCGAGCAACGTCCCATTGCGCATCTGCGCGAGCAGCGCCTGTTCGCGAACCGAGACCGTCGCGGCGTACGGCTCGCGCGATCCGCCCCACCACCGTTGCGCTCCGAGCGTGGAATTCACCGCATGGATACTGCCGTCGACGACGCCCGCATCGACATCCACCTCGGTCTCACCGTAAAATCGTTGCCCGACGAGCAACGCCCACGGGAAGACCGCGACTTCCACCGCGCCATCTCCGGGATTGTAGAGCGTGAGATCGACGACGAAGGCGACGCTGCGGTCGAACTTCGGCCCGTGCGGAACGTAGAACGCTTCAGTTATGTGTATGCGCTCGCCCAACGTAAATTCCGAAAGTTGCGCGTAGGGAAGAAACGTAAACGTGCGTTCGATTTCGTGCGGGAAGTAGGTGACGCCGACGTCGCGGAGCCGATACGCAATTTGATGGGTGCCGAAAATAATGCGATCGCTATCGGCGTCCCAGAGCCCGCGGACGCCGGCTTTCGCCGTCGATTGCGCGTAAGACTTGAAATTACCGAGCAAGAGCCCGTACGGCGTCTCACGTTCGTGCATGACGTAGGCGCAGAATTCATTCCGCTGGGCATCGAAACTCGAACGCATAGCGGCTCTATTCGCCCAGGAAGCCCGCGCTCTTTCGACAATCGTCAACTCCGACGATGAATCGCTCGCTTCTCACGGCTCCGGCAAAAATCAACCTGACGCTCGAGGTGCTGGGAAAGCGCTCCGACGGCTATCACGCCCTGCGCTCGCTCATGGTGCCGGTCGATCTCTGCGACGAGATCGAGATCGAACCCGCGGAGGAGCTCGCGTTGGTTTGCGACGATTCGGCGCTCGCCGGCGAGGAGAACCTCGTCCTGCGCGCGGCACGCGCGATCGGCGTCCGCGCCGCCCGCATCGCACTCCGCAAGCGGATTCCGACGCAGGCAGGGCTCGGTGGCGGCTCGAGCGATGCGGCCGCCGTACTGCTCGCGGCTCGCACGGGTGCGCTTGGAGCGTTGCCGAGCCGCGACGAGCTCGCCATCGCTCGCTCGCTCGGCTCCGACGTACCGTTCTTTCTCGTCGAAGGAGGCGCGCTCGTCGAAGGAACCGGCGAACGCGTGACGCCGGTCGGCGCGATACCATCGTGGGCCGCGCTCGTCGTGAAGCCTCCGGTCGCAATCTCTACCGCCGAGGCCTATCGTCGCCTCGACCAGCGCGAACGCCCGCAGCGCCCGCGGAACGAGAGCGTCGGCATCCGCGCCGTTGCGGCGCTCCAGCGCGGCGATTTCGCCGAGATCGAGCGTCTGCTCGCGAACGATTTTCACGACGACGCCCTCGCCCGGCACCCGGAGATCGCGCGCGCGGCAGCGGCGATCGAGGCGGCGGGCGCCGCGCGCGCGCTCCTCGCCGGTTCGGGATCGAGCCTCTTCGCACTCTTCGAGCGGCGAAGCGAGGCGGAAGCGAGCGCCGAACGGATCGCGTTGCCGCCGGAGTATCGACGGTTCGTCGCCGAATTTCGATCCGGCGCATCGTGGAAGGGAGCCTCGGCATGAGGTGCGTCGTCCTCGCCGGTGGGCCGCACGATGCCATTGCCGCCGAAACTCCCGGCGCCGCGAATAAGGCGTTCGCGCTGATCGCGGGGCGCACGCTGCTGGAGCGAACGCTCGCTCCTCTGAAAGCATCGAACGCGGTGAGCGGCATACGCGTCGTCGCCCCGCCAAGCGCCGCCGGGCACCCCGCACTCGCGCTCGCCGACGAGTGCGTCCCCGACGGCGCGAAGATTCGCGACTCGCTTCGATCGGGGCTGGAGGGCTTGCCCCCCGACGAAATCGTCGCGATCTGGACGAGCGATCTTCCGATGCTCTCCGTTGCGGCGGTCGACGATTTTATCGAGCGAGCGCGCGACGCCGATGCCGATATCGGCTATGGGTGCGTTGAGTACGGCACCCACATGCGACGCTTTCCCGAAGTGCCGCACACCTGGGCGCGCATGAGCGATGGGCGGTACTGCGGCGGCGGCGCGATCGCGCTGAAGCCGCGCGCGTTGCCACGGCTCGACGACTTCATCGAGCGGCTCGGCGCCGCGCGCAAATCGCCGCTGCGGCTCGCCGGGCTTTTCGGGTGGGGCTTATTGTTCCGTTACGCGCTCGGCCGGCTCAGCATCGATCGCGCGCAAGCACGGGCGAGCGAGATCGTCGGCGCCTCGGTCCGCGCGATTCCTTCGCCGTTTGCCGAGTTTGCCGTGAACGTCGACCGCGTTAGCGACGTTGCGCTGGCGGAACGACTTCTGGCGTCCGCCAACGCCTGAAGAGTTCGTTGGGAATCCCGAATTGATCGAGTACCTTTCCGACGGTGTGCGCCACGATATCGTCGACGCTGCGGGGATTTGCGTAGAGCGCCGGAACCGGAGGGAGAATCGTCGCGCCGATCTCCGCCAGTTGTGCGAGCGTGCGCAAGTGGCCGAGGTGCAACGGCGTTTCGCGCACGACGAGAACGGTGCGACGGCGCTCCTTGAGGCATACGTCGGCTGCGCGCGCGAGCAAATTATCGTTGAGCGAATACGCGATCGCGCTCGCGCTCTTCATCGAGCAGGGTACCACCATCATTCCGTCGGTTAAAAACGAACCGCTGGAAATCGCTGCGGCGAGATCGTCATCGCGATAGACCACATCGGCGAGCGCGTGAAAATCTTCGACCGCGAGATCGGTTTCCAAGGAAATGGTACGTTGCGCCGCCGCGCTCAGCACGAGGTGCGTTTCGACGCCGCCGATCGCGCGAAGCGCTTGGAGCGCCATATAGCCGTATGCGCTTCCGCTCGCACCGCTGATACCGACGACAATTCGTTTCATGACAGAGGACCTCGCTTTTGGGCGCACTTCGCGGGAGGGGACGAAGCCTCTTCCTGAAACCTAAGCGCGACGTGAAGTTTGCAATGCTCCGCCCCACGATCGAGCAGGACGCGATCGCGTGGTCGCACCGTAGCGACCGAGCCGCGCTCGAACGTCTGCTCCTCGCGCACAAAGCGCTCTCGCCGATCTCCGCGGCGGCCGCAATCGCGCTCGCTCGAGCGGACGAACGCCCTCTCACTGCGCTCGACGAAGCTGCCCCTCCGTTCGTCGGAGGCGAGCGCGATGCGTTTGCGGCGTGGCAGCATGCGGCGCGCGAGTCCCAAGCGATGGGCGATCCACAGCCGCTCCTGATCGCGCTCGAAGCGCCGCAGCCCGCAGCCCCGGAACGCTCCTTCGCCTCGCTTCCAACCGAGCTGCCCTTCGGCGCACTTCCGCCCGAACCGGCCCGCCCCGTTGCGACGCCGAACCGACCGTTCAGCGCATCGGCGCTCAACATGTTCGTCGATTGTCGGCGACGTTGGTTTTTCCGCTACGTTTGCGATCCCGTCGAAGAGCCCGATTCTCCGGCGGCGAGCTATGGAACGGCATTCCATGCCGCGCTCGAGAATTTTCACGCCGAATTTCCTCGCCCGACGGAACAGCTTCGCGCCGAAATGGCGCCGCGGCTCGACGCACTGATCGTCGCCGCCTTCGACCGCGCGCGTTCGACGTTCGCCACGGTTGTCGAAGTCGAGTTACAGAAGGAACGCGCCCGAAGAACCGCAGCCCGCTATATCGAATGGCTCTGCGAGCGGGCGCGGCAACTCCCCTTCGAGGTTGTCGGCATCGAACGGCGCGTCGCGCCGACGATCGGGGGGCATCAGTTCGTCGGCTTCATCGATCGCCTCGATCGCCTCGACCTCGACGGCAGCATCGCGGTCATCGATTATAAAACCGGTTCGATAGCCGAGAGCGCCAAAGAATACCGCGAGCGCGTACGTCGCTTCGAGGATTTTCAACTGCCGTTTTATTATTGGTCGCAAGAACTCGCGGGCGAACGCGTATCGCGCCTTGCGTTACTGCCGTTGAAGGAACATAGCGTCCCGATCGCGCCGATCGAACTCGAGGTCGTCGGCGCGGGCGCGACGCCTCGCGATAACGGAGCCCGCGGAACGATTTCGATCCTCGATCTCGAGCGCGCGCGCGACCGCATGGTCGAGATCGGCGACGAGATCCGTAGCGAACGGATCGATCGCTTCGCCGCCAGCGAGGATCCCGAGGCCTGCGCCTACTGCATTTATACGCTCTCCTGCACCGCCCGTCCGCAAGCCGAGCCCGAGCGCTTTTCGCGATGAACGACGCAGCGATCCAACCGGTCGTCATTCGCGCCGGCGCTCGAGGCGGAAAGACCACGCGCCTCGTTCGGCTCGCCGCCGAAGCCTCGCGAAGCGGGAACGTTCTCCTCATCGGCATCGGTAGCGGAAGCGCCGCGGCCCTGAGAACGCGCGCGCTGCTCGAAGGGGCGACCGAGCTTTCCGTCGTCGAGATCGGCGAGCTCGCCGCCGAGATTGCAGCGATCGCCGAACCGAGCCTCCGCTTCATCGACGAGACCTCTGCGTATGGAATTTTCGAACGCGCCGCCGCTCCGCTCTTCGACGGAACCTGGCCTCCGCCGGAGGCCTCGATTCACATCGAAGTCGCCGAGTTGCGTTCCCCCGAGCGCTTCCTCGAACATGCGTGGGCGCTCGTGCAACGGCTCCGCCGCGCCGAAATCTCACCGCGCGATGTCGTCGAACGTGCCGCGCAGGGAGCGACCGCATTTTACGCCCATCCCCCGAATCTCAGTTCCCCGGCCTTGCTCGCGTATGTGAACGATGCGGCGCGGAGTTCGCTCGACGCCGACGCCGACGCCGAAGAACTGCTTCGGCAATATCATCGCGAGCTCGATCTTGCAAAAATCCTCGCCGAGCTCTACGCACGCTACGAAGCGACGGTCGAAAGCGAGCGTCTCGCCGACGCGTGTGCGGCCCTCGCACGCGCGACGGCATGGTTACGCAATCAAAGCAGTGCCGCAATTCGGACCACGCTGCCATACGACGCACTCTTCATCGACGACGCGGAGCACTGCGACGAACGCGCGCACGATTTTCTTAGCGCCCTGGCACGAGGATCGAAGCGTCCACCGACGTTCGCCTGCAACGAAGATGGCGCCCATCGTCCGCTGCAAGGAGCGCGCATCGAACGTCTCGCCGATGCCGCCGAGGAACGCCTTCCCGAGCTCGCGTCCGCCGCGATACGTCCCACCGTCGAACGCTGCCCGAATCGAGAGAGCGAAGCGCAACGCGTGGCAAGCTGGATCGCCGAGCGCATCGAGGCGGGCACCGCTCCCGAAGCGTGCGCGATGCTCTTGCGCGATCTCGACGATGCGACACGCTTCGAAGCGGCGCTCCACGAACGCGGCATCGCAACCTCGCGCGCGGGCAGATGCCGGCTCTTCCGGCTGCGGGAGATCCTCGACGCGTTCGCTCTTCTCACCTGGATCGCCGATCCGTTCGCACACGATGCGTTATTGCGCATTCTCGAAGGGCGTCGCATGGCGCTCTCCGACGCGACGATCGCCATTCTTTGCGGGAAAGGCGCGAGCGGCCAAGACTCGCTTTTTGGCGAAAGCGAACGCACGACCGACGACGACCGTCCGAAAGCGCTCCGCCTGGGCGATAACGTTCTCTTCGGAGCGGTCGATCCATTGCTCGGCGAACTCGCGCGCACGCGCGTTGCGTGGCTGCGAGCGTTTCACCGGGAGGCGCAACGACTCGTCGCAACGATGCCGCTGAGCGATGCAATCGCGCAAATATGGAAGGATGGACTCGCGCCGTTGGGCGAGCCATCCGATGCTCGGGAGCGCTCTCGCCTTCTCGCACTCGAGGTGCTGGCGACGCGAATCGCCGCGTGCGATGCGGGCGATGGGCTCGCGGCGCTCCGCGCGCTCTGCGAGCACCTCAGAAAAGTCGACGAGCGCGAGCGCACCGAGATCCCATATCGCGAGCGCGCCGGAGTCGTCACGATCGCCGAGATCGATGCGGCGATCGGCCTCTCGTTCGAAGCCGTTGCGATCCCCTCGTTGCAAGCGGGAGCCTTCCCGACCTACTACGTGCCGCCGGCGTTCCTGTTTACACCGACCTACGGACTTGCGGCGCGCGAGAATGCCGGCGGTCTCCGCAGTACCCGAGCCGTAAAACACGCTTACGTCAATTACCGCCTTAAATTGCGGGAGCGCCATATCGAACAGGAGCGTCGCCTCTTTGCATTCGCCCGCTCGCGCGCGCGGTCGGCTCTTCTCCTGACCGCTTCGGGCCGGCCGACCCGCGGCATTAATACGCCGGAGTTTCTCGAGGAATGCCGCCGATGACGCCGCACTTACGCTCGATCGCCCCCTCGACCTACGCTCGCGAAGTGCTGCCGCTCACCGCTCCGCTCTGGGCGGCGGGGCGCGATCTCGAAACGTACGCGCGCCACACGCTCGAACTTGCAGCGAGCGGATACGGGCGTCGTCACTATTCCACCGTAGGCCTCTACGACGGCGCGGCGCTCGCGGCGAGCTGCAAGCGCTACGAGCGAGATATTCGCATCGGCGAGCGGACGTTGAAAGCCGTCGGGATCGGTGCGGTCTTTACTCCGAGCGAGTTACGAGGGCGCGGTTATGCGAGTGCGATGCTCGCCAGCCTTATGGATCGCGAGCATGCAGCTGGAATCGATGCCCTCTATCTTTTCAGCGATATCGCACCGGCATTTTATGAATCGCTCGGTTTCGTCGCCTTCCCGTCGCGCGTCTTCTCCTTGCGTGCCGACGATCTACCGCACGCGCGCATGACGATGAAGCATGCGACGCCGGAGGACCTCGCCTCCATTCGGCGTTCGTTCGTGCGCCACGAGCGGATGCGCCCTTGGAGCTTCACACGCACCCCGCTCTATTGGGAATGGCTCTATCTACGCACGCGACACGGATCGGAGCATCCCAACGGTGACGCATTGACGTTCGTGCTGCGCGAAGGCACGCGCGTCGATGCCTACGTCACCGGCGTGCGCAGCCCCGAGCACGACTCGTTTATCGTCGACGAGCTTGGGCTGCGCGACGAGCGCGAGCGCGATATCCTCGCGCCGTTCTTGCGCTCGGCCGCGGGCGATCTCCGCCGCATCGTCGGTTGGCTTCCGCCGGAACCGGTGCGAAAGCATCTTCCACGCGGGAGTATCCGGCGGCGCAGCGACGCGATCTTCATGGTCGCACCGATCTCCAAAGCGGCACACGCCTGGGTGCGCGCCGCAGCGATCGGCGGAGTCGGCGATCCCGTCTGGAGTACCGACCACATCTAGACGAGATCCAGCAAGCGCGCATCGTAGGGGCGACGATTCCATGTCATCCCGAGTAGATGGCAAAGCCATCGTATCGAGGGATCGCGCGCCTTGATGCGCGCCGCGATTTGCCGCCTCGATACGGCTGCTACGCT
>JAJYHP010000191.1 GCA_021784715.1 bacterium
TCTCTTCACAAACGATTACCCCTATGATGACAAAATAGCGTGGAGCGGAATGTATGCTCCATTCCCGCTTCACGCTATCGCGTCGATCTTAAGGGGCGGTGATTCGCTACTTAACGGAGATGATGACTCCCTTAAGAAGCGTTATCGCGGCATGCTGGCGCGGCCAGAGAGGACGGCACGGACGGAGACTGCAGGATAGCCGATTTTTTCGTTGAGACTATCCTCCCAGGCATACGCGATAAGATTCCTTAGCATCGTCGCACCGCGAGCGAGTTGCGTCGCGGTAAATGCACGCGCCTGGGCGCTGCCGTTAGAGAAACCACCGGCGGCAGCGATGCGATAGAGCGGCACGACGGCAGCATTGGTTCCGCGGAGATAGCTGCCGACGATTGCTAAGAGCCGTGTTTGCGAGATGCGGTGCTGCGGATCGAGTGCGTGGTACGGGGGAATATCACGCTGGACCAGGCGTTCGTTCTCGTACCGATCGACGAATGCGCTCTCGAACTGCGAGTGAATCCCGCGAAGCTGCGGAAAATGCTCTGGGTTGGGCCCGCTTCCCCAGCCGTTAAAATGGGTGGTGACGTGGAGCGGCTGCGAACCGTCGGCGACAAAATGCCCCCAGACCCCGATATCGCGCAAGGTGAGCGTCGCTCGCAAACGCTCGTGTGCGGCGGCACGCGAGCGTGCGGCCGCCGTCATTGCGTGTTGCGCTTCATAACGATCGACGCGCCAAAGCGCAAAATCGGTGCGGAGTTGTTCCCACCCATCGGCGATGCTATAGGGCAGATAACCGACGCGATAGGGCGTCGTCCTCGCAGCCAGCAGGGCGGTCTCGTACGCCGCCATGCTCGGCGGCAGGTGTGATAGCGCGACGATGCCGGCGATCTTCCCGCTGTCATCGATATCGAGATAGTGGCCGGGGTCGCGGTCCGCGTCCCACGATCGCCCCGAACCTTTCAGGCGATCCATCTCGGGGCCGAGATAGCGTAATTCGCGGCGTGCGGCCTGCGTGCGCGCGAACGCCGGCAACTCGGCGGGAAGATTTGCAGCGGCGAGATCGTTAATGATCTCGTGCCCCTTCTCTCCCCAGGCATAAACCCGCAGCGGTGCGAGGCCGAAAACGAGAAGCAAAAGCAACCCGAAGGTGCGGTAGAGCGTCGTCGATCGTGTCACGTTTGGAAGAACTCCCGTAATTCATCGAGATGAGCGATGCGCCTCGCCGGCGGCAACGCTGCGATCATGCGCTTACCGTATCCTTTTCCCTGCAATCGTCCGTCGAGGACGAGCACGGCGCCGCGATCGCTTCGCGCACGAATCAGTCGACCGAAACCCTGCTTGAGCAACATCGTCGCCGCCGGTATTTGGAGCCGCGCGAAGGGATCCTCACCCCGCTCGCGGAGCGCTTGGACGCGTGCGTCAAGCACCGGATGGTCGGGCTGCGCGAAGGGGATGCGGTCGATAACGACGCAGCTCAGGCGCTCGCCGGGCATGTCGATTCCCTCCCAAAAGGTTCGCGTTCCCACGAGCACCGCACCGGGCGTGCTTGCAAACCAGCGGAGCAATCCATCGCGGTCGAGCCCGCCGCGCGGACGCTGAATCTCCACCGGGTGCAGGCCGCTCGCGCGCAGACGTTCGCCGAACTCCGCTGCGCGGCGAAATGATGTGCAGAGCACGAACGCGCGTCCGCGCGAGTACGAGAGCGCTTCTTCCAGCAACGCGTAGGCACGCACGACGAAATCCGCGTCGTCGGGTTCGAGATCGGCAGGAGCAACGAAAAGCCGCGCCTGCTCGCGATAATCGAATGGGGAATCGGCGACCAACTCGTCGGCGAGATCGATACCCAGGCGAGTCCGCACGTAGCTAAAATCACCGCCGAGCGCAAGCGTAGCGCTGGTGAGCAGGCACGGAGTACGCGCGAAGAGGAGATCGCGCAGAATCGGTGCTGCGTCGAATGGCGTGCAGTGCAGATCGCTACCGTGCGGCGACGATTGAGCCCAGCGAATCGCATCTTGGTCGACGGCGAGCAATCGATCGACGACCTCGGCTTGCGCCGCCAACGACTTTACCGCTCCGGCGATCCGCATTTCGCGTTCGAGATCGCCGCGCGGAGGGCGCTTCAGTGCCGAGGCGCCGTTATCGGCGATCCAGTTCTCGAGATGATAGAGCTCGTCGCGCAGCCGATCGAGGTCGGCGGCAACCTCGGGGCGTTCGTCGAGCCGCAGCAATTCGTTTCCGTTCCCGCCTCCACTCCCGGCAAGACGCTCGCTCAGCTCGCGATAGCGCTCCTCCACCTGCGACGTCAGCGACGTGGGTAACGTAAAGTAGCGCCGCAGACGGCGAAAGGTGCGTTCGATACTGCGCCGTGAAAGCGAGGCGGTAAGAACGTTCATCGCGATATCTTCGCAGGTGTGCGCTTCGTCGAGGATCGCGTAATCGTAGGCGGGCAGCAGCCCGCCGACGAAGGCATCGATAAAGAAGATCGCGTGGTTGACGACGATGATATCGGCCGCTTCGGCATCGCGGCGTCGGCGATAGTAAAAGCAATCGTCGAAATGCGCGCAGGCCTCCCCGATACAATCGTCGCCGTCGGCATCGAAGCGCTCCCAGAGCAATGCGTCGAGACGAAACGGTACGTCGGAGCGATCGCCGGTCGTCGTTTCGTTCGCCCAGCGCCGCAACTTCGCCATCTCGGGGCGCTCGAAGAGGGCGAGATCGCCACGGGCTCGCTCCCATTTCTCGCGGCAGAGATAATTCGAACGTCCTTTGAGCAGCACGACGCGCGGCTCCACGCCGAGCGCGCGCGCGACCATCGGGATATCCTTGCCGAAGAGTTGTTGTTGGAGGGTGATCGTCGAGGTCGATATAACGACGCGCTTTCCGCTCCGCAACGCGGGCACCAAGTAGGCGAAGGATTTGCCGACGCCGGTACCCGCCTCGACCAACACATGCGAGCCATTTGCGAAGCCCGCCTCCACCGCGCGTGCCATCTCGAGTTGCCCGGGACGCGGTTCGAAACCGGGAAGTTCGCGCGCGAGCGATCCGCCGACGGCGAAGATCTCTTCGATACCGGGGGGTTGATTCACCGGCGAGGTTGCTGTTCGGCTTCTTCGAGCGTCGATTCGAGCGCCTCACCCGTCAAAGCATCGGTTACTTGCGCGCGGACCGGGCGCAGCGGACGATAGATCGCCAACGTCGCAAGAAAACCCGTCAGGAGCCCGGCGACGTGGGCTTGCTTCGATATTCCCGGGAACGTGAATGTGAAAACGAGATTGAGCAATAAGATGCCGAGATTTGCGCGGACGAGTTGGAGCCCGGCCGGGCCGTTCCGTAAACCGATCGCGAAGAGCGCGCCGAAGATGCCGA
Source organism: bacterium (assembly GCA_021784715.1). Next base: position 3,364 of record JAJYHP010000191.1, read on the forward strand.
AGATCGCGCCGCTTGCACCGAGCGTCGGATCGTAGAGATTGCCGAAACTCAAATACGTGACGCCGAGCCCCGAAGCGATCAGGGAGAGCGTGTAGACCAGCGCGGTGCGCGGCGTCCCGAGGATCGGTTCGATGAAGCGGCCGAGTATCCAGAGCGAATACATATTGAGCCCGATGTGCAGCACCGAGGCATGGAGGAATGCGCTCGTTACGATACGCCACCATTGCCCTTGTTGCACCAACGCGGGTACCAATGCGCCGGCGTTATCGATCTGTGGAATCGTCACGCTGCCGGTGAGAATCCCGGCACCCATCGTTGCGATCTCCCAAAAGAACACAACGACGCAAACCACGACGATTGCGTGAGTAAAGCGGGGGCGAGACGGCATTAGCCGGCGGCGCCTGCCGGTTCGACCAGGAGCATGCGCGCGAGTTCTAACGAGATCGCGAGTTCACCGCGATCTCCCGAGATCGTCAACGGGCCGCCGAGCGGAGCCCGCGCAAGCACGCGCAGATGCCGACCCGGTTTGAGATCGAGTTCGGCGAGATACCGCAATATCTCCGGCACCTCTTCGGTAACGCCGACGATGGAGAGCGCGGCGCCGCTCTCCGCGCGCGCAAGCGGTTCGCCGCGCGGAATCGGGTCGCTCAAATCGCTCGGTGGGATCGGCATGCCATGCGGGCAGCGCTCCGGATTCTTCAGCAAGCGTTGCAAGTGCTCTTCGACGCCCGCCGAGATTGCATGTTCGAGCATGCATGCGTCGGCGTGCACCTCGTGCCACGGCATCCCCAGCACGTCGACGAGAAAACATTCGGCGATTCGATGGCGGCGGACGACGCGAACCGCGACGGCGAGCCCTTCGCGCGTCAGCTTGACGGTACCGCGCGCGACCGGCTCGACGAGCCCGTCTTTCGCGAGTTTTTTCAGCATGCCGGAGACCGAGGCCGGCGCGACCCCCAACGACGAAGCGAGCGCACCGGTGCTCACACCGTCCCCCTCTCGTTCGAGTCGGTAGACCGCTTCGAGATACTCCTCGACCGATTCAGCGAAGTGACTGTGCCCTGACATAGCGGCTTGGCTTCGACGCCGCCCGCGTTACTCCGTGGAGCGGAGCCGTTCTTCGAGCGAGCGTTTTAGCGAGAGCGGAGCAAACGAGGCCTCGATTGCGTTTGCGATGCAGCCGCGCAGGGCCGGCTCACCGGCGAGCCGGGCAAAGGCGAGATACTCTTGGTCGATATGCGCCCCGAAGATCGCCGGATCGTCGTCGTCGATCATCACCCGAAGCCCCGCTGCAAGCAGTTCGGGAAGTGGATGCGCTTCGAGCGCGCTCACCACCCCGGTCCGGAGATTCGAGGTCGGGCAGATCTCGAGCACGATCTCTCGCTCGCGCAGCATGGCCAGCACCGCCGGGTCTTCGACGGCACGAATCCCGTGCCCGATGCGCTCGGCCCGGAGGTGCTCGACCGCCGCGCGCACGCTCTGGGCGCCCGCCGCTTCACCCGCGTGGACGACCGCGTGGAGCCCCTCGGAGCGAGCGAAGGCGAAGGCATCAGTAAAGAGCTCGGGCGGGAACCGCGCTTCGTCGCCGCCGAGCCCGACGCCGATCACTCCGAGCTCGGTCGCCGATGCGGCGAAGCGAGCGGTCTCGAGAGCGCTGGCGGCGCCGAAGTTCCGCGTGAGATCGACGATCGTGCGGAAGGCAACCCCGTGGCTGCTTTCGATGCGGGCGAAGACCTCGTAGATCGCTTCCATGCAGGCCCGAAGGTCGAGTTCGGGGTGAAAGAAGCGCCAGACCGAGGGCGAGATAAAGAGTTCACCGTAGGCGACGCCGCGCCGCAAAGCATCGGCGGCGAACTCCTCGGCGAGACGCGCATAATCTTCGGGACGCGAGAGGGCGCGCGAGACGGCGGCAAAGAGCAGCAGAAACTCGGAAAAATCGGCGAACGCATAGACCTGCCCGGGCTCGCGCGGCGAACGGTCTTCCCCCTCGGCGAGCGCACCCGGGCGGTAGCGCGTCGGGAGCCCATCACGTTCGGTGAGTTCGAGGAAGGTGCTCTCGCGCAGCGTTCCCTCGAGATGGCAGTGCAGGTGGATCTTCGGCAGCGCCGCGATGCGCGCGACGAGCGATTCTTGCGGTTCGAACTCCAACATCGGTCGCACAAGGGTTCGCTACGGTATGCTAGAATCCATGGAGTTCCGGCGCGGGGTGGAGCAGTCCGGTAGCTCGTCGGGCTCATAACCCGAAGGTCGCGAGTTCAAATCTCGCCCCCGCAACCATGTTCGGGCCCGCCGTTCGCAAGAACGTCGGGCCCGATTTTTATCCTTTCTTCAAACGACTCTTTAGTTGAGCGCCAGCCGGGTGACGATCTCCCGACGTCCTCCGACAAACTCTTCGAGAATCGAATGCAGCTGCTCGGCGGTCCCATCGAGGTTACCGGCGAGAACCAACAACTCTTCAAAACGGGATTCGAGCGCGGCCGATGCGCGAGCAATGCCGTCAGCCCTCTCGGCGTCGCTCCGCGAGCACTGCGCGATGTCCGATATCGTCGACGCGAGCTCCCGCGCTTGTGCGGCCATCTGTTCCGTCGACGCACTATTTTGTTCTACTACCACCGAGATCGCTTGCATCGCCGATGTCGAACGTTCGGTTGCTGCGAGCATAGCCGCCGATGCACCGTCGATCCGCTCGGTGCCGAGCGCAGCGACACGTACGCTCTCGGCGATCGCGTGGAGGGCCTCCGAGGCAGCCAACGACTGTGTGGTCGCTTCGACGACCCGACTCTCCGCCGAACTAACGGCTACCCCTGCGGAAGAAACGTGTGACTGCACCTGGTTGATGAGAGCGGTAATGCGACGGTTCTCGTCGGCGCTTCGCTCTGCGAGCTTTCGGATTTCGGCTGCAACAACCGCAAATCCGCGGCCATGATCGCCGGCGCGTGCGGCTTCGATTGCGGCGTTGAGAGCGAGCAAATTCGTCTGCTCCGCGATCGATTCAACGCTCTCTAAGATCGACCCGATCTCCGATGAAAGTCGGGTCAACGCGGCCATCTCTACAGCAGCTTCGCCGGTAGAGGAATTTGTTTTCCCAAGCGCATCGAGCGCTTTCGCAACAACGTCAACCCCGTTTTCCGCTCCTAGCGCGCTCTGACGAGAGGCGTTCAACAGCAAAGTCGCCTGAGCCACGACCTCACGAGCCTGCTCCCTCAGCGAATCCATCTCTCCACTCGCAGAACGCGTCTGCAGGGCCTGATCTGCTGCACCGCGCGCAATGCCTTCAACACCGAGGGCAAACTCACCGACGATCGCCTGCGAGGCCGATGCCTCGCGCACGCGATCGCGGAGCGCGGTAGCCAAATCGGTAACCGAGGTAACGGCCGCCGATGCCTGTTCTCGAACGTGTCCTACGTTTTGCTGGAGGACGTTTGCCGACGGCGCAAGGACGTCAACGGCTTGTTTTACACCTTCGAGAATGGAGCGAATGTTTCCCAACATGAGGTCCAAGGAAACGCCCAGCCGATCCCGCTCGCTTTGCGGTACAACTTCGGCCTCAATATCACCTCGAGCCATAGCCTCGGACGCGGCTACAATCGCTCGCTGATATTCGATCATCTCTTCAAACGCAACGGCTACGGGGCGTAATTCGCCGTCAACTTCGCCGAGATCGCCGAGATCGAACTCCCCGCGCGACAACGTAGCGGCGGCCACGCGAAGACGAGCCGCACCTCGCCGTAAGCGACGAATCCCGAGAGCGAATACCGTAAATGTAGCCGCAAAAATCAACAACATCGCCCCTGCCACACCCGAGACGACGAGCGCTACGATTCGCGTTAGGCCGCGCAGCGGATAGCTGACTACATAGCCACCGACAACGTTCCCTTTTGCATCGAACACCGGTGCCGCAACGGCAAAGCTATCGGTTCCGGCAATGCCCACATCGCCCTGAAACTTCTTTCCCCGCGATACGGCCTCGGCGATTTTCGGCGGGATCGACGCTGTAACGATAAACGAACCGTGCTTCTTCATCGACGAGGCGTCGAGAACCCAGCTTCCGTCGGTTTGGCGCGCGAAGATCGAAACATCGGCGCCGGAGAGGGAGGCCGACTGCGAAATCAACGCCTCATTTCCGCCGTTTTTCCAGCCGGGATAGCCCGGGAAGCTCAACTGTCCGTACGCGAGCTCGGCATTACCGTCGTTCGTCGCTAACGCGAGGAGCGCTTTTGCGGCCGCTGCCCCCTGCCGTGCTAAGAAGCTGTACTCGGCGGTTCCCGCAGCATAGATCAGCCCAAGAACCGCAATCGAAATCCCGACGGCAAACGCGATTGCCGTCGGAAGCATGATCCGAAAAGTCATTGAGTTGCGAATCATCACGAGGCCTCCATTCCTGCGACGACCGTACCAGGCGGAGGTTAGGACGCGATTATGGATTCATTATCGAAGCAACCGACGGGGTGAGACAGAGCGCATCGATGGCGGTCTGCGCTGCGGGGTCGGGCTGCAACATCGCAATCGGGCGCGCGTAGACGTCGGCGACCAGTTGGCCGTTACGTTGAGCGATCCGTTCGATAAGAAACGACATCGGGGTCCGAACCTCGAACTGCCACTGCGATTCGCTGCCGCCGCAACCGGCGACCTTTGCCGACGAGACGACCGTCGATCCAGGGAACATCGCGAGCAAGCCTTTCGTAACAAACTGGGCGACCGTCTCCAACGGGATCGGCTTGCCGGTAACATCGCCGAATTGCCGCAACGAGACGGCGGTAGTGAGATACGATTCCGACGTGCCGCCCGCGAGTTTTTTCGACGCCGAAGCGAGCACGTGCGATCCTGGTGTCATTCCAATCCCCGACCCGGCTAGCGTCCAACCGACGGGCAGCGGAGCGCGCAGCCCCGGCATCACGTTTATCACCGGTATGGCCGGTGGAGCAACGAAATCTTGCGGACAGAACGTGCCCAGAGCGGCCAGAGCCTCGGGGTCGGCAGCGTTCCCGGCAGTTCGCATATAGGTTGCGGCACCGAACGATCCGTGCGGCGACATCGCGATATACTGAAACGTCAAAAGGTGCATCGCACCGAGATCGATTCGATAGTGTAACCGCCAGGCCGGGCGTGTGCCGGCGCAGACGAAACTCGATCGGCTCGAGATCAAATGAAACTTCGTTCCGAAATGTTTTAGCAATCCTAGCGCCTGCGTCACGCCGTCGGAAAGCGTTCCTGCATGCGGCCCGTTGGATTCCGTCACGTTGATCGATTCGACCCCACCGGCGTAGGCCTTCACCGCTTGAAAGCGGATCTGCGTTAGCGCCGAGAGCACGCGCACACGGCGGTCGAGCCTCCACCCCTTGGGCACCTGCATGAACGCCGAGATCGGTTGCATCGTCGCTTGCGGCGAAGCTGCCGCAGCGGGCGTAGCACCCGCAGCAGGCGTAGCGACCGGAGCCGTCGCTATGGGAGTCGGCGACGCCAACGCCGCCGACGCAATCGGCGAAGAAGCGGGCGACGGGTTAGGAATCGGCATTGCGCTCCCCGCATTGACGAGCGGACAAAACCACGCCAGCATCTGCGTGATGTCCGCTGCCGGTGGAGGTGCGGAATAACCGTATGCCATCGCGATAAAAATCGGTTGCCCCGCTCCTCTAACAAAGTACGCGGTTCCGACACCGTCCCGGCCCCGCAAATGGGCAGTGAAGTCAACGATGTCGGCACGCACTTTCGTGCTACAAGGTATCGTGGATTTCACGGTCGATACCGGTGTGCCGGGGAACTTATGAAAAAATCCCTCGATGAACGGGCCGCGTAACTTCGGAACTTGTGCACTCGCTAAGCGCGAAACCCGCCCAATGAAGACAAGCGTTGCTCGATGAAATTCCTCGGTCGTGGGAGCTAGTGCAACGAGCTTCA
>JAJYHP010000034.1 GCA_021784715.1 bacterium
GCAACGCGACGACGCCGAGGACGAGGCACACGGCATAGATGAGAAAGACGGCCTGACGCACGCCGAGGCCGAAACGGAAAATTAATTGGTGGTGGAAGTGGCCGCGATCCGCATCGGTAATGCTGCGTCCGTTCGCGGCCCGTCGCACGATGACCGCGGCGGTATCGAGTATCGGCAACGCCAGCACCACCAACGGGACCAGCAAGCTGATCGCAATCGCCGTTTTACTGCCGCCGATAATCGTCACCGTCGCAAACACGTACCCGATAAAGAGCGAGCCCGCATCCCCGAGAAAGATGCGCGCCGGGTTAAAGTTGTAGGGAAGAAACCCGAGCGCGCCGCCCGCGAGCGCGAGCAAGACCAGCGCCACGATAAAATTTCCGTGGAGCGCGGCGATAGCGAAAAGAAAGAGGCTCGAGATCGTGGTGACGCCGGCAAGCAAGCCGTCGAGCCCGTCGATGAAATTCATCGCGTTCATCATCCCGACGTACCAGAGCAACGTCAGCGGAATGCTTACCCAGATCGGAAAATCGATCCATGCGTTCGCCGCGCCGTGCGCGAACGGGTTATTGATGCCCGAGATCGTGAACCCGTAGAGCATCGAGATCCCCGCGACGATAACCTGCGCGATGAGTTTACTGCGGGCACGCATCTGCATGACGTCGTCCCAGAGCCCGACCCCGAGAATCAACAAGCTGCCGAAGAGCAAGCCGATGAGATGGTGCGCGATATCGAGTTGGGCGGCGCGCGCATGCGGCGAACCGACCACGAAGCCGAGCACCGCGAAGAGCGCGGTCGCAAAACCGAAGAAGACCGCGACGCCGCCGATCCGCGGGGTCGGCGTCGTGTGCACGCGACGCTCTTCTTCGACACCGTCGATGATTTTGAGGTGCGTCGCCAGGCGGATCACCAGCGGCGCGATCGTCGCCGCGACCGCCGCGGCGATGATGAAGGCCGCGATCTCCGCGAGGATCGGTTTCATCGCTGCACGCTCACGGAGCGAGTTTCCACTGCATCAACGCGACGCCGGCCTCGGCGAGGAGCTCGACGGCAAATGCATCTTCGTAACGCTCTTCGTAGACGATACGTTCGACGCCGGCGCTCACCAACAACTTCGAGCAGCCGATGCACGGTTGGTGCGTACAGTAGACGGTTGCTCCGGCGAGGCTCACGCCGTGAAGCGCGCCCTGCACGACCGCGTTCGCTTCGGCATGCGTTGCGCGCACGCAGTGGTTATCGACCATCGTGCAACCGACGTCGGTGCAGTGCGCGATGCCGCGCGGCGCGCCGTTATACCCGGTGGTGAGAATGCGCTGATCGCGAACGGCGACGCAGCCGACGCGCGCGCGCGGACAGGTCGCGCGCGAGCCGACCGTACGCGCGATCTCCATAAAGTAATCGTCCCAGCTCGGCCGCATTACAACGAACGTGGTGCCACGAAGGTCGGCAGCGAGGTGAGGCTGCCGAAGAGACGATCGCCGGCGTCGCCGAGCCCCGGAACGATATATCCGTGTTCGTTGAGCTCGGCATCGACGGCCCCGACGACGATGCGGACGTCGGGAAAAACAGCCTGGATCGCCGCAATGCCTTCGGGCGCCGCGATGACGCTCACGAATGTGACGTCGCTCGCTCCGTGCGTTGCGAGCAATCGCAATGCCGCGATTCCCGAGGCGCCCGTCGCGAGCATCGGATCGAGCACGAAGACCCTGCGGCCGTCGAGGCGCGCGGGAATGTTGGCGTAGTACGGCACCGCCTGCAGCGTCTGCGGATCGCGATAGAAGCCGAGATGGGCGACGACGGCATCCTCGACGATCTGCAGGAAGCCCGGAACGAGCCCGAGCCCGGCCCGAAGAATCGGCGCGATAACCGGCGGCTGTGCGATGCGCGCCGCCTTCATCGAGAGCAAGGGCGTCTCGACATCGACCTCACGCGTCGGCAGCGAGCGCGTTGCCTCGTAGGCCAGCAACGCGCCGACGTGCTCGAGCAACACGCGGAAACTGCGTGTCGGGGTATTGCGATCGCGCAGTTGCGCGAGGCGATCTTGCAGTGCCGGGTGATCGACGACGAGGATCGATCGGCCGTTCGTACGAGGCTGCACGCAGCTGAACCCTAGGGTACGTCGAAACGGGCGGTGAGTTCGTGAACGCGCGCTCGCAGTTTCTCTTGCTGCGCGCGCGCCTCGATATCGCCGAGTGCATCGCAGATAATCTCGGCGACCTCGCGACATTCCGCGAGCCCGAAGCCTCGCGTGGTGATCGCCGGTGTTCCCACGCGAATGCCGCTGGTCACCATCGGCTTCTGCGGGTCGAACGGAATCGCGTTCTTATTGACGGTAATCGCAATCTCGTCGAGGTAACCTTCGACCGCTTTGCCGGTGAGATTCTTCACCGAGAGATCGACGAGCAGCAAGTGCGTGTCGGTTCCCCCGCCGACCAGGCGCAGCCCGCGATTGGCGAACACCTCGCCCATCGCGCGCGCGTTGGCGATGACGTTTTGCTGATAGCTGCGGAACTCCGGGCGCTGCGCCTCTCCGAACGCGACCGCCTTAGCCGCGATGGTGTGCATCAACGGACCGCCTTGAATCCCCGGGAAGAGGCTCTTGTCGATCGCGGCCGCGTGCTGCGCTTTACTGAGAATGATGCCGCCGCGCGGGCCACGCAAGGTTTTATGCGTCGTCGAGGTCACGAAATCGGCGAGCGGAACCGGGGACGGGTGCAGGCCGACCGCGACGAGGCCGGCGATGTGCGCCATATCGACGAGCAGTGTCGCGCCGATTTCGTCGGCGATCTCGCGAAAGCGCTCGTAGTGCATCGTGCGCGGATACGCGCTCGCGCCGGCGATCAACAATTTCGGTTTGTGTTCGCGCGCCAGCGCGGCGACCTGATCGAAATCGATCAGCTCGTCTTCTTTGCGCAATCCGTAGGCGATCGCGTTATAGAGCTTCCCGCTGAAGCTGACTTTCGTTCCGTGCGTGAGATGGCCGCCGTGAGCGAGCGACATTCCGAGTACGGTGTCGCCCGGTGCGAGCATCGCCATGAAGACCGCCATATTCGCCTGCGCGCCGGAGTGCGGCTGAACGTTGGCGTGCTCGGCGCCGAAGATCGCTTTCACGCGGTCGATCGCGAGCGTCTCGGCGACGTCGACGAATTCGCAGCCCCCATAGTAGCGTTTTCCGGGGTACCCTTCGGCGTATTTGTTGGTCATGACGCAGGCCATCGCTTCGCGCACGGCGGCACTCGCGTAATTTTCCGAGGCGATCAATTCGAGGTTGCCGCGCTGGCGGCGTTCCTCGGACGCAATCGAGGCGAAGAGTTCGGGATCCTGTGCGGCGAGCGTGCCGTGTTGAAGCGTCTGCATGATGGGCTTTCTGTACGTTACGGGTGTGCGGTGCGGGCGTCGTCGACGGCCCCGCGTTCGAGTGCGCGCAGCGTGCGCGTGCGTTGATCGTCGGAGAATTCAAAGAGTTGATCGACACGCGCGGCGTGCCGTCCGCCGTCGAAAGGCGTCGATAGGAAAATATCGAGAATGCGTTCGACCATCTCCCAGCCCGTCAGCCGTTCGGCGAGGGCAAGGACGTTGGCGTTGTTGTGACGGCGGGCCAACTCCGCGGAGTACGGCTCGGCGACCGGTGCGCAGCGCACGCCGGGAACCTTGTTCGCCGCGATCGCAATGCCGATCGAGGAGCCGCAGACCACGATACCGCGCTCGGCCTGCCCGCTTGCAACCGCCTCGGCGACGGCGAAACCGTACTGCGGATAATCGACCGGCGTCGCGTCGTGCGTGCCGAAATCGATAACGCTATGCCCGCGCTCGCGCAAGAGCGCGGCGATGCGGTCTTTATATTCAAATCCGGCGTGGTCGGCGCCGAGTGCGATGGTCACGGCAGAGGGCTCTCCCTTAGGCAGTCGAACTCGCGCGCCGATGAAGATCGCCTGGGCCAGCAGTGCATTCGCAGCCGCTTTCGCGCGTGGCGAATGCACGCAACTCGAGTGGCTCGATGCCTGTGCGCGCAGTGCTCTCTGCGACGGCGTAGCGTTCGACCGAGCGCACTTTCCGCGGACCGATGCAGACTACCTCGCCCAGATCAAGAAGGCGGCGGTCGATCTCCGGGTGACGCCGCTCGCTACGCTCGACGACGGTTTTTTCCTCGCCTCGCGGAGCGAAAAAGAGGAATCTCTTCGCATCGCCCTCGCCGTCGGGGCACCCCTGCTCGTCGCGCGAGCCCCGAGGATCGCCGCCTGCAGCTATCCCGAATTAGCCGCCGCGCTCGGCGAGGCGACCGGGCTGGCGAAAGCCGCGAACGTCACCATCGCGCTGCGTAACGCACCCGACACCCATGCCGGCAGCGACGCCGATTGCAAGCGCTTGGCGAAGGAAGCCGACTCGGCGTGGCTGCGCTTCGCCCCCGAGCCGCTGCGCCTCGACGCCGGGAGCTCGCTCGCAACGCTCGTCGGCAAGAGCGTCGCCCTCCTCCACGATATCGCCGAGGACGCGGAAAAAGCCCTCGCTCTTATCGAGCGCGAGGCGCCGGGGTATCACGGGTATCTCGTCCTCGATGCGCGCAGCGGAGCCTGCGGCCTCGGAGAGATCGATTCAGTGACCGCGTCAAGCGTCTTTCGTGCGAGGTGAGAACCTGCTTTCTCGCAGGTGGGTGCGGCCCGGGCGCGGGAGCGACAGGCAGTTGCCCGTCACGCCTTCGTATCCGGAGCTGATGCTCCCTTAGGGTTTTCGTTGGTCCAGCACCTATGGCACGCTGCGCGCAAAACGCAGTCACCACCCCAACCCTAGCACCGGCGTCAAGACTTGACAGATCGCGATTTCGCGTGAACGGATCGCGCTATGATCGCCCCTGCTACCACCTCACCGCCCTACATCCGACACGGCAGCCTCTCGGTCGAACGAAGCCTTAACGCTGCATACGATGAGGCGAAGCGCTACCTCGGCGCCGATTCGGTCGAGCGCGGGCTTTTCGCGCGACTCGAAGGCTCGACGAGCCGAAGGTTCACGTTACGCGCCGACGCACGCAACGACGACCGCTTCGATCCCAACGACGACACGATCTGGTGGGATCCGACCAGCGCGTTGCGCACCACCACCGGCGGAACGCAATCGCCGGCACTCGGTTTAGGGCACGAGATCGACCATGCCGTCGAACGCCCCGCGCGCGAGATGCAACTCGCCGCGCGCTGCGCCGGCCGCTACGACACCGCCGAGGAAGAGCGCGTCATTCGCGGTTCGGAGACGCACGCCGCGCGCACGCTCGGCGAAGCGACGCGCCGCAATCACGACGGCAGTTGCTTTCGCGTCGCAACGCCGACGCAGCGGTAGCGGTATCGAGCGCCTATAGCTCAGCGGAGAGAGCGGCTCCCTAACGAAGAGTCGGGTCGAGGGTTCGAATCCCTCCAGGCGCACACACGATCCTAACCGTTTGGAATGTGCTTGATGCGGAGTCGTTACCGTGCTAAAATCAAGCCACTTCGTTAGGGGGCTACTCGTCCGTAATGAGTTGAGGAGGGGTTCGGGTTACCGAACCCCTTCGATAATCTGTGCGACACTGTTTGCCGACGGTCCAATACCAAGACGCGACGCCACGAAGCGCGCCGCTCCACGAAGGCGATTATCCCCGCGGACTACAGAGGCCTCGCCGTCGCAGCCACGACTCGACCAGCCGCGCAATGAGCCGATCGCCGCGAGCGTTCGGATGGATTCCGTCGCGTTGAAGATAGCGCTCGCGCGGCGTGGGCACGGCCATCGAAATGCGCGCCGCACCATCCGTGCGTGCGGCGACGTCCAGTCGCTCGTACAGCCGACGCTGCTTCCCGGCTAACGTCGGTGCCCGCATGCCGAGCGCTCCGATACTTGGTGCGGTCATTACCAGCGTCGGCGCCGTGGACGTGGAACGAGCGAGCCACCGACGTACTGCACCGACCGGCGCCGGAACCCCCGTATCGATGAACGACAGAGTGATAACGATCGCCGCAACGTTAGGTGGAATCTTCGGAGAGCGCAGGAGCGTCGGCACGTCAGGCGTCGCACTCACGCGCGCGTCAATTCCGCACCGAACTGCGATGAGATGTGGGAAAGCCCATGCGCCGCTCGGTAGGCCGTACCCAGCAGTCTCGCTCGCGCCGAGAAACAACACGACCGGCCGCTTCGGTACGGCGCCTTCGCAGAACGTACTGGAGAGCAGCAGCGACGCCGCGAGCGCCGGGAACGCCAGGGATCGACGCCCCATCAAGGTGCGCTCGATGAGGTAATGATATGCGGCGTGATTACGACGTAGAGGTTCGTTACTTCATGCGTCGTGCTCTCCAATTTGAAGAGATCGCCGAAGAGCGGTATACGCGATAGGAGCGGAACGCGTGCGATCGAGGTGATGTCGTTGTTTTGCAACAGGCCGTCGATCACGAACGGCTGCCCGTCGCGAACCCGTACGGTCGCAATCGCCTGCCGCTGGCTAATCTGCGGGATATTCCCCTGGATGAAGCCCGTCACGTTGGAGACTTCGGCGAGCACGACCGACGTCACGTACCCACTGCTGGAAACATAGGGACGCACTTGAAGGTGAACGCCGACGTTGACGTACTGCAACTGCTCCTGAACCGTCGGCGGATTCCCGGGGTATGTAATCGTCGTCACGACCGGGAGTGCATCGCCGGTGAGAATCGAGGCCTCCGTACCACTCAGCGTCCGCAAGCGTGGGGCGGAGATGAGCGTCCCCTTCCCTTGCTGGATCAAGGCGAAGAGCTGCGCCTGAAAGGTGGCCTGAAGCTGCGGCTTCTGGAGCGTCTGCGAGAGCAGCGTTGCGGTAGCGAACGGGCCGTTCTGCGCGAAGTTGATCCCGACTTGCCGCGCGCCACTACTGGTCAACTCGAAGATCTTCGCGTCGAGTTGCACGCTGGTCTGCCGAGCATCGGGGCGATCGACGGCTTTGATTTCCGCGACGATCGGGGCGACTTGCTCGGGGGATCCGGTCACGATAACCGCGTTGAGCCGCCGGTCGATTGCGACGTTATCCGAGATGCGTTGCGCCCCGAGCTGATTGCGCATATCGAGCGTGAGCGAACCGCCCGGGAGCGTGCCCCCAAAGGACTGCCCACCATAACCGCCGCCGCTCAGGGGCGCCTGCGAGAGGATCGAGGTGGTTTGAAACGACCGGCCGCCATGCAGCGGCGAGGGCGAAAAGAGGGCGGCGATCTCATCGAGACTCGCGTGCCGGAGCCGAACGACCTGCGTGATTGTCGAGAGCACAGTGGCAGGAGCCACTAGATTCGCGGTTGTTTCCGGCGCTGGAGCCGTCGGCGAGAGATAGAGTGAGAGGCTCGATCTCCCGGGAACGAGACGCGGATTGACCGGTTCGGATGTCGATATTTCGAGCATGACGGTGCCGTTACCACGAACGAGCGCGATCTTTGTTAACAGCCCTCGCGCGCGCGGAACGTGTACGCCCGACGCGGGAACCATCGTCTGCGCGAATACCACGTCATAGGACGTTGCGGAGCGATTGACGACGCTATAAGACGCCAAGCCGCCGGCGAAACGAACTCGTATCAACGTGGCAACTCGCTGGCCTCGCAAGGAAACGTGCATGAGGATGTAGCCGGGCAGCGCCGAAGCGGGCTTTAGAAAAAAGCCCGCCAAAATAAAACCGGCCAAAGCTACAAAGCATATCGATTTTGCGCGCGAATGCATTTGAGGCAAAGATAATTTTTGGCACCCTTTCATAAACTATTACTTCCCACTCGCATAACCGTGTTGTTTAGTTCCTCTGGCCTGGCACCTTATAGGCCTTCTGTTGATCTAATGCTCAACATTTTACCACGCAATACCAATGGAGATCGTCTTGAGACTCCAAATTTGCCGGAGCCGCAAGCAACTGCGGCGACCGGCCTATTTAACGGCAAAAACGGTAGCACGGAACTCGCGAGTGGTGCGGTGGAGCACCTCGTACTATTTTCCGAATCTGTAAACTTGCCACCCACGACGTTTAAGTTTACAGATCATCGCTGATCCTTTTACGTCGCCATTTGCAGAATCGAATCGCGGTGCCAGATTTAGGGGAAGGTGAATAATAAATTCTCCCACTTTGTGGACGCTAAGGGCCTCGCGAGGAAAGTACGTTGCGAGGAATTTCGCGGCATTATTGGGGATATATCGCGCAAGAAATGTCACGGTGAAACACTTCTTGGGAGGACCGCCGTCCCCTCGCAGTTCATAGCGAAACGGATTATATGGTTTTATCGAGGTAAAGCGCTCGAACTTCATATAGCCGACAGGAACTTCAAATATCTGGTTCCAAAATTCGTGCCATTTGTCCCTTCGCGCCAATGCTCGGCCGCGTCGAGTAAGAACCAACGTCACAGGCTGGTTGGAACTTCCCCTTGCGGTGGGGTGAATCTGAGGTTTCATGATTCCGTTCGCGACAAGAGGATTCGCTAGTGCGGCCTTTTCCGTGGCTGTCGCGGGCATATTGAATACAACTGGGCTCAATACGAGGTACCCCCGAATTGGGGAGGCTAGTTCATCCTCGTGCTGATATCCGTAGAACGATTCTGCGGCATAGTGAAGACCGGAGCACCCTGAACAGACAGCCATAGCGAGACACGCCGCTAGAAGAAATCGGAGGGGCGGGAAGACAAACGTCATGATCTTTCCAATCGCGAACGAATAAGCATAAACGAGGGACGGAGCATAACTAGCATTGGATTATGATTATCCGTACAACTCCGTTGGACCAGATGTTAATCGCTTAGCCCCAGTATTTTCCCGGAAAACGCATCCACGGCCTCCACGGCGCCATCTCGCATCTGGAAAAGCCATGCTGGATGCTCGACATTATCGGCATTCAGTATTCCGCCTGTCCAGTATCCCGCTTTATACGACATCACGTTACTGCTATTAGGTAATGAGAGAGACGCCGTATATGCATCAATTGATGCTTGGCCCGTAGAGCGCCCTGCCGACATTTCTTGCCTCGTCGCTATGGGTTCGCGCCAAAGGTAATAAGAGTATGGAATGCCCGGAACATCGGAAACTGTTGTTTGCGATGGGCTAGGTCCCGTCATGCGGCCAGTGATTTCTGTGGAGCGGGCATATTTTCGTAGCGTGATAGAAATTCCTCGGGCGTCATCCCGTTGAGTGCGCTATGCGGGTGGCCGGCGTTGTACGAT
>JAJYHP010000079.1 GCA_021784715.1 bacterium
AGATGTTAGGGGCGGGGGGCTAAGAGCCTTCGCGCGCTGCGCGGCAGCGCGAGCGTCCCCACCAGCATCGTCACCAGAACAGCGACGAACACGATCGCTCGAGCGCTCTGCGCTCCGGGAAGATGCACGTCGATCGTAAAAATAAGCGCCAGCGAGAGCGCTCCGCGCACGCCCGCCGTGGCGATGAATCTCCGCCGCGCGGCATCGAGTTCCGGAAGCACGCGCAGGAGCCCCATCGTCGTGATGAGGCGCGCCGCCGCGAGCGCGAGGACGACCGCTCCCGCGCCGATCAACGCGCTACGGGCGTCGAGCAGGTTGAAGCTCGCACCCATCCATGCAAAGAGCACGAAGTTCAGCGCGACGGCAGCCCAACGCCAATAGGCTTCGGCGCCGTCGAGCGTCGCCGAATCGAGCGTTCTCTCGATGCGCGTTCGCATGAACGTGCCGAGCGTCACGACGGCGACGATCCCCGAGCCTCCGAACGCATCGGCGGCGACCGCGACGGTGTAAACGCCGAGCACGCTGAGCGCCCAAAGCGAGAACGGGCGACGAACGCGCAGCCACGATGCAATGCGTCCGAGCAGATCGCCGACGGCGGCGCCGAGCAGAGCGGCGACAAACGAGAGCACGAGATTGCTCGCGCGCACGAGTGCGACGGCGAAGGCGTCGTTGAAGAGCGACTCCGCTTCGACGATCGCCACCAAGTTCGGGGGGGCTCCGACCGAGCGCGCGAAGGCGATCACGGCGACGGGGTCGGTCGCGCTCAATGCGGCACCGACCGTCCATGCCAAGGGCCAGGGAAATGCGAGCAACAACAGCACGCCGGCAACGCAAAGGGCGGCGATCGCGACGCCGGGCAGCACCAAGATCGCAACCGGACGCCAGGCACGCCGCACCGCGGCGAGATCGAGGTTCCAGGCCGCTTCGAAGAGCAGCGGCGGAACGATATAATGCAGCGTCGCGGGTGCGAACGCCGCGCCGACGGGACCGGCAAAGAGTATCCCGGCGAACGCTCCGAGGAGTGCGACCCCGGGAAGAACCCAGATCGGAAGCGGTCGCAGAGCGGTCGGCACGGCCGTTAATGCACGTGGGTGAAGTTACCGACGCGAACGCCGCGTGCGGCGATGCTCTCGATCGCGGCGCGCATTCCCACCGTTTCTTGGGGGCGTCCGACGAGAGCGAAGTAGCGATGCGGATCGATGTTGAGCGTGCGCGTTTGGACCATATCGACGGGTTGTTCGCGCAAAAAACGCTCCATCGCAGCGACTTCTTCGACATCGTCGGTAACGCCGGGATGCGTGAGCAAATTCAGCGAGACGCGCAACCCGGCCGCCCGCGCGACGCGAATCGAATCGAAGACGTCGGCGAGGCCGTATCCCTGCGGGCGGTAATAGGCGGCGTAGGTCGCTTCGCGGAAACTGTTGAGGCTGATCCGCACCGCCTGGAGCCCCGCCTCGATGCAGCGGGCGAGTTCGCGTGGGCGGCTACCGTTGGTATTGAGATTCACCGTTCCGTTCGAACGCGCGCGGCGAACCTTCTCGATCGCGGCGGCGATCGCGTGCGAGCGCAGCAAGGGTTCGCCCTCGCATCCCTGTCCGAAGCTCACGATCCCTTCGGGGACCCGTTCCAAATGCTCGATCGCGACGCGCGCGATCTCGTCGGCCTGCATCTCGACGGCGATACGCGTCTGCGGTGAGGGCAATCCCGCATCGGGCTCCTGTTCGGAGATGCATCCGACGCAACGAGCGTTGCATTTCGGCGAGACGGGTAACGCCGCTTCGCCGCGTGCGAGAAAGACGTTCTGCGCGGTGAAACATCCGTACTCGCCGGCACAGACGCGCAGTTGGGCGAGCATGCGGTTTCCAGGATCGCGCGCGCAGCGCTCATCGAGTAGGCTCTCGAGCTCGCCCTCGGCGAAGCGGCGCGGCTCCCAATCTTCATCGCGATCGGTGCGCATCGCGGCGACGTAGAGTTCGTCGTCGATCGCGCACGCGAACGTGTACCCAAAGAGCGGCAACGTCGGCGCGGTGGCGTCGGCCTCAAACGCCGGCACGAGCAAACGCGTGTAACCCGCGGGCAGCAAGACGCCGAGCGCGTGGCGCCGCGTCTCGACGCCGCGAACGCTCACCGGACGTCGCAGTGGCAACAGCGTCGGCACGCTTCCGGGCGGCGCGGGAATGAGTTCGTCGGGGCGCGGCGCGCGCACGATGCCGCCGTCGGCGAGCGGCTCGCTCCGTTCGTCGAAATAATAGCGGCCGCGCGCGTCGGCGTAGGCGAGCGCGAGGGGCGCGCGTCTACGCGACATCGTCGTGCAGAACGCCGTCGAAGACGCGGAGGGCGGGGCCGATCAACGTCGCTTCACCGCGCGCGTCGAAATCGACCGCGAGGGTGCCGCCGGGAACTTCGACGCGCATCGGCGTCGAGAGCAGATCGCGCATGCGCGTCGCCGCTGCAACGGCGACCGCTCCGGTGCCGCAGGCCTGCGTCTCGCCGACGCCGCGTTCGAAATGACGCACGCGCACGCAGTCCGCTTCGACGACCGCGAGATGCACGTTCGCCCCATCGGCGAAGGCCGACTCTGCGGCAATGCGGCCGGCGATCGCCGCGAGATCGACACCTTCGAGCGCGTCGACGAAGAGCACGACGTGCGGGTTGCCGACCCGCACCACCGTCGCATCGGGATAGGCGAGCGTTCCGCGTTCGATCTGCGTCGCACCCATCGCGACGCGAATTCGCCACGCTCCCTCGCGGCTCTCGATCGCCGTCTCCCGAACGCCCGCGAGCGTTTCGATCGCGAGCCGATCGAGCGCTCCGGCTTCGGCGAGATAACGCGCGACGCAACGGATGCCGTTGCCGCACATCTCGGCCTCGCTACCATCGGCGTTGATGACGCGCATGCGCGCATCGGCGATCACCGATCGTTCGATCGTCAGCACGCCGTCGGCGCCGACGCCGGAGTGTCGGTCGCACCAGCGACGCGCGAATGCAGCGAGATGCGGAATCGAACGCTCGCGCGTGTCGATGACGATGAAATCGTTTCGGGTACCGTGCATCTTCGCAAAGGGGATCGCCGTCATTTACGATGGCGTTGGCGCATCCCCCAGGGCTTCCTCCGCCGCCCGCACGAGATCGTCGGCGCCGAGCCATTCGATATCGGGCTCCGCGCGAAACCAGGCGAGCTGGCGGCGCGCGTAGCGGCGCGTCGCACGCGCGAGTGCGACCAAGGTCTCTTCAAGGGTGCTCTGCCCGCGCAGATACGCGAGCGCCTGCGGGTAGCCGACCGCATCGGCGGCGACCGCGCGCGCGCCGAGCGCCTCCGCTTCGTCGAGCAGGCCGCCGGCGAGCATCGCGCGCGCGCGCGCCTCGATGCGTCGATCGATCTCCGGCAGCGGCAGATCGAGCGCGAAGGTACGGAACGAGAGCGAGCGCGAGAGGAGCGTCGGAATCTCCGCGCGCTCCTCGCTCGCCGGCGCGAGCGCGATCTCGAGCGCGCGCCCGATGCGATAGAGATCGTTCCGCTCGATCGCCGCGGCGCGCGTGGGATCGCGCGTCGCGAGCCATTCGTGCAGCACCTCGGGGGGATGCGCGCGCATCTCGCGCGCGATGCGCGCGCGCAGTTCCTCGTCGCCCCGTTGGCCGAGCGCGACTCCCCCGCGCAGGACGCGCAGGTAGAATCCCGTTCCACCGACGACGATCGGGCGGCGTCCGCGCGCGCGAATATCTTCGATCGCCGCCATCGCATCGCGCGCGAACCGCGCGGCCGAGTAGCGCCGCTCGGGATCGAGAAACTCCACGCAGTGATGGCGTATCTCGCGCTGCGCGGCGTCGTCGGGGGCCGCCGTGCCGACGCGCATGCCGCGATAGATCTGGCGCGAATCGGCGCCGACGATCTCTCCGCCGACCGCGCGAGCGATCCGCATCGCCACCTCGCTCTTGCCAGACGCCGTCGCGCCGACGATCACGCAGAGATCGGTCACGCGCGCTTGAAGAGCCTCGCGACGATCTCAGGTTCGAGACGCAGCATGGTGGGGCGCCCGTGCGGGCAATGCATGGGATTCGCGCACCGCTGCAAATCGTCGACCATCCGCACCATCTCGGCGAAGGCGAGCCGTTCGCCCGCCGTCGTTACCGAATGGCAGGCGAGCGAGGCCCAAATACGCTCGCGCACGTCGCGTTGCGGATGCTCCTCCGAAAGATCGTCGAGAAAGCCGGCCAAATCGAAAGCTCGCGCGCCGTAACCGGCGGGGGTCGCGGTGACGCGATAGCTCCGTTCCCCGAAAGGCTCGATTTCGAGCCCGCCTTCGCGAAGGAGTTCGAGCGCGCGTTCGAGCCGTTCGCTCTGCGCGGGATCGAGTTCGACGATCGAGGGCACCAGCAGCGGTTCGCTCGGCGCGTGCGCGGCGGCGGCAGCGACGATTCGTTCGTACGCGATCCGTTCGTGCGCGGCATGCTGATCGACGAGGAGAATCGTGCGCCCGTCGGTCGCGAGAATGTAGGTTGCATCGACCTGCGCGAGCACGCGCATGCCGTTCGGCGCAACGGCCGGTGCCTCGCCGGGTTCGGGATCGTACTGCAGCAGGCGCGCCTGTTCGTAACGCTCCGGTGGCGCGAGCGAGAGATGCTCGCCGGGTTCGGCCCCGAGCGTTCGGCTCAATCGTTCGCGCGCGTCGCCACGCAACGTCGCAGCGATGGCATGACGGACGCTCTCGCCGACTTGCGTGCCGAAGCGCAAGCGCACGTCGCTCTTGGTCGGATGGACGTTCGCGTCGACGTGCTCGGGTGGAAGATCGAGCATCAACACACCGTAGGGCTGGCGGCCGATCATCGAAAAGGTTTGATACCCGGCGCTCCACGCGCCCGCGAGAAGCGTACTGCGAAGAAGCCGACGGTTCACAAAGAGAATCTGCATGCGGCGATCCGCGCGTTCGTTACCGGGCGCGCTGATGAACCCACGCAATCCGCCATGCATCGACGCGGCCGCCGAGGCATCGATCTCCAACATCGTCTTGGCGGCGTCGCGCCCGAAGACGGCGGCGAGCCGTTCGCGCGGATCGGCGGTCGCCGGCATCGCCCAATGTTGCTCGCCGTCGTTGCGAAACGTAAACGAAATCTCCGGATAGGCGAGCGCGAAGGTGCTCAACCAGGTGTTCACGCGCGCGAGTTCCGCCGCCGGCGATTTCAGATACTCGCGCCGGACGGGGACGTTGGCGAAGAGCCCCTCCGCGACCGCGCTCGTTCCGGGCGGAGCGGCGACGCGCACGATCGGCTCGATCCGTTCGCCGTAGGCGACGATCTTCGCGCCGATCTCTTCGTCGCGCGTTCGCGAGACGATCGTGAGGCGCGCGACCGCCGCGATACTCGCGAGCCCCTCACCGCGAAAGCCCAACGTCGCGACCGCTTGAAGATCTTCGGCATCCCGGAGTTTACTCGTCGCGTGGCGCGCGGGGGCGAGCGCGATATCTTCGATCGCGATTCCACCGCCGTCGTCGCTCACCTCGATGCGCTCGGTACCTCCGCGCAACAACGAGACTTCGATGCGGCGCGCGCCGGCATCGACCGCATTTTCGACGAGCTCTTTGACGACCGAGAGCGGGCGTTCGACGATCTCGCCCGCGGCGATCTGCCCGATCGTCCGTTCGTCGAGGGCGGCGATCTGCGACATTACAGCAACCGCAACTGTTCGCGGCTCTCGGTCGGTCCGGAGCGCCGACGCATCGGAATCCGCGTTTCGAGATCGGGGCCGGCACCGAGCGTCTCGGCGATCTCCTGCGCGCGGTCGACGACGCTCGCCGGTAACCCCGCCATGCGCGCCACTTCGATGCCGAAGGAGCGCGAGGAACTTCCCGGCTGGACGCGGTGCGAGAAGACGGGCTCGTTGCCACGTCCGAGATTCTCGACCGCGGTGATGTGATAGTTGGCGACGCCGCTCCAATGTTCGGCGAGCGCGCAGAGCTCGTGAAAATGCGTCGCGAAGCACGTCATCGGCGCGCCGTCGCCGAGTGCGAGAATGTACTCGCAGATCGCTTGCGCGATCGCGAGGCCGTCGATCGTGCCGGTTCCGCGGCCGATCTCGTCGACGAGCAGCAACGAGCGTGCCGTGCAGCGACGAAGGATGTTCGCCGCTTCGGCCATCTCCATGTAAAAGGTCGATTGCCCAGACGCCAGGTCGTCCCCCGCGCCGATGCGCGTGAAGATGCGATCGACGATGCCGAGCTTCATGCTCTTGGCGGGAACGAACGAGCCGATCTGCGCGAGAATCGTCAGCAACCCGATCTGCCGGAGATAGGTCGATTTGCCGCCCATGTTCGGACCGGTAAGCAGAATGAAGCGATGCTCGCGCTCCAACAACCGCACGTCGTTGGGAACGAAGCGGCGCTGCACCACCGCCTCCATGACCGGGTGGCGACCGTCGACGATCTCGATCCGCGATTCGTCGAGAAATTCCGGGCGCGCGTATCCGCGCGTCGCCGCTTTCTCGGCGAGCGCGACGCTCACGTCGATCGCCGCGAGGGCCGCGCCTGCGGCGGCGAGCGCATTGACGCGCGCGGCAATGCGTTCCACGAGCTCGGCGAAGAGCCGCTGCTCGATACGTTCCTGGCGGCTCTGCGCGCTCGCGATCGCCGTTTCGAGTTCTTTGAGTTCGGTGGTGGTGTAGCGTTCGCTCCCGGCGAGCGTTTGGCGGCGGACGTATTCGGCGGGAACGCGCGCGGCGTACGCGTGCCCGACTTCGATTGCGTAGCCGAAGGCGCTCGCATACTTCACCTTGAGGTTCTTGATGCCGGTCCGTTCGCGCTCGCGCTCTTCCAACGCGGAGATGCTTCCGCGCGCATCGCCGCGCAGCGCGATGCATTCGGCGAGCTCGGGGTCGGCCTCGGGGCGAATCGCACCACCGTCGCTCAGGCGCGCGGGAGGTTCCTCGACCAACGTCGCCCGAAGATCGGCGAGCAGCGATTCGAAGCCCAACAACGGCGCCCGGCGCCGCGCGAGCGCCTCGGGCAGGAGCGCGGGAAGCTCCGCCATCGCCTCGAGCGTGCGCCGCAACGATGCGAGATCGCGCGGATTCGCGCGGCGTAACGAGATTTTCTGAGCGATGCGTTCGAGGTCGAAGCAACGGCGAAGCGTTTCGTGCAGGTGCCCGCGCAGCGCGTGCGTCTCGACGAGTGCGGCGACATCGTCGAGCCGTCGCTCGATAGCTTCGCGATCGATTGAGGGCGCGGAAATCCGTCGCGCGAGCAGGCGGGAGCCCATCGAGGTCGCGCACCCGTCGAGCGTCGCGAGAAGCGTCGCCCGTTCGTTCGCGCCCTCCGCGCGCAGCAGCTCGAGGTGTTTGCGCGTCGCCGGATCGATCGCGAGATGCGCCGCGTCGCGCCGATAACGGGCGTGGTTTCGCAACGCCGCGCCGTCGGTAGAGAGCCCGGTGCGTGCGAGAAAGCGATCGAGCACTTCGGCGGCGCGCGCCATCGCGAGCGATTCGACGAGCGAGAATCCTGGGACGGCATCGACCGCGCGCGCGGAGGCTCCCGAGATCGGCAACGTGGCGATGCGCGCTCCGAGGTTCGCGATCTGGAGTCGCAGGGCCGCGTGCCCGCCCTCGGGGATATCGAAGACGATTTCGGCGGGCGCGATGCGCGCGAGTTCGGCGACGAGTTCGTCATCGCCGAGCTCGCTAGGAAATGCGGTGCCGAAACTCTCGCCGGTCGAGACGTCGCAGTAGATCAGCCCGAAGGTATCCTCGAGATAGCTGAGCGCGGCGAGAAAATTATTGCGCTTCCCATCGAGGAGATGCTCTTCGACGAGCGTTCCCGGGGTCACCACGCGAACGATATCGCGGCGGACGAGTTTATTGGGACGCGGCTCCTCCATCTGTTCGGCGAGCGCGACGACGAAGCGTTGTTCGACGAGCCGGCGGAGATAGGTATCGAGCGCGTGGTGCGGTACTCCCGCCATCGCCACGCGCGTGCCGCCCCCGGAATCCTTTCCGGTCAGTGCGATTTGGAGGGCTCGCGCGATCGTCTCGGCATCCTCGCCGTACGCCTCGTAAAAATCGCCGACGCGCGCGAGCAAGATCGCCTCGGGATTGCGAGCCTTCAAATCGAAGTATTGCTCGATCGCCGGCGAGCGTTTGGTCGGCGCACTCACGCGAGCGTACGTACGTCCATCGGTTACAGAAGCGAGAGCACCGGCAGCTCGACCGGCGTGCCGATATCGGTAAAACGGGCGGCGCGCGCGCGAATGCTCCCCGAGTTTCCCCACACGTGTGCGGCGACGATCTCGATATCGAGCCACGGTTCCCGCGCGTAGAGCGCCGGATCGTAATCGGGGGGCATCGGCGAATTGACGGTCACGTTGTCGAGTGATTTGGCCGTCAAGCGATTCGGATCTTTCTTCGACGGGCCGATCGCGAGGCAACGCTCGCGGCGCCCGATTTTGCGCGCGTGATAGGCGGTACTCGCCTCGTTTTGCGCCTCGATGAGTCGTTCGAAGCGCTCGTGCGCGACCTCGGGGGCGACCTGCTCCCAGTTCGCAGCCGGCGTTCCCCGCCGGATCGAATAGATGAACGAGTAGGCGTTGGCAAAGATCCCGCGCCGGACGTACTCCAACGTCGCCTCGAAATCGGCTTCGCTCTCGCCGGGGAAGCCGACGATGATGTCGGTCGTGATCGCCCACTCCGGCAGGTAGCGCGCGATCCACGCGACGCGCTCTTCGAACTGCGCGCGCGTATACTTGCGATTCATGCGGCGTAGGACGGGGTCGCTCGCCGATTGCATCGGCAGGTGAACGCGTGGATTGAGCGCCGCGATCTCCGCGAATCCGGCGATCGTCGCCTCGGTGAAATCCTTCGGGTGCGGCGAGATGAACGTCAGGCGCTCGAGCCCGTCGAGTTCGGCGACCGAGCGCACGAGATGGAGAAAATCGGCGCCGTCGGCGGGATCGCGCCAGGCGTTGACGGTCTGGCCGACGAGCATCACCTCGCGTGCGCCGGCGGCAATTTTCTCCGCAACTTCGGCGCGAATCTCCGCCGCCGGGCGATGGTCGAAGCGGCCGCGTACGTGCGGAACGATGCAGAACGTGCAGTAATACGAACAGCCGCGCTGGACGTTGACGAACGCGCGGAGGTGCGAGAACGCATCGGTGACGCCGTCAGCGGT
>JAJYHP010000173.1 GCA_021784715.1 bacterium
GACGGCAAAGATGTGGATCAACCGCGGAATCTCGCAAAGACCGTCACCGTCGAATAGCGAAGCCTGGGGTGGTGCAAAGAAATGACGGACGCGCCCCAGACCAACTTCGCCCGGTGCGCATCACGCCTAATCCGCTCGACTTCGCCGAAGGCTCCGCCCTGATCGAGGTCGGTCGTACGCGCGTGCTCTGTGCGGCGACGCTTGAAGACCGCGTTCCGCCCTGGCTGAAAGGGAAAGGGCTCGGCTGGATCACCGCGGAGTACGCGATGCTCCCCCGAGCGACGAGCGAGCGAACCGCCCGCGAGGCCTCGAAAGGCCGGCAAGGCGGGCGCACGCACGAGATCCAGCGGATCATCGGTCGCTCCTTGCGAGCGATCGTCGACACCGTGAAATTGGGCGAACGAACGATCACCATCGATTGCGACGTCCTGCAGGCCGACGGCGGCACCCGGACGGCCTCGCTCACCGGGGCGTGCGTCGCGCTCTCGATCGCGCTATCGAAGCGATTTTCCCAATCCGAGCGGGCCCGTTGGCCGATGCTTGGATTGGTCGGTGCGATCAGCGTCGGCATCGTCAATGGGACGCCGTTGCTCGATTTGAATTACGAAGAAGACAGCAGCGCGCATGTGGATATGAACGTCTTTATGACCGATGCGGGGCGATACGTCGAGTTACAGGGGACCGCCGAGGCCGAACCGTTCGGACGCTCCGAGCTCGATCGAATGCTGGAATTGGCTTCGAAGGGCATCGGCGAATTATTCGAGATCCAAAAAAAAGCGATCGAGGAAGGCACGCGTGGAAGCTGATCTGCGTACGCTCCACGAACGCGCGGCCGCCTTTCATTTTAGCGAGGCGGCGATTCGCTCGCTGCACGAGCGCGTCGGCAAAGCGCTCGACGCGGGAGCGCCGACGCGAGAGATGGAGGAGGCCTATCGCGCGGCCTTACGCCGCTATTTCGCCGGCTTCGAAACGCAGACGCGGGCGCAACTGCGCGATCTCGATCGACGGCTCGCAGAGCTGGCGCAAGCGCAGCTGAATTTTACCGCCGAACGGAACGTGGCGGTCAAACGATTGGAGAACATCGGGGCAATGCTCGGCCTTCTCGACGAGGCATCGGCATAAGCGATGGGCATCCTCGAACGCTTCGGCGAACGGACGATTGCGTTTCTCGAGTACCTCGGCGGCATGACGGCGCTTATCGGCGAGAGCGTGCGCTCGCTGGTGCACGCGCAGATTCGCTATGCCGAAACGTTCCTCCAGGCCTACGAACTCGGCATAGGCTCGCTGCTGATCGTCCTGTTGACCTCGCTCTTTACCGGGATGGTGATCTCGCTGGAGTCCGCTCAACAAGCGGTGCAGTTCGGAATCGGCAGCCTCGTCGGTGGAGCGGTGACCTATACCTCGGTTCGCGAACTCGGCCCGATGCTTACTGCGGTGGTCGTAGCCGGACGCGTCGGCTCGGCGATCGCCGCCGAGATCGGATCGATGGTGGTGACCGAGCAGATCGACGCACTCCGTTCGATGGGGCTCTCGCCGGTACGTTTTCTCGTCGTTCCGCGATTGCTGGCGCTCGCGATCATGCTGCCGTTGCTGACGGTCTTCGCCGACATCATTTCGATTCTCGGCGGCATGTGGATCGCGCAAGCGTACGCGCACATCAATCCCGCCTCATTCATTTCCTCGGCCCGTCAGGCCGTCGGCTTCGAAGACGTCGTCAAAGGGCTCCTCAAGGCGCTCATATTCGCTTGTATTATCGCCTTCGTCGGTTGCTATCAGGGGCTCTCGACGCGCGGCGGTGCGGCGGGCGTGGGCCGAGCGACGACGAGCGCGGTCGTGATATCGATCATCCTCATCTTTGGGACGAATTTCGTTATGAGCTATCTGCTATTCGGCGGGCATTAATCGATGGAACCGACGATCTATGCGAGCCTGGATGACGTCACGCTCTCTTTCGGCGAGCACGTCATCCTGAAAAACTGCAGCCTGAAGATCGTTCGCGGTGCGATTACCTGTATCGTCGGCCTCTCGGGTGCCGGGAAATCCACGATCCTGCGCCTGCTCGACGGACTCATCGAGCCATCGAGCGGCCACGTGTACGTCGACGGGCACGATCTCTGCCACACTCCGGAGCGCGATCTCGTCGAGCTCCGGCAGAAGACGAGCCTCGCCTTTCAGTTTGCGGCGCTGCTCGATAGTCTCACCATCGGTGAGAACGTCGGCTTGCCGTTGCGGGAGCATACCGCGCTCCCGGATGAAAAGATCCGGCACATCGTCGACGACGCACTCGAGAGCGTCGGCCTGCGCCACATATACGATAGTTTGCCGAACGAACTCTCGGGTGGGATGCTCAAACGCGCCGGCTTTGCCCGTGCGATCGTGACGCGTCCGGAGCTGGTGCTCTACGACGAGCCGACGACCGGGCTCGACCCGATCGTTACGAACCTCATTACCGATACGATCGTCCGCCTCCGCGAGAAGCTCGGCGGCACCGCGGTGGTGATCTCGCACGATCTCCACTCGATTTTCCGGATGGCTGACTACGTTGCGATGCTCTTCGAGGGAGCGATCATCGCCTACGGACCGCGCGAGGAGATACGCACCTCCACCAATCCGTTCGTCCAGCAGTTCCTCACCGGCAGTGAGGTCGGGCCGATACCGGTGTAGAAGGGAGTCGGGTATGTCGAAGCAAGCACAAGTAGGAGCCTTCGCGCTGGCGGCGCTCGCCCTGCTCTTTGCGTTCTTTTACGTCATCACCGATTTCGGCACGCGTCACTCGGGCTATCGCATCGGCGTGCATTTTCGCTCCGCGGCGGGGCTCCATTCGGGCGCTCAGGTCTTTTTCAGCGGCGTCACCGTCGGCAGCGTCGAGAGCATCAAGTTGCTCCCGGATACGACCGTCGACGTCATCCTCGCGATCAAGCCGCACGTTGGAGGGCAAGCCGTCCGCATTCCCAGCGAATCGCGCTTCCTCATTCAGGCTCCCTTGACCGGCGACCCAAGCCTCTTAATCGTGCCGCCGCGCCCCGAACCCGGCGAACAACCCGAGATTATCCCGCCGGGTATTCTGCCGGTCTCCGAACAGCCCCAGGGAACGAACACCGCGACGATCGCCGATCTCGTCACCGAGGGACAAGGGCAGTTGAAAGTGCTCAACGGCGTACTCGCCGATGTCGCCAAGCGCGAACCGAAATTGCTCGACGAACTCCAGCAAACGCTCGAAAACACCAACGCCCTCACCGCAACGGCGAGTAGCGCGGTGGCCCGGCTCGCCGCTCAAAGCAACGATATCGCGACGGAACTTCAAAACAACCTCACGGTCGCCAGCGGCCACATCGTCTCGATGACTACGACCCTCGACCGGACCGTTCGCGGCAACTCGAATCGCCTGAACGAAACGCTCGCGCAGATTCAAGGCACCGCCACCGCCCTCAATTCGACGATGCAGATCGTTGCGAGCATCGCGAACGACCCGGCATTTAAGGGTAACGTTTTGGCGACGACGACGAATATCGCCGAGGCGAGTGCGAAGCTGAAGAAGATGGCGACCGATATGGAGAGCATTACCGGCGATCCCACGACGCAACGCCGCCTTCGTGATACCATTCGGAACCTCGACGAGACCTCGCAACGCGCAAATTCCTTGCTCGGTGCCCTCGGCGGGCATCTACGAAAAAGCGACCGGCGCGACGGGGGAACGCCCGAACCGCACGGACGTCGCACTGCGTTTTCGCTGGTATCGGCGCGCGTGCGGATCAGCGGCTACGCGCCCGAACGCGTCGGCGGGGGCTCACCCCTGCTCGGGCCCTCGCGCGGGCCGAACAGCTCGCTCGCCCTGCGCTTTCTCCCGAATTCACCGACGCAACTCGTTCTTGGAGCGAACGATCTGGGAAGCGGCACGACCACGTTCGATCTCGCAGCGGTCAGACGCGTCGGAGCCGGTCTCTATTTCGGCGGTGGAATCCTCTACTCGCGACTCGGGGTACTCGGCGACTACTCGCGCGGTTCGCTCGGTTTTTCGAGCAAACTCTACGACGTCGCGCGGCCGATGCTCGACCTTTCGACGAAACTGCGCGTCGCGCCGAACGTGCGTCTCTTTTTCGGCGAGCGCGATATCCTCCACGCGCAACGTCGGAACGTCTATGGAGTCGAATTTACCGATGCACCGCGATAATCCCGATACGCGCCCGCGTATCGGCCTCATCGGGGGCGGCTCGATGGGCTCGCTCTTCGGTTACCATCTTGCAGGGATCGCCGACGTAACGATTCTCGAATCGAACGAAACGGTACGTGCCGGGCTCGAGCGCGAAGGGCTACGTGTGAACGAGGCCGAGCCCCGTCCCATCCGCATCGCTCGGCGCGCGCGCGACCTCTTTACCTCCGACGTCCTCTTCCTCTTCGTAAAGGCCGTCGATACCTTGCGAGCGCTGCGACCGTTTGCGGGCGAATTAAATCCGACGACGGCGATCGTTTCGTTGCAGAACGGCGTCGGGAATGAAGATGCGATCAAGACCGCACTCGGTGGGGCGGTCCCGGTCATTCTCGGTGTGACGACGGAATCGGCGGAGACGGTCGCCCCGGGAGCGGTACGGAGTTCCGAACAGGGAATGACGCTGATCGGTTCGGCGGGCGCATCGGCCGCGACGGCGCAAGCGGTTGCGACGCTCCTCTCGCGAAGCGGTCTCCGCGCCGCGGTCGTCTACGATATCAAGCCGCACCTCTGGGGTAAACTCGTCGCCAATGCCGCCGTCAACGCACTCTCGGCGATCCTCGATTGTACGGCGGGCGAGATTCTCCGCGAGCCCGATGCCGCGCGGCTCGCCGAATCGCTCGCGGACGAAGCCGCCGCGGTCGCCGCTGCGTTGAAGATCGCCTTGCCGTTTGCCAACCCGTGGCAATACGTCACTGAAGTGATCGCGGTCGGTTCGGAGAGCAAGAGCTCGATGGCGTTCGACCTCGAGCTCGGCAATAAAAGCGAGATCGATCATCTCAACGGCGCGGTCGTCGCACTCGGCCGCAGGGCCGGCGTCGCGACGCCGTTTAACGAATCCATCGTTCGATTGATGAAATCACTTGAGAGAATGCGCGCGCGGAAAGGAGCGGTTCCCCTATGAATTGTCCCAGCTGTCAAGCGGCGATTCCCGCACAGGCAAAATTCTGTCCGAATTGCGGCGCCCCGGCGGCGAGCAGCACGGGGGTCGGCACCTACACCGAACCCGTCGCCGAGACCGACAATCCCAAGGAACTCATTCGCATCGGCGACTGTTCGATACGCATCGAGGGCCAACTAGTCCCGGTCGTCGATGTGGAACTCGGCGCGAGCGAGACCGTCTATTTCGAGCACCATATCGTGCTCTGGAAGTCGCCGCAGATTCGCCTCGGCTTCATGAGCCTCCAAAATGCGGCGCAGCGCTTCTTTGCCGGGTTGCAAATTTTCATCTCGACCGCACAGGGGCCCGGCAACATCGCATTCTCGCGCGAGGCGCCCGGGCAGATCGTCGCCTTACGGCTCGCCCCGGGGCAGTCCATCGACGTGCGCGAACATCAGTTTCTCTTAGCCACCGGAGAGATCGAGTACAGTTACTATTGGCAGCAGGGGCTTGCGAACGTGTTGTTTTCTCGCACCGGGCTCTTTGTCGATCGTTTCCTCGCGCGCAGCCGCGAAGGGGTACTCCTGATCCATGGGTACGGGAACGTCTTCGAAAAGACGCTCGCCGCGGGTGAGACACTCGACGTCGAACCGGGTGGATGGCTCTGGAAAGATTCGAACGTGCGTATGGAAACCGTCAGCGTTCTTCAGAGCGCCGGCGGCGGAGGGCTCCTGGGCGCACTCGGCGCTGCCGTCGGTGGATTCGCCCTGCAGATGAATCGTTTTTATGGCCCCGGCCGGATCGGCATTCAGTCGATGACCTATCACGAGCCCGCGGCCGAGGGGCAGACGCAGGTCGGCGGAACGAGTAACATCGGCAACGTCCTCGGTTCGCTCTTCGGGAATAAACAGTAGCGACGTTACGCTTGCGGCATCATTCGGAGAACGCGGATGCTGCCGCGCTTGACGACCACCGAGATGCCCTGGGAGCCCGGCGCGCCGACATTTCCGTCGATGCGCTCGCTGGTTCCCTGCGAGGTTCCGCGTAAGCCGTAGGTAGTGAAGATCGTTCCATCGGCGGTCTGCAGGTGGAGGTGGAAATGCGCGTTCGCCGCGACGAAGAGCGTGACGTCCCCGGTATCGACGCGAAAGTGCAGCGTCCCGGGCCAGGCGAGCGCCCCCATCGTGACGGTAATATTCCCGGTGCCGACGCGCGCTTGCGCGTATCCGTCGAGCAATGCGTGAATGCTTCCCCGCTCGGTCGCGAGATCGACGTTTCCGCCGACGTTGCTGACGTCGATGTCGCCGGCTGCGTCGCGCACCACGAGATCGACGCCGGGAGGAACGCGAACGAGCAGATCGGCGAGCGGCTGCGGTGCGTTCACGACGATGCCGCGCCGGTCCGGTACGATCGTCGGCGGCGGTGGGAGCGCCCCAAGCGCTGTTGCCTCGACGGTATAGGCTTGCGTCGGTTGTTTGGGTAGCGGCGCGTACGCTTCCACCTGCGCTCCGGCGACGCGCAGCTCCATACGCATGCCGGGGTGCAGCTCGCCGACGGTCCGCGCGAACGGGGCCTTCGAACTGCAACTGACGAGCGCGGTCGACGCGCAGAGGACGAGGAGAAGAAGAGTCTGCTTCACCGCTCTTCGCTTCGGTCGCGCGGATGCGCTTCCTCGTAGTTCCGTCGCATATGTTCGAGCGAGACGTTGGTGTAGATTTGCGTCGTCGCGAGACTCTCGTGCCCCAGAAGTTCTTTGATCGTCACCAAGTCGGCGCCGTTCTCCAAAAGATGGGTGGCGAAAGAATGGCGCATGACGTGCGGCGTGACGTGTTTGGTAAGCCCCGAGAGCTTCGCGTAACTCTGAAAGATCGCCCAGGCCTGTCGATACGAAAGTCGCTTTTTGCGCCGTGAAAGAAAGAGTGCCGAATCGGTCGAGCGCGGTCGCACTCCGAGGTAGGCGCGGATCGCTTCGGCTGCGGCGAGATTGATAAAGACGGTGCGCTGCTTGTTGCCCTTTCCGGTGACGCGCAGCAAGCGCCGCTCGGTATCGACATCGGAGAGATCGAGCCCCACGAGCTCGGCGCGCCGGATTCCGCTCGCGTAGAGTAGTTCCATAATCGCCGTATCGCGTAGCCGCTGCTCGTCACTTCGGCCGGCGATCCGGGTTCGCAAGAGCGTGCCGACCTCGCCCTCGGACATGACGTGCGGTAGCCGCTTGGCAGCTTTTGGGGGCGGAACGTCCGCGGCGGGATTATCGGTGCGCCGCCCTTCGCGGCGCTGGAGCGCGAAGAACGATCGCAGCGCGGCGAGCTTACGGCGCACCGAGGTGGGATTGTAGGCGCGAGGGCCCATAAGTTCCATCACGAATCGGCGAATATCGGATGGCGTCGTCGAGAGCAACTTTTCAAACGGCGTCCCTTGCAGGTGCCCCGGCTCCAAAAAATCGCCGAACACCTCGATGTCGCGGGCGTACTCCTCGGCGGTTCGCGGCGATTGTCCGCGCTCGAGCCGGAGGTGTGCGGCGAACTCGGCGACGAGCGGATCGGTTGGAATATAAGAACTCATAGACTCCTCGGCGCTTCACTCACAGGATATCAACATCACCAAATCATTGTTTGTGGCTATTAGATCGGGTGTGGAGAATCTCCCGCCTGCGGGCGAGCTGATTCCGCTCTTCATCGTCGTGGTGGCCCTGTTGGGGATCATCGCCCGCCCGTGGCGCTCGCGAGCGTGGCAATGGAGTCTCGGCGCGGCAGCGCTCGTCGAGTTGTTGCCGTTTCGAGCGAGCCCGGGCGCCGTGTGGACGGCGTGGTGGAACGCGCGCGACGTCGCGTTTTTTTTGCTTGGGATCCTGACGATCGCCGATGTCTCGGCGAAAGCGCGGCTCTTCGAGGTCGCCGCCGAGCGTTTGCTCGCGCTCTCGGGCGGCCGACGGCTCGCGCTCTTGGCCTGGCTCTTTGGGCTGGGGACGCTCTC
Source organism: bacterium (assembly GCA_021784715.1). The sequence goes on from JAJYHP010000173.1 coordinate 8,064, forward strand.
GACCGCGGTGCTCTCGAACGACACCACCGTGATCGCGCTCACTCCCGCGGTACTGGTGCTCGCAGCGGCGCTCCGGGAGCGGGCGGCGCCCTACGCGTATGCCTGCGCGCTCGTTGCCAACGCCGGCTCCTTCGTGCTGCCGATCGCGAACCCGGCGAATTTGCTGCTCTACGGGGTGGCGCTCCCCCCGTTGCTCGGCTGGGTTCGCCTCTTCGCCCTCCCCAGCATTGCGGCGCTTGCGATCACGTTTGTGGTACTTGCCTGGCTCTTTCGGCGGGATCTCGGCGGGCGCTTCGAACGGAGGCTGCAGGTCGAGGCGCTGCGCCCCGGCGAGCGGGCGGTTCTCTGGGCTGTCCTCTTTGCCGTCACGCTTCTCCTTGCAGCGAGCCTTTTTCAGCGCCCGCCGGGGCTCGCCGCCCTCGTCGGCGCGGCGGTCGTGCTCGGAACCGGGCTGCTGACGGGCACTTTCGGGCGCGAGGATCTCCGCCGCATCGATCTCGGCGTTCTCCCCTTCGTCGCGGGCTTGCTGGTGCTGCTGGCGGCGGTCGAGGCGACGGGGCTGCGCTCGGCGCTCCACGCGCCGGGCGCCGGGCACTCCGCGGCGGCGATCGGCTTCATTGCCGCGGTTGCGAGCGCGCTGGCGAACAATCTCCCGATCGCCGCGCTCGCGGCATCGTTGAGTTCGGCGGGCGCCGCCGCCGGCGTTCATCGCGCGCTGGTCGTCGCAATCGATCTCGGGCCGAACTTTGCGTTGAGCGGATCGCTCGCGACGCTGCTCTGGGCGCAAATGCTTCGCAAACACGGTATGCG
>JAJYHP010000045.1 GCA_021784715.1 bacterium
GCGGGCGGGAATCACCCTGCCCGGAGCAAAATCCGAACCCGAGGTGGGTCACATTTAGTCCGGCGATATCGCCCCAAGGTGGGTCAATTTTCAACCGGCGTTAACATCAGAGGCCGGCCGTGTAAATCGCCACCAAATGTCGCGGCGGCTCCTGTCGCGGTTTTTATCACGATCCGGCTTGACGCGCTTCCGAACAATGGCAATTACGTCGGTGTATTCCTCCGCGCGTTCGAGCGGCCAGTCGAAGAAGTTAATCACCCAACGGCTCGGGCTTGCATCCGGGCGCGAACAGAGATCCTCGGCATTGAGATACGGGAAAAGCACCTCGCGGTTGCGCGGATCTCGCGCGATGAGTTCGGCGGCTTCCTTCGGCGTCATCGTGAATCCCATGCCCAGGACGTACGAGCCAATAAATGCCTTCCCCGCATTTGCACGTAGCCGAAAGGGATTTCCCTGTACTCGTGTTCCGGGAAGCAGGAGTGGTGAGATCGTGCTGACCTCAACGCCGTCGAGAACAGCGGGCGCGACCGTTCCCGCTGCCGTTAGCCGCTGCGCGGACTGACGGAAAGCGGCAACGCCGACAACAGGCGGCGGTGGCGCTTCAAGCCACACCTGTGCGATGTGAACGCCGGCTGCACCGGGCCACGGGCGGCTCCCAAAAGCGCGCGCGATGCGCCAGCCTCGCCCTACGAGCGCATCGAGCCCTACCTCGCGCGTATCACCCTGCGCGATCGTGTTGACGGCGAGAAAAGCGAAGCGGCTGCTGAGTTCTGCGGCTCGCAGGAAAAAATACGCGACGAGATCGGCGCTTCCGCGGCGTCCGGCCGCAAGCTCTTGCACCAAGTATTGCCGAAAAGCCGTACCGAGATTTCCGGTGATCAGTTGCCCGCCCATAAACGGCGGGTTGCCGATCATCAAGTCGAAGCCTCCGCGCTTAAAAACCTCGGCAAACGCGAGCGGCCAGTGAAACGTGACGCGGTCTTGGCGCTCCGAACGCAGGCGTTCAATTGCAGCGCGGCGGTCGAGCTCGGTCGTGTGCCGATCGAGCGCGGCGCGAATCCGTGTGCCCAGTTCGAGAAATGCCGCGTTTCGTTTCTTCTCCGATTGTCCGGCGGTTGCGAGCGCCGTCAATACGATCGCGTCGGCGACGACGTTGACCCGGTCGAGCACGCGGTCGGCTTCTTCGTTCAGCCTGCGTTTGGCGTCGGCATCGCGCACGGTTCGCGATGGCAACGCTTCGAGTTCCTCGCGCAGCCGAACCGCTTCGTCGACGAGTTTCGTAACGGCCTCGGTTGCATCGAAGAGCGCGCCGTCGTAGAGCGCGCGCCCCGCCTCGGGATTGGTATGAACGAAGCGCACTTGGTCGAGCGAGGTGAGGCCGAGCAGCGAGTCGCCGTGGCGAATTGCGTGGTCGAGGAAACTGAACGGGCGCTCGCGCCCGAGGGTGACGAGCCAGAGCGAGAGCTTCGCCATCTCGACGGCCATCGCGTCGCGGTCGACGCCGTAGAGGCAGCGGTCGACGACCGCGCGCCTCGCATCGAGGGTGAGCTCGTCGCGATCGGCGCGCGCTCGTTCGGGGTCTTCCTCGATCCACGCTTCGACAACGCGGTCGGCAAGATAGCGGCACGCCGCGACGAGAAACGCGCCCGAGCCGACGGCGGGGTCGCAGATGCGTAGATTCAGCAGCTCGGCCGATGGGCGCAGGCCCGGCGTATAGACCAGCGGTTCGAGCGCGTAGCGCACCATCTCTTCGGCAAGTTCGCTCGGCGTATATTCGGTGCCCGAATCGCGGCGTGCTCGCGTCTGTTTCACCACCAGGCTACCGGCGGGGAAGATGGTCGGAAGATCGTGCAAGTCGGTATCGAGGCAATAGACGATCGGCGCGATGCGCTCGGCGAGCCGTTCGTCGTTTCCACACGCCGTCTTCAGGCGCCGACGCATCTGCGGGTCGCTCGCAATGCCGCGTCCGCGTTCGATCAGTTTCCCGACCGCGCTTACGCTCTTTTTCGTGGCATCGACGAGAAACGAGACGAGCGTCCCCTCGCCGTCGCCTGCAGCGCGCTCGAGATCGCGCAGCGGAATCTCGGCTTCGTCGCCGGATCGCCCGATGAGTCGCACGTAGATCTCCTCGACGCGCTCCGCACCGTGGTCGAGCAAGCCTTCGTAGACGCGGCCGATCTGTTCGACATCGAGCGTGCGATAGGAAAGGCGACGGCGCGCATTCGTTCCGGGTTCGGCGATCGTCTGAATCGCTTCGAGAATCGCACGCACGGTGAGATCGTCGACCGGAAAGTTTTCAAGAAAGGCAAAGCGCTCCGGGTCGAAGAGGCGCCCGCCGTACGCAGGCAGGCGCAGACGATCGTGAGCGATGCCGAAATAGATAGCGCGAAAGAGCGCGAGCAAGCGCTGCCAAGCCGCGCTGCGCCGTTCCAGCGGTGCATCGCCTTCAATGCTCGCCTGCTCGTCGAGCTGTTCGCGCAATTTCGATGCGGCGTAGTGTTCGGCGTAGAGCGGCTCGTCGAGCGGCAGCAAATGCCGCTCTTCGGCGTAGAGTAAAAAGACGAGGCGCATCAGGACGGTGACGGCGGCTTCGTAGACTTCCTGCGGGGAGGTGTCGTGCAAGAGCGCGACTTGATGTTCGAGATTCACGCGCGAGATCGCACCGACGAGCAGTTCGACCGCCTGGCGCACCTGATAGCCAAGCCGGTCAGTGACTTCGCTCTGTTTTTTTGCCGATTCCTCGAAGAGTGCCTCGATCTGCATCTTCTCTGCGACGGCGAAGAAACGGGCCGCGCCGAAGAGGCTCAAGAATGCGCGCAGCACCTCGCGCTCGGCACTCTCGAGAAAGAGCGTTGTCTCCCAGGTGGCGTGGCCGCCCGGGCCCTCGGCCGGAACCCAGAGCGTGGCGATGCGTTCGCCATCGGTTGCGATGCCGATGCGGATATCGTGCGCGCGACAGAGCTGCGCGGCGCGGTCGATCGGCGAGGCGTTCCAGCGCTCCCCCGCGATGCGTTTCTCCAACGGTGTACCGTGCGGAAAACGGAGCACGATCGCCCGCGCTTTGCCGCGCTCGGGATCGTCGAGGATCGCATCGGCATGGATCGCGATGGCGTGCTCGGGTATCGCGAGGTTGTATCGTGCCGCGGCCTCACCGGTGCGAAAACGTTCGCCCCATCCTAACGCTCCGCGCAGTAGCCAGTGCAACCACGCATCCCACGCGGATTCGTCCTCGGTCGCAGGGTAGCGGTCGTGGAGAGCGTCGCGGATCGCGTTCGGGAGCGTGTCGAAGCCTTGCGGGAAGGCTTGGCGCAAAACCGGCGTGGTGAGGAATTGCCCCTCCGGTTCGATGAGGCGCAGCCACGCGGCATCCTCGGTACGGCGTCGTGCCCTCATGTCCGCCGTGCTCCGAGGATGTCAAGGTTGACGCCGGCCAGCCGCCGTGGAACGAGGAACGTGATCGCGGCCGGGAAGGCGATGTCCCGTGGATCTTCGTAGCGACGCCGGAGACGCTCTGTTTCGCGAACGATTTCATCGGGAATCTCATCGAGTCGGTGACGGAGTGCGGCAAGATCGCTTTTCACCTGCCCGCGCTCACCGCTGTTGGCGGCATCGAACAGACTGAGTTGCTCCGAGCGGCCGCTCTCCGCCGCCTCCAGCTCCCGCGAGATCGCGGTGTGGAGTTGCATCATCACCGTGCGCAGCGAGGCTTCCTCGCTCGCTGCGCGTTCGGTCAGCATGCGCAGCATGCGGTCGTGCAACTCGGCTGCGCGCGCGTTCATCGCAGCGAAAAGCGGATCGCGAATGCGCTCCCACGCCTCAGCGATCTCTTCTTGGTGGTGCAGGGGCAGTTGCTCGTCGCCGCGTGCGGCGAGCGCCGCTCGCGTCTCGCCGACGTTGAGCCTCGCAAAGCCGGTGCGGCCGCCGAGGCGCCCACCTGCGTTGAAAAGTTGCTCGTGGAGCCGAAAACCGTCGCTGCCCATGATGACCAGCCGCGCATCGAGAATCACCGTCGGCTCGGCGAGGTCGGCATCCTCGACGAGGCGCCCGGTGACGCGGGCTAATTTCGCGTCGCGGGCGCGCGCCCATATCTCGGCGCGCAGCAAGCGCATCGCCTGCATCACCAAGGGGTGGCCGAGGTGCGCAAGCACGACATCTTCGCGTTCGTTCGAACCGGCGTTATCGAAGGTGATCGGCAGCCGCTTCCCGGTGAGCGGATGGTAGAGATTCTCACAGGCCGACGCCCAGGAGCGCGTCAGATCGGGCACGGCGTAGGCCGCGAGCGGCGAGCCGCCCGGCCGCGTCGGCGGCAGTGTAATCGGTTCGAGCGGAGACTGTCGGCCGAGCTCGAGCCCCACCTGCACGACGCGTTCGACTGCATCGGGCGTAATACCGAGTTCATCGATCGAGGTGAGGACGCGCTCGTGCATCTCGTCGACGCGCGCGCGTAATTCGCGCTCGGCTCTTAGCACGGCCGTTGAGTCTTGCCGCTGCAGTTGGATCTTATTGAGATCGCTGGGGCGCCCAAGCATCGCGCTTTCGACCTCGGTTGCAAGAACCGCGCCTGCCGAACCGAGGTCGTGGCGGATCGTTTCCAACTTTGTGGCAGCACGGAAGAGAAAATCGAGATCGCCCTCAAGCGTGCCGGTGTGCTCGCCGAAGCCGGCGCCGACGAAGTGGTAGATGAACACCTTCGGCTGCGGCTGTCCATGCCGATCGATGCGGCCGTTGCGTTGTTCGAGCCGATTAGGATTGAAGGGAATCTCAACGTGGATCATGCGGGCGCAATGGCGCTGGAGATCGATTCCTTCGCTCGCGGTATCGGTCGCCAGAAGAATACGTACCGGGTCGTTGGCCGGGTCGCTCTGGAACGCCGCTTTAATGCGCTCGCGCTCTTCGGCATCCATGCCGCCGTATAGCAAGCGCACGCGATTGCCGCCGAGCCCTTCGCTCACGAGCAGCCGATGGAGCCAGGCTTGCGTGTCGCGATATTCGGTGAAAATAATGACGCGCTCGTCTTCAAACGAGCGCAACCGCGCGATCAAGGCGCGAGCCTTTTCGTCAGCGCGCTGTGCGTTGCTCTGCGCCCATGCGTGCATGCGCTCGAGCAGCGCGCGTTGCTCGTCGTCGAGGGGCGCGGAGACGCGTGCGACGCGACCGAGGAGATCGCGCTCGGCCTCTTCGCGGTCATCATCGGTTTCGTAATCGTCGTTGAGTCGGTCGAACGCATCGCGGAGGCGATCGGGGTCGTCATCGTCTCGTTGCGCCGAGATCGTGCTCATGTGTGCGGAAAGCGTGCTTGCGAATGCCGCGGGCGAAGAGAAGAGGCGCTTCTTCAAAAGCAGCGTGATGAGATCGGTTGCGTGTGCGCCCTGATTCAACGAAGCGCGTGCGCGCCGCAAGCGCGCGTATTCCTCGAGCATCGCATGGATATCGCGCTCGCTCTGCGGATACGACACCTCGATTTTTTCTAAAATGCGCTCGGGGAAGCGCGGCGTGCCATCGGCGGCCGGCCCAAGCGCACGAATATCGACTTTCATGCGACGGATCTGCGCGTTCTGCAACGCGAGCGGATCGGGCTTGACTCCGCGAGCAAAGCGCTGCGGGTCGAGCAGTTCTAGTAATGAGGTAAAGGAGATCGCATACCCGTTATGCGGTGTCGCCGAGAGAAAGAGCCGATGTTCGGAGTGCGGAGCGAGAAAACGAAGCAGCATCGTCCGATCTGACGGGCGTGCGTACTTGCCTTTGCCGGCCGGAGCGCACTGGTGCGCCTCGTCGACGACGAGCATATCGATTTTGCGTGGATACGCGTTGCGGTCGGGCGGAAGATACTCGCGCAATAACCGCATGGGGCGCTCCATTTTCAGCCAATCGAAGCTGACGATGAGGCGGGGAAAATGCCCGAAGATGTTGGCGTTCAGCCCGCGCTCGCGGCGGAGCAGGCGGACCGCTTCGGCGTCGACGATCCGAAATTCCAACCCGAAACGGTTCTCCATCTCGGCCTTCCACTTCAGGCAGAGAGATGGCGGGCAGAGCACCCACGCGGTGCGCACGCGATGGCGCAGGGTTAGTTCTTGAATGATGAGCCCGGCTTCGATGGTTTTGCCGAGCCCAACGTCGTCGGCGATAAGGAGATTGACGCGGGCCATCTCCAACGCGCGCACGACCGGATCGAGCTGATAATCCTCGATGGTGATCCCCGAGCGGAACGGCGCTTGCAGCGTGCGGAGATCGGCCGAAGCGATCGCGCCCCAGCGGACCGCGTCGAGGAAGGTACGCAACCGCTCCGGAGAGTCGAATTCGCCGGCGCGCGGCGTCGGCAGACTGCCCGTCTCGCGAATGCTGGTTCCGGGCTCGATCTCCCATACGACGGTCAACTCGTCGCCGAGCCCGTCGTCTTCGACCGAGGAGAGTTCGACGAGGTGCTGCTGCCGTTCGCCGGCTGCGATATCGAGGGGGAGCGCACTCGGGACGACCGCCTTTACGATCCAGAAGCGGTCTCGAACGGAGACAAGTTGCCCCTCTTCAGGGGCCGGCGGCGCCGCGAGCAGCATACCGCGCTAGATATGTTGTGCGACGAGGCGAGGCCTGCTGCAGCACTGCGCTTTTCGCGCTAGGATCGCGGGGTGATTCTTCCTCGGTCGTCCATATCGAAGAGGTTCCCTTTGGTCGCTTTCCCCGCGACTCGTTTAATTTCGGGCCACCACCGGAAAAGCATGGCGGCCTGCTCGAACTTGTATTCTCTTTCCAAGTTGACGCTTTTCTTTCGAGGGTTGACGTAGGTTTTTGGAAGCCAAAATGCAATCGCCCCGGAGTCGCGATAAGCTTGAGATTCGGCCGCATGCTTGCCACGGTTCTTTTTTTGCGCGTGGTCCGCGGTAATAATGATGTAGCCTTCGGCGGTCATTTCGGGAATGAATTTGGTGTCGAGGATGGGTCCCCGGCGGGTTGGATATTTATGTATGGTATGGGCGAGCTCGTGGCGGGCAGCAATATCGGAACGATTTTCAGCTTCTAAACACCGCAACGCCTCGACGATCCGGTATGAGATATTTTCGTCAAAAAAGAATTTCAAGCGGCTTTTCGAAGCGCGGTTTCGTACTCAATAGCGTCCCGCACCGAAGTGACGCTCACGCCATACCAGTCCGCAACAGCTTCATCGCTTTCCCCTGAATTGCTCATTGCAAACAGCGTCGCGGTGGGGACACCCGTTTCTTTGTCAACCGGCGATCCAAATGCAACCCTGGGGTCGAGAATGACCGATCGTTCATTTCCGAGCGGGCTGAACTGCGCGGCTAAGCTGTCGACGTAGGACACGTCGGCAAGAATTGGATGGATAACCTCTTCGAAGAAGAGTTGCTGCCGGGAAAGTTCCTCGGCCTCCTCGCTGCCCTCCTCAGTGAAAATCCCGATCCCGTCCGTTCGATAGCCCTCGCGTGCAAAGGGGTGGTTGCCGTACTTTTCTCGACCGCGTTCATGGGCCCGACGAATTGCCTTGACCGTCACGCCTTTAGCGCGGAGTGCGGCGACGGTCATCAGTTCCATGAGTTGCGCAAACGTAAAAAGATACTCGCCCTCGACCAACAGCGGAGGGCCGATAATAGGTTTGAATTTCGCCAGTTCGGTGCGACTATGAGCCCAGCGCAGAAGCCGTCGATTGGTGGTCTCTTTTTGTACTCGATGACGAATAACGGCAGCTGACTCCGAGACGGAATATAGCCCCACACCAAGCAGGCAAGTGCCGCCTAATGCCACGCCGCTCTTCTTTGCCATGAGCTCGTCCTTCGTCGAATGGCCCAACGCGTCCCCGTTATCGAGCAAAAGAGCGCGCCTACATAATATTTGGAGAGCAAAACGCCGATCCACGCAAGCCGCGCTCATAGGCCGACGATGCGAAACGACCGCTTTAAGGTTCCGAGAGCGATCGTGATTTGAGACAAGTAGCGTCCACATTCGCGATCGTGCGGGCCAATCGTGACAATGCAATTGACGCCTGTCGCGCAACAGGCTACAATGCCTCTGAGGGGAAAAATAGCGGGTGAAGATCGGCGACCGGGGTACCCGCGACATCTTCGATGGGCTAGCGACCGCCGAAGGCCGTCGAACGCTCCCGGGCGAGCTGCATGAAAAGGCGGGTAGACTGCTCGATCGGTTACAGGCCGCCGGCGCCCCGAGCGATCTTCGGACGCCTCGCGGCAACCGACTCGAGAAGCTTCTGGGCGAGCGATCCGAGCAGTACAGCATTCGCATCAACGACCGATACCGTATCTGCTTCGCATGGGAAAATGGTGAAGCCGTTGATGTCATAATAACGGACTACCACTGATGGATGGGACGAAAGGATCGTACCGAGGATGAAAATTTCGCAGCATCGCCGGCCGATTACACCGGGAGAGGTCCTGCGTGAGGATTACATCGAGCCGTTGGGCATGACGCAAGGAGCCTTTGCCGACGCGCTCGATGTCGATCGAACCACGGTCAACGAGATCGTGAACGGGCGACGCTCGGTGACACCCGAGATGGCGTTACGCCTTGCTCGCGTATTGAGTACGACGCCGCAGTACTGGCTGAACTTACAGAGGGCAGTCGATCTCTACGATGCCGAACACTCGCCCGTCGCTACGGAAGTTTCGTACCTGAAAGTACTGTTCTAGGCTTATACCTCGACGATGAGTTCGTCGCCCTCGCGGCGGACGGGGAAGCTCGGCACCGGCATCACCGCCGGGAGCGTCAGCGCCTCGCCGGTGGTGACGTCGAAGGTCGCGCCGTGGCGTGGACAGACGATGCAACGCCCCTCAAGCGTCCCCGCGTCGAGCGGGGCGCCGTCGTGGGTGCAGTAATCTTCGATTGCATAGAACTCACCGCCGACGTTACAGAGTAAGACGTCGACGCCGTCGAGATGGTAGGGGCGCGTGGTGCCCGGGGGGATCGAAGCGAAATCCGCGATGCGTTGGCCGGCCATTACCCGACCGCACCCTCCATCTCCATTTTCACCAGGCGGTTCAGCTCGACGGCATACTCCATCGGGAGCTCCTTGATAAAGAAATCAAAGAAGCCGTTGACGATCATCGCCGTTGCGTCGGCTTCGGCGAGCCCGCGGCTCATCGCGTAGAAGAGCTGGTCTTCGCCGATTTTACTGACGCTGGCTTCATGTTCGACCGTCGCAAACTGCTCGTCGATCTTCATCGTCGGTTTCGTATCGCTGCTGGAGATATCGTCCATCAACAGCGCATCGCACTTCACGCGCGTTTTGGAGTGATGCGCGTTCGGCAGCACTTCGACGAGCCCGCGGTAGGTCGTCTTACCGCCGTGGGCGGTCACCGATTTATTCGTGACGACCGAGGTGGTGTGCGGAGCGCCGTGGATGATTTTCGAGCCGGCATCCTGGTGCTGTCCTTCGCCGGCGAACGCCATCGAAAGAATCTCGCCGCGAGCGCCTTCGCCCATCAGGTAGATCGCCGGATACTTCATCGTTAGGCGGGAACCGATATTGCCGTCGACCCATTCGACGGTCGCGTTCTTGCGTGCGATCGCGCGTTTGGTGACGAGATTGAAGATATTGCGATACCAATTCTGAATCGTCGTGTAACGGATCGAGGCGCCGTCGAGGGCGATCAATTCGACGACCGCGGAATGCAGCGAGCTGGTCGAGAATTTCGGTGCGGTGCAGCCCTCGATATAGTGGATCTTCGAGCCCTCGTCGGCGATAATCAGCGTGCGCTCGAACTGCCCCATGTTCTCGGTATTGATACGGAAGTAGGCTTGCAGCGGCATCGCCACGCTGACGCCTTTGGGAACGTAGACGAACGAGCCGCCCGACCAAACCGCAGAGTTGAGCGCGGCGAATTTATTGTCGTTGACCGGAATGACCGTGGAGAGATATTTCTGCACGATCTCGGGATACTGCTTGACCGCCGTGTCCATGTCGCAAAACAGGACGCCGTCGCGTTCGAGCTCGGCCTTGACCGAGTGATAGACGACCTCGGATTCATACTGCGCGCTGACGCCGGAGAGAAACTTCCGCTCGGCCTCGGGAATGCCGAGGCGGTCGAAGGTGCGTTTGATATCGTCGGGGACGTCCTCCCACGATTGCTCGGCGCGGTCGGTCGAGCGAACGAAATAATGAATGTTGGCGAAATCGATCTCCGAGAGCAACGCGGTATCGCCCCACGTCGGCATCGGCTTGCTTTCGAAGACCTCGAAGGCACGCAAGCGGAACTCACGCATCCACGCCGGTTCGTCTTTCATCGCGCTGATGCGCTCGACCATCTCGCGGGTGAGCCCCTTGCCCGATTTAAAGACGTAATTTTCTTCGGAGTCGTGAAAGCCGTGCCGGTACTCCTCAAGGAGCCCCTGAGGGGAGTTCTCGGGCTTCAGTTCGGTCGCCATGCCTCCACGATAGAGTCGCGCCCCCGGTAAGTCAAGATAGTGAAGTCTGAACTTCATAATCTCCCCCAAAGCTTGCTCCCTCTTTACAGTGGGGGCTGCAGGGGGTATCATGCTGGCCGACCCATCGGAGCCGACGGGTCACGGTTGAGGGTGGGCGCGCCCTAACGCGCCATCGCGACGAGACGCCCGTGCACCGCATAACAGCGCCGGCAAGAGCTCGTCGAAAGGTCGGGGACGTGACTGCATTCTACAGACGCCAGCCGACGAAGTCCGGAGGTGGGATTCCCCCAGAGAAATCGTAGGAGACGCGTAGAAATTGAAGGCACTTGGGACGCACATCGTGTGCGAACTGTCTGGGTGTGATTTCGGTATATTAACCGACGTCGACGCCGTCCGCGAGATGATGATCGGTGCGGCGAACGCTTCACGAGCGACCGTCATGGAGGTCGCCTTTCATAGATTTCAGCCTCAGGGCGTCTCGGGAGTCGTCGTGCTCGCCGAGTCACACATTTCGATTCACACGTGGCCCGAACTCGGTTACGCCGCGATGGATTTTTACACGTGCGGCGACCATACCGATCCCTGGCTCGCCTGCGAGCACGCGGCCCGGGTTCTCGGTGCCGGTTCGATGCTGACGACCGAGGTCAAGCGGGGTATCCTTCAATCCGGCGATGCGCAGTTCACGCATGTCGTCACCCGCGACCACGAGGCCGTCTCTCTCTCGGCGTAGGCCGGTCCGCGAGCCGAGCTCGCGCACGATCTCACGCATCGGCCCCCGCCACACGGCGGGGGTCTTTGCGTTCCTCCGAGGGGTGACAGCGCGCGGAGCGAACCCGCGCCGCTATGCCCAAGACCGATCGTTGGAACTGGTACGTCGAGGAGTTTGCTCCGACCGAACAACACCAGCACGCCGTTTCAAAACTGTTCTATTCCGGCGAGTCGCCGTTTCAGCAGATCGCCGTGCTCGAGACGCCGGTCTTCGGCAAGATGTTGGTACTCGACGGCGACACGCAGAGTTCGCAGGGCGACGAAAAGATCTATCACGAGGCGTTGGTGCACCCGGCGCTCGTCGCCGCGAGCGATCGCCGCGAGGTGCTCATTCTCGGCGGCGGTGAAGGCGCGACGTTACGCGAGGTGCTGCGTTGTCCCGATGTCGAGCGCGTAACGATGGTCGATATCGACGGCCTCGTCGTCGAGCTCTCGAAGAAGTATCTGCCGGAATGGGCGGACGGGGCCTTCGAAAATCCTCGCTCCCGCGTCATCGTCGGCGACGCGCTCGCCTTCATGCGCGAGAGCAGCGAACGTTTCGGCGTCATCATCTCCGATCTCACCGAACCGCTGGAAGATAGCCCGAGTAATGTCCTCTTCAACGAGCAGGTCTTTGCGCTGATCAAAGCGCGATTGCTCGACGGCGGCATCTATGTGTTGCAGGCGAGCACGAGCGCATTTCATAATGCGTCGCTGCATGCAAAGATGGCGCGAACGTTGCGCCGCCACTATCGCAACGTTACGAGTTTCTCCCATCACGTGCCGGCGTTCGATACCGAATGGGCGTTCCTCGCGTGCAGCGATCGCGTCGATCTCGCCGCTCTCGATGCCGAGAGCATCGCTGCGTACTGCGCGAAACTCCGCGGCGAGAGTTTCTTCTACGACGAACAAACGCATCGTCGCTTGTTCTCGCTTCCACTCTATCTGCGGCGGATGCTCGCCGCGCAAGGAGATACATTTTTATGAGTCGGCTTCGTTATGAGGGCAAAGTCGCGGTCGTTACCGGGGGCGGCAGCGGCCTCGGTCGCGATATGGCCGAGTCGTTTGCGCGCGAGGGCGCGCACGTCTGCGTCATCGGACGCCGCCAAGAAAAACTCGACGAGGTGGTGCGGGGGATCGAGGCGGCCGGCGGCCGCGCCTTCGGGCTCTCCGCCGACGTGCGCGATGTCGCGCGTATCGAAGCGGTGATGAAGGAGATCGGCGAGCGCGCGGGGCGGATCGACGTGCTGGTCAATAATGCCGCGGGCAATTTCATCGCGCCCGCCGAGCAGCTCTCGCCGAACGGTTTCAAATCGGTCGTCGATATCGTCCTCCTCGGAACGTTCAACTGCACGCGCCTTGCCTTCGACATGCTCAAAGAATCGAAAGGTGCGATTCTCAACATCATCGCAGCGTATGCATGGAGCGGCGAACCCGGCGCGATTCATTCCGCCTCGGCGAAGGCCGGCGTCCTCGCAATGACGCGAACCCTCGCTTCGGAGTGGGGGCGCTACGGCATCCGCGCAAACTGCATCGCACCGGGGCCGATTCACACCGAGGGTACCGATAAGAACCTGTGGAGCGTCGCCGACATCGAAGAGCGAGCCCGCAAGGCGGTGCCGCTCGGGCGACTCGGAGAGCCTGCCGACATCTCGCGCGCCGCGCTCTGGCTCTGCGGCGATGAAGCGCAGTGGATCAGCGGCGCCACGCTCGCCGTCGACGGTGCGCAGTGGCTCCACGGCGGCGCGTTCAACTTCCGCGGCGCGTACGAAGAGGCGATGGCGGCATTGGGTGGGGCACAAAAGCCATAGCGGAGGAGCCGCGCCCGGAGTACACTGCGCCCGTGTCTAGCGAGTCGTCGCGCTACCACTCCCACACGTGGGAGAAGGAAAAGTCGCGCTTCGTGGCCGTTCTCGATCTCAAGCTCGACTCCGTCGAACGTGGGCGAGCGGTGTTGCGCATGCCGTTCCGGGAAGAGGTTACCAACGGCACCGGTGCGGTACACGGCGGCGCGATCGTCTCGCTCTGCGACACCGCATTTTACGTGGCGCTCGCCTCGATCTACGGGCGCGAACAGAATACGACGACCGTATCGCTGCAATGCAACTTCCTCGCCCCCGCACTCGCGCCGCACGATCTCATCGCCGAGGCGAGCGTGATTCGTGCCGGGCGGCGTATCTGTTACGGTGAAGTTTTCGTGCGGAGCGGCGAGTCCGTCGTCGCACACGCCACGCTGAATTTCCTCAACACCGACCCCAAGGAGAAACAAAAGGCATGACCTCGGAACGGCGAACCGCGCTCTACGACGAGCATCTCGCTCTGCACGCACGCATGGTTCCCTTCGGCGGTTTCAGTATGCCGGTGCAGTATGCCGGAATCCTCAAGGAGCACGACGCGGTTCGGCATCGCGCCGGTCTCTTCGATCTCTCGCATATGGGGCAATTCATTCTTGAGGGAGACGACGTCGCGGCCTGGGCCGACCGCTTGAGCATCAACGAAGTCGGGACGATGAAGCCGTTCCAAGCGCGATACAATATTTTTTGCAATGCCGGCGGCGGCGCTCACGACGACGTCATTTTCTACCGTCTTCCGGATCGCTGGCTGCTCGTCGTGAATGCGAGCAACGCCGATAAGATGTGGGCGCATCTCAACGCGCATCGGAGCGGCGACGTACGCTTGCGCAGCCTTCACGGTGAGGCGGCGTTGATCGCCATCCAAGGTCCGTCGGCGGTCGCGATGCTGCAGAAGCACGTCGATATCGATCTCTCGGCGATAAAATATTACTTCTGCGCCGAAGCGAAGGTGGACGGCGTACCGGTGACGCTTGCGCGCACGGGCTATACCGGCGAGGATGGCTTCGAACTCTTTCTGCCGGGCGAAAAAGCGCCCGCGATTTGGCGCGCGTTGCTCGCCGCACACGCGGGTGAAGGCCTGGTTCCGTGCGGTCTCGGAGCTCGCGACGTGCTGCGACTCGAGGCCGGCATGCCGCTCTACGGGCACGAAATGACCGAGGAGATCACCCCGGTCCAAGCCGGTCTAACCTGGGCGCTGAAGCTTGCGAAGCCCGAGTTTATCGGCAAAGATGCGCTCGCGAAGCAGCTCGAAGGCGACGCCTACTCCCGCATCGTCGGCCTCAAGATGGCCGGGCGCGTGGGCGCGCGCGAGGGCTATCCGGTCTTTGCCGGGAGCGCTCGCGTCGGAGAGATTCGTAGCGGGTCGATTGCCCCTGCGGTCGGGAATGCCAACATCGCGACCGCGTTGGTCGAAAAAAACGCTGCAACCATCGGCACGAATCTCCAGGTCGAAGTGCGCGGCGAGCGCCACGACGCCCTGGTGGTTGCGATGCCGTTCTATAAACGCCAAAAAGCCGAACGAAAGGGAGACCGGTGAATATTCCAAGCGACCTGCTTTACAGCAAAGAGCACGAATGGGCAAAAGTGGATGGTGAGATAGCGACGATCGGTATAACCGATTTCGCACAGGGTTCGCTCGGCGATATCACCTTCGTCGAATTGCCGAAAGTCGGTACCAAGGTCGAACAATTTGCCAACGTCGGGGTCATCGAATCGGTGAAGACCGTCTCCGATCTCTACACGCCGCTGGGCGGAGAGATCGTCGAAGTGAACTCGGGGATCGACGCCGATCCCGCCGCACTCAATAGCGATCCCTACGGTTCGGGTTGGCTCATAAAAATCAAACTGAGCGACGCGGCACAGACCCAGCAGCTACTCGACGCCGCCGCCTACGCCGATATCGCGCACGACTGATGGGCGCCTATACCCCGCACACGCCGCACGAGATCTCGCAGATGCTCGAACGTATCGGCGTGGGTTCGCTTGAAGAATTGCTGGCCGTCTCGCCGGAGATCGCTCCGAAGGCACCGCTCGAAGTCGTTCCCGCGCTCCCCGAGTATCAGATCGAACGGCGCATGAAGGCCCTGGCCGCGCGCAACCGTGCCGACGAATACGCGTCGTTTCTCGGTGCGGGAGCCTACCGGCACTACGCGCCGCCGGCGATCGCGGCGCTCGCGATGCGCGGAGAGTTTCTCACCGCATACACGCCGTATCAGGCGGAGGTCTCGCAGGGATACCTACAGGCGATCTACGAGTGGCAGAGTTATATCTGCCTGCTCACCGGCATGGAGATTGCCAACGCGTCGGTCTACGACGGTGCGACCGCACTCGCCGAAGGCTCGATCATGGCGATTAATGCGACGGGACGGACGCGCCTGTTGGTTTCACGTGCCGTCGATCCGCGCTATCGCGCGGTGCTGCACACCTACTGCGGCGGTCTCGATATCGAGATCGACGAAATCGCGGTCGGCGCTGACGGGCGCACCGACGGCGCCTCCGTTCGCGCGGCGATCGAGGCGAAAACCTATGCCGCGGTCGTGCTGCAGAGCCCGAATTTCTTCGGTGTCATCGACGAACTGGATCCGCAGATGCGCGCTTCGATCGAGTCGAGCGGCACCGTTCCCATCGCGGTCGTCTCCGAAGCGATATCGCTCGGAGCGTTGCGTTCGCCTGCAGAGTGGGGCGCGCAGATCGTCGTCGGTGAGGCACAGTCCTTCGGCGTCGCGCTCGCCTACGGCGGCCCGTACGTCGGCTTTATCGCCTCGACCGCCGAACACATGCGCCGTATTCCCGGCCGTTTGGTCGGTCGCAGCCTCGACAATCGCGGACAATCGGCGTTCACGCTGACGCTGCAGGCGCGCGAACAACATATTCGGCGCGAAAAAGCGACCTCGAATATCTGTACGAATCAGGCGCACTGCGCCTTGATCGCGACGATCTATCTTGCGTTGATGGGGGCGAGCGGCTTGCGCGATGTCGCCGGGCTCAATCTCGAACGCTCGCGCGAGTTGGCGACCGCCGTCAGCGGCGTTCCCGGCGTGAGCCTGCGCTTCGACGCGCCGTTCTTTAACGAGATCGTCGTGCGGGTTGGGAATGGAGCCGAAGTTCTGGCCGCGTTGCAGAAGCGCGGCGTCCTCGGCGGTGTCGACCTCGGGCGTTTCTATCCCGAGTACGCCGACTCGATTCTTATGACCGCAACCGAACTCACTTCCACCGGCGATATCGCCAAACTTACCGCCGCTCTTCGCGAGGTCGTTCATGTCGCAGCCCTCCGCTAATCGCCCTGCACCCGCGCTGATTTTCGAGACCGGTGCGCCCGGCCGCGCGACGGAATATGTCGAGCGCTCGCGCCCGCACGCCGAGTTTTTACCGCAGGAGTTTCTGCGTTCGGAGCTTCCGCTTCCCGATAACAGCGAACTCGACGTCGTTCGACACTTCACGCAGCTCTCGCAGCGCACGTTCGGCATCGACTTGGGGTTCTATCCGTTAGGGAGTTGTACGATGAAGTACAACCCGCGCATCAACGATGCGATGGCGAATCTCCCCGGATTTCGCGATCTCCACCCGTATACGCCCGACGACCTCGCACAGGGCTCGCTTGCGGTAATGTACGAACTCGAACGTAGTTTGAGCTCGATTTTCGGCATGGCGGCCTTCAGCTTAAACCCGTCGGCGGGCGCGCATGCCGAACTCGCCGCGCTGCTGGTCGCAAAAAAATACTTTAAAGATCGCGGCGAGAGCAAACGCACGAAAGTGATCGTCCCCGATACGGCGCACGGGACCAACCCCGCGTCGGCCGCAATGTGCGGCTTTAAGGTGATCTCGCTTCCCTCCGATGCACGCGGACGCGTCAGCCTCGAAGAGATCGAAAAGGTTCTCGGGGACGATACCGCGGTCTGCATGATGACCAACCCCAACACGTTGGGTCTCTTCGAGGATCATATCGCCGAGATCGCCGCTGCGGTGCACCGGGTCGGCGGCCTCATGTATTACGACGGAGCGAACGCGAATGCGATCATGGGCAACGTTCGCCCGGGTGATATGGGCTTCGATCTCATGCATCTCAACACGCACAAGACCTTCACGATCCCACACGGCGGCGGGGGTGCAGGGCACGGCCCGCTCGGCGTTGCCGCGCATTTAGTCGACTATCTCCCCACCCCCGTCGTGCGCGCGATTCCCGACGGGAAGGGCGATCTGCGTCGTGCGCCTTCCGACGGCATGCGTTTCGAACTCGATTTCGACCGTCCGAAATCGATCGGACCGATGCGCTCGTTCTGGTCGAATTTCGCGCATGCGGTTCGCGCCTTGAGCTATCTCTACGCCAACGGCGCCGAAGGTCTAAAATCGGTCTCGCAGCTCGCGGTGCTCAACGCGAACTATCTTCGCGTCGGCGTCTCGGAGTTTCTCGCGACTCCGTACCCGGAGATATGCAGACACGAATTCGTCGCCTCTGCCCAAGAACTCAAAAAAGAGACCGGCGTGCGCGCTCTCGATATCGCTAAGGCGCTACTCGATCGCGGCTTCATGGCCCCGACGGTTTATTTCCCGCTCATCGTTCCCGAGTGTTTGATGATGGAGCCGACGGAGACCGAATCGAAGGAGACGCTCGATCTCTTCATCGAGGCCTTGCGCGAAATCGTCGAAACGGCGAAGCGCGACCCGCAGAGCGTGATGGCCGCACCGGTCAATACGGTGGTCGGTCGGATTGACGAGACGCGAGCGGCCCGTCAACCCGATCTTCGGTGGCGTCAGTCGGGCTGATGCTTGGCGATGGCGTACATCTTCGCGTTCATGCGAATGAATCGCCATATTTGGTAGGGCCAGAAGTTCCGTAAAAAGTGGTTCATGCTCGTATCACTCCGGTATCATCGCCCAACCGGGCTTGGCTTGTAGTTTCCACATGAAGGCTTCGTGGAGCATGCGCTTGGTCCACGCGCCGGAAAGGCCGACATCGAGTTCGCAGAGGTCGATGTCGCGCCCGTACTCGGGGTAGCGTTCGTAGTCGCGAGCAACCGGCATCATCACGATTGAAGCGGCCGATCCATTCCAGATCGAGTGTCCCATCGATGCGATACATGCCGCCGGCATCTCGCTCATGCTTTCGTGATGGATCGCCGGACGGCCGGCGACCTGCTCGGCGATATTGAGCGCAACGGTGCGCCCCATAATGCCTGAAGCCATGCCCGTGCGCGGCGGGGTGGCGACGATCGTCGTTCCCGAGGCGGTTTTGAGCGTTTTGGAGAGCGGGTGGGGCGGAGCGAAGGCGATCCCCGCGGCATAGAGATTTTCGTAGAAAGGCGAGCGGTAGATCGAGGGCCAGTCCGCAGCGCGATACGCATCGTAGCTCTTGGCCGAATAATCGGCATCGACGCGCATGAAGCCGCTCGGAACGGTCATTTTCTCGGTAATATCGCTGCCGTCGGCCGCGACGTATTTCATCGGGATACCGCGGAACTGCGGGATGAGCATCGCAAAATCATATTCTAGGGTCGCGGGGTCGTATCCGACGCGATCGTAGGATATGCCGTCCTTCCCGACACCGGTCACGCCGGCGGCGAGAATCGGTTTGATGCCGCGCTCGTTGAAAAGTTGGTCGATGACGGTCGAGCCGGTGACGACCTTTCCGCCGATGCGTGCCTCGACGCCATCGACTCCGAAATCGCCCGCTGCCGGTTCGTTCGAGAGCCAGACGAGATCCGCGCGATCGCGCAGGCCGCGTCGTCGCAGATCGGCATCGACGTTCATAATGTATTCGAACGCCGCGCCTTGGCAGGTCGCTCCGGGATGGCCGACACCGATCACAAAACGACGGCGGCTTCCCTTTTTCAATTGGGCGACATTTTCGAGGTAGGCGTCGCGCGCGCCGAGCGCGTGCTCGACCGAGCAGACGCTCTGCGTGCTGCCCTCTTTGGGGCCTAATCCCGGCGTGCCCTCGAAATTGAGGTATGGTCCGGTGGCGTTCACGAGATAGTCGTAGGGAATCTTTTCTCCGCTTCCATCGGCGCGACGTACTTCGACGAAGCGTTCGTCGGGATGGATGCTCTCCGCTCGGCCGTCGATATAATCGAAGCCGAGTTTTTCATAGACGGGGGCGAGCGGGAACCAAACTTTATCGGGTGACATCGTTCCCGTGCCGACCCAAATGAGGCTCGGAAACCACGTGAATCGATTGCGTGGAGCGACGACGGTGACGCGAGCGTGCGAGTGCACGAGTCGCGAAAGATGGAGTGCGGCGGTATGTCCGGCGAAGCCGGCGCCGAGGATGACGATGCTTGGCAACCCCGTATGGGGGGTGCTCGATGCGTTCATGGGGATACCTCCCTGCCTAGCGGCATGCGCGTATTATACTCCTACCCCTAGGGGTATTACAATACAAGCGAGCCGCCCTCAGCTATGGCCGGCGGCGACCCCGGGAGGCTCCTTTTCTCTAAAAGAGGGCGCGCCTTTCGGCAGGCTCTTCTTGGAGCCGGGGGCTATACTGAGAGGTGAAAGGGGCCGTTCCGCGGCTCCTCATGAGTCTCCCGAATCGTCAAAAAATGAGGGCAGCGATGCGCATCAAGTACGAGGTCTCCGCAGGTGGGGTTCTCCTTCGTCGTCGAGACGCGGGCTTCGATGCAATGCTCATCGGTCGCGGTTCGCCGCGCGTCTGGACGCTGCCGAAGGGGCACGTCGAACATCGGGAGTCCAACGAACAGGCGGCGATTCGCGAAGTGCGCGAGGAGACCGGGTGCTGGGGTGAGATCCTCGGGCGGCTCAACGAGATTTCGTACTGGTTCTACGTCGGCAAAGCCAAGCACAAGAAGAGCGTGACGTTCTTTTCGATGCGCTACCTCTCGGGGGATCCGCAGAACCACGATCATGAAGTCGATGAAGCGCGCTGGTTCGATGCCGCCGCGGCACGGAAGATGCTCAAATACGTCAACGAAAAGCGCTTGATCGATTTGGCGCTCGAATCGGCGATGCAGCACATCGGAAGTTTCGAAGTCGAGCCCGCACTCGCGCCGGCCATGGAGCAGCGTAGCTCTTGAACCAGAGTGCGCTCGCGGAGCGCTCCGACCCATGCCTCGTGCGGCTCGACGTCTTCGACGGGCCGCTTGATTTGTTGCTCGGCCTTATCAAAGAGCAGCAGCTCGATATCGCCACCGTGTCGCTCTCGAGCGTCGCCGAGCAGTATCTCGCCTACGTCCGCGTTATGGAATCGCTCGACGTCGAGGTTGCCGCAGAGTATCTCGTAATCGCAGCGACGCTCGTTTTCCTGAAATCGCGCTCCCTGCTGCCGGCGATTCCCGCCGAACTCGCCGAGGTGGGTGAAGAGTCGCCCGAAGAGGTCGAAGAGCGTCTGCGCCGCCGACTGATCGCCTATTCGAAGTATCGCGAGCTCGGCGATGCTCTGCGTTCGCGGCAGGCCGAGGCAAGCTCGGTCTTCTATCGCGAGGGTGGCGATGCGACCGGGAACTTCGAACAGCGCTATCGCATCGACGCCGATCGCCTCGCGCGCGCATTTCTCGCGATGCTGCAGAACGCGCGTCCCGAGAAGCGGACGATCGCGCGCGAGCGGATATCGCTTCTCGCGCAGATGGATTACATCGTTCGGAACCTGCGCGAGCACGGCGAGACGACATTCGCCGCACTCTGCAACGAACTCGGAATGACCCGCGAGATTATCATTGCCACCTTCCTCGCCGTGCTCGAACTCATGCGTCGCAATCGCATTAAAATCGAGCAGCCATCGCCCTTCGAAGATATCACCATCGCCCTCCACCACGGACAAACGACACCTGTATGAGTACCGACACCGTCATCGCCGAGGCGCTAGCCGAGGCCGCCAACGAACGCGAAGAGCTCAGCGCCGTCGCCGAGCGTATCGAACCGCTGGTCGAAGCGCTGCTGTTCGTTGCCGGAGAAGCCCTCGATCAACGTCGCATCGCGAAATTCGTCGATGCCGATGAAAAGGCCGTCGATATCGCGCTCGTAAAGCTTGCCGAACGCTACGACGGGCGCGGCATCGTCTTGCGCAACGTCGCGGGCGGCTTTCGGTTCGGCACGGCGCCCACTGCAAGAGAGGTCGTCGAGAAATACTTACTTCCCCCGAAAACGACGCTCTCGTCGCCGGCGCTCGAAACCTTGGCGATCGTCGCGCAGATGCAGCCGGTGACGAAGGGTGAGATCGAATCGATTCGCGGCGTTAATTCCGACAGCGTCGTCAACACGTTATTGGATCGCTCGCTGATCTGCGAAGCGGGCCGCAAAGAAGTCGTCGGACGTCCGATGCAATATAAAACGACCTCACTTTTCCTCGAATCGTTCGGGCTGAACTCGCTGGAAGATCTGCCCGATCTCGAGGTGGAGATCGAGCGTCCGCGCGAACTCGCTCTGCCGCTTATAGCCGGAGATGCCGATCCGAACGCGGAGACGACCGCGGAGCCGAGCCTCGCCGAACCCGGCCGAGAAAGCGATACGGATCGATGACGGTCGAGAACGACGCTCCGGCGCGGCCGCTCGCCTATTCGACCTCGCTCTACGACGCCTTAGTGGAATTCGGTCTTCCAATTCGTGGGAAAATTCTCGATGCTGCCTGCGGGGAGGGCGACGCGAGCGCTCCGTTGATCGATAACGGCGCTGCGGTCACCGGCATCGACCTTCATGCCGAGGCGCTCGATCGGGCTCGTCGATTGCATCCCGCGGCTACCTGGCGGCTCGGCGACGTTACCGCGTTGCCGTTTGAGGCCGCGAGCTTCGATGCTTATCTTTGCGCGCAAGGTTTCCACTTGTTCGATCGTGCCAAGGCGCTCGCTGAAGCCTATCGCGTTCTGAAGCCTGGTGGGCGGATTGCGATTTGGTGGAAGCACGCGCTTTCGGGCTCCCCGGTGCGTCCGCTCTGCGACGAGGCGGCACGAGAGATCGATATCCATCCGCTCGTCGGCACGCTCGTCGGTGGCTTTCGCGAATTTTATGCCGCGCCGTTCGTCGGACAGTCCTTGCGCGTTTTGCAGTGGCGGTTGGTGACGACGCGAGCGGCGTTCTTTGAAGAAGAGCGCGTTCGCTTGGAACATGCCGGTATCGCAGAGGAGCAGGTTCGCCGCTATATCGCGACGTTAGAGCGCCTCTTCAAAGAACAGCTCGGCCCCGATATCGGAAGCTTCCAGCACGCCTACATGCAGTATCTCTACCTCGCACGCAAGGAGGGATAGGATGCGATTCGGCCTTCATACGCGCCTTGCCGACGGTTACGAGGCTGCAGTGAATCGCTCCGTCGCGCTGGGATGCACGACGATGCAGGTATTCACGAGCAACCCGCGCGCATATCGTCAGGCGACGCCGAAAATAGAGGCTCTCGCGGCGTTTTCTGCGCTGCGCGCGCGCAATAATCTCGATCCTGCCGTCACGCATACGCCCTATCTAATCAATCTTGCTAGCGAAGATCCGAAAATATTTAGCGGTTCGTTGAATTTGCTCAAGCACGATCTTCGCGTCGCCGCGCTTGCCGGTATCGCGCTCGTCAACACGCACGTCGGTTCGTACGGAAAACGCGACCGCGATGCGGGATTTGCCGCGATCGTTGCGGCGCTCGAAGAGGCGTTGCGTGAGATCCCGCCGTCGGTCACGCTGGTGCTCGAAAATTCGGCGGGTGCCGGTGCGCTCGCGGGCGGGACGCTCGACGAACTCGGTTCATTCCTGCGCGCCGTCGATCACCCGCAGTTGGGGGTTTGCATCGATACCGCGCATGCGTGGGCTGCGGGGTACAAAATCGATACGAAAGACGACGTGGCGCGCTTCGTCGAGGCGCTGGAGAAATCGATCGGCTTCGATCGGCTGCGGATGTTTCATCTCAACGACACGCAGATTCCGCTTGGCGGGAATCGCGATCGACACTGGCATATCGGCGAGGGTTTGATCGGCGAAGACGGCTTTCGAGCATTGTTCGGCGTGCCGGAGTTGCGCGAGAAGGTGGCGATTCTCGAAACGCCCGGCGAGGACGCCGACGACGCACGCAATATGGCCACGATTTTACGCCTGTACGGAGAGGCCGCCTAAGGGCTCATGCCGATCGCGCATCTCGACGTCGATGCCTTTTATGCAAGCGTCGCCGTGCGGGATCGCCCCGAATTGCGCGGGCGTCCGCTGGTCGTCGCCGGTTCGCATCGTCGCTCGGTGGTGCTGACGGCCTCGTACGAAGCGCGCCCTTTCGGCATTCGTTCCGCCATGCCGCTCCATCAAGCACTCGAGCGCTGTGCCGACCTCGTCGTCGTACCGCCGGATATGGAGCGCTATCGGGCCGAGTCCAAGGAGATATTCGCGCTACTCCGCTCGCGCGGCCACGTGCTCGAGCCGCTCTCGTACGATGAAGCCTTTCTCGATCTCGGCGATATTTCGTTCGACGAAGCGAAGGCGCTCGTCGCAATATTTCGTGCCGAGGTTCGGCGCGAGCGCGGTCTGAGCATCAGCGCCGGGGTTGCATGCGGGAAAATGATTGCGAAGATCGCCTCGGACCTTGCAAAGCCCGACGGCCTGCTCGCCGTCGAGCCCGGCGAGGAACGAACGTTTTTGGCACCGCTCTCGGTCGGGCGGCTTTGGGGCGTCGGGCCGAAAACGCAGGCGCGATTGAACGAGCGCGGCGTCGTCACGATCGCCGACATTCTCACGCTCGACGAGCCGACCTCGAGCGAACTCTTCGGTTCTTCTTGGCAGCGCATGCGCGATTTTGCGATGGGTATCGACCGGCGTGTGGTCAGCGCAGCGAGCGAAACGAAATCGATCTCCACCGAGGAAACGTTCGAGTACGATGTAAGCGACCGGCGCCGCTTGTTCGAACTTCTGCTCGCCCAGGCCGGGGAACTCGCGGAGGATCTTCGTCGGGAGAACCTTTGGGCGCGCACCGTCGGCATCAAAGTAAAATTCGCCGATTTCTCGTTGCGCGTTCGGCAGACGAGCCTTCGCGAGCCGACGCAGTCGGTAAAAGCAATCTATCACGCCGCGCGTAGTTGTCTGGAACGCGCACGGATCGACGGCGCGCCGATACGTCTGCTCGGGACGCGCGTGGCGACGCTCGACGATCGTGGGTCGAACCAACTCTCGCTCTTCGCGCCGCGCCCATAGGCGCCGTGCGCTACTACCGGATGCTCCTCCTCTCGGGTTGCAGGTGAGTTGGAGGGCGCCGTTCGGTAAAGGGCTAGGGATGTTAAAGCCTCGGAAGTGGGGACGTTACGGCGTCATCGGCACCCCGTCTATCGGCGCCCATCCGCTTGACGTGCGATGGCACGGGCCATTCCGCCGAAGATGAACGCATGGAAAGGCGCCACCGCGTACCAATAGAGCACGTCGAAGAGACCGCGCGGTTCGAAAAACGCGGTTTGCGTGAGTCGCGACGTGCCGTTGGGTAGCGCATCTGCATCGAACTCCAACCACGCATCACCCGGGAGTTTCATTTCGGCCCGAAGTCGTAACAGGTGGGCCGGCTCGTATGCCTCTACGCGCCAAAAATCCACCGCATCGCCTAGACGCAAATCGGTATCGCTGCGACGTCCGCGCCGCAATCCTACGCCGCCCACCGCTTTATCCATGATGCCGCGCAATCGCCACAACCAATTTCCGTAGAGCCAACCGCGTCGTCCACCGAGTTGCGTAAATACCGATGCGAGCGCCTGCGGCGATGCGTTCGCCACGCACTCGCGGCGATCGATCAACATTCCCTCGCGAACGCCCGAAAAAGTCGCGGGAAGTCCGCGAACGTCGAACGCATCGAACCACGTGGTTTCCGGCCCGCTGGCGCGATAGCGATCGAGGGCCCGCGTCACGGCAAGATCGAAGCCTTCCGGCGCGATCTGTGGAAAATCGGTGGCCGCCGCGCGATCGCGAACGATCACTTCGTTTCCCAGCCCGAGGATCAACGGCTGCGCGAGCCGGGCGGAAATGGGCGTGACGACGTGCACCCAATACGACGAGAGGCGCGGGGTGAAGAAGGGAACGATGATAACCTTGCGTTTGAGTTTGCGTAGTTGCGCATAGCGCAGCATCATGTCACGATAGGTGATCGTATCCGCTCCGCCGATTTCGTAGACCTTGGATTCACCCGCCGGCAGAGAGAGTGCGGCGATGAGATATAGTAAAACATCGCGGATGCCGATCGGTTGCGAGAGCGTGGTCACCCAACGGGGCGCGATCATCACCGGCAAACGCTCCGTGAGATAGCGCATCATCTCAAACGAAATGCTTCCGCTGCCGATGATCATCGCTGCGCGAAATTCGATGCATTGCACGCCGCTGCCGCGCAAGATATCGCCGACTTCATGTCGGCTGCGCAGGTGATGAGAGAGCTCTTCGTCGTCGGTCCCGAGGCCGCCAAGATATATAATGCGTTGTAAGCCGCACTCGCGCGCGACGCGTCCGAACAGGATCGCCGCATCGCGATCTCGCCGTTCGAACTCACGTGAATCGCTCATCGAGTGGACGAGGTAATAGGCCGCATCGATATCCTTACACGCTGCGCGAAGGCTTTGCTCGTTGAAAACGTCGCCCTCGACGATTTCGGCCTGAGGGAACCTTCCTCGCAATCGCTTGGCATCGCGAGCCATGCAGCGAACGGCGTACCCCGCCTCAATGAGGCGTGGAATCAGGCGTCCGCCGATGTAGCCGGTCGCGCCGGTGACCAGAACCCTCAGAGTTGGCATATGCAGCTAGAAACAATCAGAGAGAATCAGCGCAGATATTGCCGTATAGCCGTTCATTTGTGTCGCTCGGGATTCCCCATATGGCCGAGCCGTTCGATGCCGGAGTGCTGCTCTCCGGCCTTCGCGCCGCGGCACGGATTTCTCGGCAAGCGAGCACGGGCGGAGCTGACGGTCTTTTGCCGCTGAATTCGGCTTTATATGTGGTCGGTGCTCCAAACGGGGTCGCCGATGCCGGCGACGTTCGACGAGCGCACCCACACGTGCCCGGCTTTCGAAAGCGGAGCGATCATAAAGATTGCGTCTTTTCGTCGACGGATACTGCCGCGCGGCAGCATCCGCCGCATCGGTTCCGGCGGCAGCCACCCGACGATTCGACGCAGATCGCCGGCCGCCGAGCGTAAGAACGGAGCGATGATCTCCTGCTCGCGTTCGTCGCGAATGCCGAGTTCGTCAACGATGAACGAGTCGTGGGCCGGGCTTCGAACTCCCGTGATGTACGCATCGACACGACTTCCCTCGCGAAGTACGAAGGTGAGCGCGTCGCCGTCGGGATGTTCGGAGCCGTGCCGGGTCCGAAGATAGAGCCACTCCCAAAAAAGCGGGGTGCGCTTGAAGCTCCACGGGCGCATACGTTCGTGGCGCGCAAACATGCGGCGAATCGCGGCTCTATCCTCCGGCGTTGCTTGCTTGATCGTCATGCGCGCGTGTGGAAGATCGTCGGCGCGCAGCGAAAATGCTCGCGA
Organism: bacterium; assembly: GCA_021784715.1. Next base: position 26,401 of record JAJYHP010000045.1, read on the forward strand.
CGGAAACGAAACGAAGCCGATGGCTTCGTAAAATGCCGGAGCGATGTCGCTGAAGAGATAGAGGGCATCGCTTCCGGCTGCGTGCTCCCGATCCATAAGTGCCGCCAACATCGCACTCCCGTATCCACGCCCTCGCAACTCCTTCGGAGTAAAGACCGCACCGATACCGACGGCCTTTAACGTTCTATCCCCGACGCGTATCTCGCGTTCGTAGCATTTACAACTGGCACAGAGCGTCGTGCCGTCGTAGAGCCCGACCGTCGAATAATGGTTGCGCCCGTAACCGCTGCGCGCTAATTCAAGCGTATGTCTCGCATACGTCTCGAAGTCGCGGCCGGCGGCCCACAACGGCGCGGTGAAAGGAAGAACGAGACGCGCGTAGTTCGTCGCATCGATGGAGCGGAGCTCGGGCGTCACCGTCGGAGCTCCTCAAGAAACTCCGGCGTATTGATGCCGCGCGTCGGGCGCCCGGCGGCCGTGAGCAAGAGTGAGGCATTCGCGCGCGAGCGGGCGAACGCAAAGAGCCTACGCTCTTGCTCGATATGGCGCTCTCGCAGTTTGTACCGATAATTGACGTAGGCATGCTTGGCCGCTCGCGTGCTCTTTGCACCGCCGGCGTTCTCGCGGGCTGCGAGGCCGTAGGTTGGAGTAAAAAGAAAGGCCGGAGGCACGTAATACGCCGGAAACGCACCGGCCTGTAACGACGGAATGGCGACGGCATCGAATGAAATGCCGATCGCTGCGTCGATCTCGGCGATCGTGACGAAACCTTCGCGCCGCCGATAGGCGATCTCGGTTCGTTCGCGCTCGGCAACATCGCGCAGGTGTTCGCAGAGCGAGAAGAGGGCCGCGATGCCGTTCCCTGCGTCGCACTCCGCGATTCGCAGGCGAAGTGCATCGAGCGATGCCTGCCGCGAGCGCTCCCGCGGGTCGCTATCCGGGCCGAGCGGCGCGAGCCCCTCTCCCCAGATGCATTCGATTGCATCGAGGAGCGGTGTCGTTGCGAGGCGCTCTTGGCTTCGGGCGTGGAATGCGCGTAGCCACGCGAGGCGTTCGCGCGCGATCTCGCCGAGCAGCGGGTCGACCGCGCCCGACAACACGTTGTCGCCGAGACGGAGCGCCTTCGGGCGAGCGTCGTCGTTCGTTCGTTCTGCTCCGCTGAAGAGCGAGCGCTGATCGCTTGCGGCTTTGCCGCAGAGGAGGGCGATGCTTGCGTCGGAGAGCGCGAGCCTCGGGCTCTCGAGTATGCGGAGCAATGCATCGTGTGCGTACGGGTCGGCGACCCAGCAAAGAAGCGCGAACGCGTCGAGGATCTCGACGATCCGAAAGAGGTTGCAGCGACCGGCCCGCGATGTGGCGATACCGCGTTCGTGCAGCGCCTGCTCGAAACGCATACCGTCGTCGAGATCGCGCAAGAGGATTGCCGTCTCTTCGGCGGGCGTTCCCGTCGCGATATGTTCGGCGAGCCACGAAGCGACGCGTTGCGCCTCGCTCTCGCGATTCGTCGCGCGCTCGACGGTGGGAGGCACCTCGCTTCGAACGATCTCGGTGAGGCGTTCGCTCTCCCCATCGGCGAGCCGTTCGATGCGCGCGCCTTGCATGGGGCGATGGGCGCCTTGGTCGTCGCATGCAAGCGTGAGGCGGCGCGTATCACCGTCGACGAGGGCGCCGAGAAAGTCGTGCATCCGTTCGTCGCAGTGCTCGGCATCGTCGACAAAGACGGCGTCGAAAGCATACGCGCCGCGCGATTGGGAATCAGGATTCTCTCGTAGCCATGCAGTTGCCAGCGCGAATGCGGCAGGGCGATCGGCGAGGTGCTCTTCGCGGAGATATGCTTCGAAGCGTGCGTAGAGCTCGGCGATGATTTTTGCAAGGTCCATTTCGCGCCGGTGCTGGCGAAGCAGTTCTGCGGTGTCGACTTCGAGCGATCCCCGCGCCGTATCGTTCAGATAGGCGAGCAGCGCCGGGGAGCTTAGATTCGGCGGATGCGCGTAGAATGCGGTCGCCCCGCGGGCGGCACGCTCGACGACCTCGCGCGGAGCGATTGCGGCACGACGAAGGCGTTCGACGAGTCCTCGTGCGTGTTCGAGAAAACGCTCCGGCGAGCGCAGCTCTGCAACCTCGATATCGATCGTTCCATCGGCGGGTGGCCAGGTGCCTGCGAAGAGCTCCTCGGCGGCACGCTCGAAGATGCGGTATGCAGCGGTATCATCGATACAACGCAAGGTGGGGTCGGCAAAATGTGCGATGTCGCCGGCCAGCTCACCGATCTCGGCGACCGTCACCGGATCTCCCGACTCGGAGAGAACGCGCGAACGGAGATTTGCGGTACTGCTACCCCCGATACCGAGCAAGAGGACGCGCGAGGTCGCCGCAGCCTCGAGCGCGCGCGCGATCAGCCGCGTCGTTTTTCCGCTCCGCGCGCCGCCGCGTACGATCAGCATCTCGCTCATCGTGAGAAACGCTCCGGTTCGGGTTGCGGGCGGGCTCTGCAGGCGAGGGTATAGATGCAGTACGCGCACGATTCCGGATCGGTGCTGGCGCGAAACGCGTCGATACGTTCGCTGCAGATCTCGTCGGCGAGCTCCATCATGCGGTCGCGCGCGCGTTCGAGATCGAGAATGGAGATCGTGCCGCGCGCGCCGTTATCTCTCGATGGAGCCGTTGCGGAGACGACCTCAAGTTCGATCGGTGTGACGGGAACGGTATGATCCTTCAAGGGCACGAGCGCGAGGCGCGAGACCGATTCGCCCGCGAGTTGCTGCGACCAGTAGTAGAACGGTAATTGAAAGTCTTCGAATCGTCGTACGCGCTCGCGATACTCTTTCGCGCTTTCGGCGATCGATCCGGTCTTGTAATCGATGACCGCGAGGCTTCCGTCACGCTCGAATCGGTCGATCCGATCGATGAAACCGACGAACTGGCGGTCGCCGATCGTCGGCGCAACCCGACGTTCGATCCCGATGACTTCAAAGGGCAATTGCTCGGCGCGTTCGCAGAGCCAATCGATATAACGAAGCGCGGTGCGGCGCGCCCGCTGCTTCTGTAATTCGACCTCGACGACGGTATCGAAGGTCGGCCGTGCGCGCTCGAATGCATCGACAACGAGCGCATCGAGTCGCTGCTGCATCTCGGTTCGTAGCGCCGCCGATGGTCTGGCAAACTCGGAATGGAAGCGCTCGAGCGCGGCATGAAAGGCGGTGCCGTAACTCGCGGCCGGAGCGTTGGGCTCGTCGATGGGGTCGCAGACATATCGATAAAACCAACGCCGTCTGCAATCGACGAACATGTTGAGTGCCGAGGCGCTGAAGGGACGGTTCGGCGTCGGAACGGGCTGCGGGGGCTCGGGAGGGAGCGTGCTCGGCGGAACGACCTCTCGGAGTGCCGGCGCGGAGAACGGCGGTGCGTCGCGGTCGACCGATTCGAACAGGAGCTCGAGCGCACGCGGTTCGCGGTTCGCCCGCGCTTCCCGCGCCGCCGATCGCCAGAGGGCGAATGCCTCCCCTTCGCGAGGATCGCGCGACAGGGGGAGGCCCGCGGCCTCCTCGAGTGGGCTGCGGGTCGCGCGCACCAGCGCGATCGCGGCGGTTGCAGAGATCGACGAGATCGCCGGATAGGCGAGCAGCAATCGCTCCAGCGCGGACCGGTCGCCACGGTTCGACCACGCGAGCGCGTCCTGCGCGATCGTCGGGCGGAGCATTGCAAACTTCACGTCGCGCTATGGTTTCAGGAAGAGGCTTCGTCCCCTCCCGCGAAGTCCGCTCAAAAGTGAGGTCTTCTCGCATGAAACGCATCATCGTCGGCATCAGCGGCGCCAGTGGAAGCGCGTACGGCTACATGGCACTCCAAGCGCTGCGCGCGATCGGCGGCGTCGAGACGCATCTCGTGCTCAGCTCGGCGGCACGGCGAACGATCGAGTTGGAGACCGATCTCACCGTCGACGATTTTCACGCGCTCGCCGATGTCGTCTATCGCGATGACGATCTCGCCGCAGCGATATCGAGCGGTTCGTTTTTAACCGACGGGATGATGGTCGTGCCGTGTTCGATGAAGAGCGCGAGTGCGATCGCCTACTCGCTCAACGATAATCTATTGGCGCGCGCCGCCGACGTATGCCTCAAGGAGCGTCGACGCGTCGTGCTCGTCGTTCGCGAGACGCCTTTGCACCTCGGGCATTTGCGCACGCTCGCGCAACTTGCCGAGATCGGGGCGACGATTCTTCCGCCGGTTCCGGCGCTCTATGCCAACCCGCGCAGCGTCGACGATATCGTCGCGCACACCGTCGGCAAGGTACTCGACCAATTCGGCATCCCCAACGAACTCTTCAGGCGTTGGCGGAGCCCAGAAGTCGTTCCGCCAGCGCCACATCGCTAAATCGATCGACATTGACGGCGAATTCCGGAAACGGCGAGGGAATCGCTCGCACCGTCGCTCCGACGATCGCACTCGCGCGCGCCTCGGCTCGTCCGATGCTGAGTCGGCCGAGCGCGTAGCGCGCAAGGAGGCCCCATCCGAAGAGCCCGGCAAGACGGAGCGGAGATTTGCGCGCGGCACCGAGCCGTTCGATAAAGGCGTCGAGTCGTGGAAGCGCGCGCGGCTTTATCGCGATCGCGCCGCCGCCGCAATAGCGCCCCTCGCGCATGCGCGCCCACGTGTGCGGGACCTCGGGAAAGCGTCGCACGTGCACGCCGTACTCGACGCATCCGTAACCGATATCCGCGTCGGCCTCCGTCGCACGCGCGATAAAATCGTCGACGGCGGCGGTGGAGAGCATCGGGAGGTCGCTGGTCCAGACGGCAACGATCTCATCGGGTGGAAGCCCCGCTAACCCGGAGCGCAACGAATCGCGAATCTTCTCGCCGTCGGGCACGATTTCGTCGGCGAGTGCGAACGCGGGGTGGTCGTGCGCGCTCGGCGGAGCGACGACGCGAATCGCCGTGATACCGGTCGAGGCTCGCAGCGGCGCGAGCGTTCGCTCGAGCAACGTGCGCCCGGCGATCAGGGCAAAGGCCTTGTTCGGTGCGCCCGGCGTTCCGGCGGCAATCGCATCGTGCGGCCCGCCGGCGAGGACGACGCATCTCACGCCGGGAGTCCCCGCCAGGCGAGATCGGAGCGAAATGCCGCGACGTAACGATGATACTCCGGCGGCAGCGCGATGCGCTCGGCCGCCGCCGCCGCGTCTTCGAGCCGTTCGTAGAGCGCGAAGAGGCTCGATCCCGATCCCGAGAGGAGCGCTCGCGAGGCCCCCGCCGCCTCGATCGCCGCCGCTGCTCGTGCGATCTCCGGGTGCCGCGCGAGTGCATCCTCGTGGAAATCGTTGCCGAGCAATTGGGTGAGTTCGTGGAAATCAGCTCGCTGGAGCGCCTCGAGCGCTCGGAGCCCGAGACTCTCATTTCGCGGGCGCTGTGGGCGTGCGCGCTCGTCGAGGAGCCGGAACGCCTCCGCCGTGGAGATCGAGACCGGGGGCTTCACGACGAGCGTCGCCCAGCCCGGAATCGCGCCGACCGGAGTGACGCGTTCGCCGCTCCCTTCGACCAGGGCCGCTCCCTCGGCGAGAAAGAAGGGGATATCGGAGCCGAGCGAGCGCGCAATTGCAAGATCGTCACGCTCGGGGAGCGCGCCGAAGTGCCCCGCTCGTGCCGCGAGCAAGAGCGCGGCGGCGTCGCTCGAGCCGCCTCCGAGACCCGCCTGCACCGGAATGCTCTTCCGCAACGCGATCCGAAAATCGGCGATGCCGATCGCACGTGCCGCGCGCAGCACGAGGTTGCCGTCGTCGGCGAGCGCCGGATCGTCGCAGGTGAAGAGCAAACGCTCCGCCGGCTCGATCTCGATCTCATCGTAGAGCGCGATCGGCACCATAAGCGAGCGAAGTGCATGATAACCGTCGGGGCGCTTGCCGAGTACCTCGAGGGTAAGGTTGACTTTTGCCGGAGCGAGGAGAAGGGAGCGATTCATCGTCGGAGCTGACGATTGTCGAAAGAGCGCGGGCTTCCTGGGCGAATAGAGCGGATATGCGTTCGAGTTATGATGCCCAGCGGAATGAGTTCTGCGCCTATGTCATGCACGAACGCGAGACTCCGTACGGTCTCTTGCTGGGAAACTTCAAATCCTACGCCCAATCGACGGCAAAGGCCGGCGTGCGCGGTCTTTGGGACGCCGACAGCGACCGCATCATCTTTGGGACGCATCAAATCGCCTACCGTCTGCGCGACGTCGGCGTTACCTATTTTCCGCATGAAATCGAGCGCACGTTCACCTTTCTTCCCTACGCGCAGCTATCGGAGTTCACTTTAGGCGAGCGAATTCACGTTACCGAGGCATTCTACGTACCGCACGGACCGAAATTCGATCGTAGCGTTGCTTTCGTGGTCGATCTCACGCTCTACAATCCCGGCGACGCTGCGGTGGAGGTCGCTGTTTTCCCGTGGGCGCTTCTTGTCGGGCAACGTTTCTACGGAGAGACCGAGGCCGACGTCGACGCCGGGGTCGTCGACGGCAGCATCCATGCGGTGAACTCGACGCTGGGCGCGCAACGTTGGTGGGGCGGCTCGCGCGAGCCCTACGCGGCGACCGTCTCGGTTCGCGAACAAGCGTTGCTCGCACAGATGCGAAGCGGTACGTTGTTGGAGGACGATGCGGTCGTCGAGGCTTTCGTCGAGGGCGGAGATGCGGCGCGCACGTCGAGCGTACGCGGGCGCATTTTCGGAGCGATGGAGTATCGCATCACCGTCGAACCCGGCGCGCGGTCGCTGTTGCGGCTCGCCGTCGTCTTTCATAAAGACGGCGATATCGATCTTCGCCCGCGCTTTAAAGACCTACTGAACGATTCAAAGGCGCTGCACGACACGCAGCGATATTTCGCCAAGCGGCTTGCCGACGCTCGATTTCTTACCCCATCGCAGCGAATATCGCGCGGCGTCGTTTGGGCGAAGGCCAACATGTTGCGGATCGTCAAAGAGTATCCCATCGGTTGGGGCTCGACGAACTCTCCACCGTCGGATATTTTGGTCTCGCGCGACACGTCGTGGTTCGTGCACGGATTCGATTATTTTATGCCTGAATTTAGCCGCGATGCTATCGAAGTGTTCAATCAGCATATCGAAGAGAGCGGTTTGATGATCGAGTACGTTCGCGGTGTGAACGCATATAAAACGGCATACGATCTCAATATTAACGACGATACGCCGTTGCACTGCATCGCGATGCTGCACCATTATAACGCAACGCTCGACGAAGCGTGGGTGCGCTCTCGGCTTTCGATCGTGCGTCAACTCGCCGACTATTTGCTTTCCCAGCGCGACGAACGCGGACTTCTTTTCGGGAAGGCGCAAGGCGTCGATATGTACGGCATCAGTTCGTGGCGCAACATCATCCCGTATTACAAACTCGACGGAGCCGTCACCGAGATCAACAGCGAAGGCGTCTTTGCTCTTGAAGCGGCGGCGATACTCTGTGCGGTCGCGGGCGATCAGGACGCTTGGCAGCGTTATTCCGATGAGGCGCAATCGCTACGGGAAGCGACGATGACCCACCTCTTCGACGACGACACCGGGGCGTTCGTTCTCAATATCGACCAGAACGGCGACTTTCAAGATAGCTTTACCGCCGACGAGATCTTTCCGGTGCTTTTCAACGTCGCCGACGCGGGCGAGCGCAGCGCGATTCTCAAGCGTCTCTCGGAGAGCGACTTTACGACGCCGGTCGGCCTGCGAACGATCTCGACGGCGGATCCGTGGTATTTCCCCTCGTTCGGCTTCGGCTTGCTCGGCGGCGTCTGGCCGGATCTGACGCTGTGGTACGTCGTTGCCTTGGCGCGAAACGGCGGCATCGACGAGGGGGTCGGTTTCTTGGATCGCATCTACGAAGCGATGGAGGGCGGGAGCCCGCGGAATACCGTTCCCGGCGAATTCGCCGAATGGTTCGACGGTGGCTCGTTGACCAATCGCGGCATGTATCTCTCGCCCTGGACCGGGGCGAAGTACCTCTGGGCGGTCGCCGAGACCGTCGGCGGGTTCGATGGCTATCGCACCAGCGGTCGCCCGCATTTGAACCCGTTGCGCCCGAAGGGCTGGAACTGGGTCGCCGGCGTCAACGTGCGTTGGGGAGGGAAGCGCTGTACCTACGTCGTCGATTTCGAACGCGCGACGATCTCGACGAACGCGCCCGATCTCTCCGCCGAGGAGCCCTACCGCATCGTCGATGCCGGCCGCGATGTGAGCGACGAGGTCACGATCTCCCCGGTCGAGATCGGCGCCGTCGCTTTCGAAGCCCCCAACGGGAGCGTGACGATCTTCGTCCTCAACGATGACGAGCAAGAGCGCGACGCGATCGTCGAGTTCCGGGGCAGCAGTCGCCGAGTCGAGCTCGCAAAGGGCGCCATCGAGAGCCTGGTCATCGGCGGGCGCTAGCGGGCCGAACTCTCGCTGCCACCTCGGGCGCCCGGCGGCTGTTGTCGCTGAAGGAAGTTGCGCCCCCTGGTACGATAGGGGCCGACCCAAAACTTGCGATAGGAGCGACCCGGTGGAACAGAAAGGTACCCTCACAGTTAAGCGCGGCTTGGCCCAGATGCTCAAAGGCGGCGTCATTATGGACGTCGTGACCCCCGAGCAAGCGGTCATCGCCCAAGAAGCCGGGGCGGTCGCAGTGATGGCGCTCGAACGCATTCCCGCCGACATCCGTGCGATGGGCGGCGTCGCGCGCATGAGCAATCTCGAGTTGATCCGCTCGATTATGGATGCCGTCACGATTCCGGTGATGGCGAAGGTGCGGATCGGCCATATTGCCGAGGCGCAGGTGCTGCAAGCGCTCGGCGTCGATTTTATCGACGAGTCCGAAGTGCTCACGCCGGCCGACGATAAGTTCCATCTCGCCAAGAACGATTACACGACGCCGTTCGTCTGCGGTGCGCGCGATCTCGGCGAAGCCTTACGGCGTATCGCCGAAGGTGCGGCGATGATTCGCAGCAAGGGCGAGGCGGGGAGCGGCAATATCGTCGAAGCCGTGCGCCACATGCGCGCGATCGGTGACGGCATTCGCGAACTCACCGTCGCTCCGAAAGAAGAGCTCGTCGCGCGCGCACGCGATCTCGGTGCGCCGCTCGATCTCGTTACGTACGTCGCCGAGCACGGGAAACTCCCGGTCGTCCTGTTCTGCGCCGGAGGGGTTTCGACGCCCGCCGACGCCTCGTTGATGATGCAGCTCGGCGCCGAAGGAATCTTCGTCGGCAGCGGCATCTTCAAATCGAACGATCCGAAGGCGTTCTCGAAAGCGATCGTCGCCGCGACCACGCACTACGACGATCCCCAAGCCGTCGTCGATGCCTCGCTTTCGTTAGGGCGTGAGGCGACGGCGATGGATGGTATCGATCTGCGGAAGATTCCGGAGAGCGAACTGCTCGCATCGCGTGGCGTCTAAGCCCCACGTCGGCGTCCTCGCGCTGCAAGGCGATGTCGAGGAACATATCGCCGCACTCGAACGCGCCGGGGCGAAGGCGCGCGCCGTCAAGACGCGTGCCGTTCTCGACGCTTGCGATGCGTTGGTTATTCCCGGTGGCGAATCTACGACGGTAATGAAACTGCTCGATCGTTTCGCGCTCGCCGATCCGCTGCGCGAACGCGTCGGGGCCGGGATGCCGCTCTGGGGTACCTGCATGGGCATGATCGTGACCGCGCGGGCGGTCGCCGGCCTCGACCAGCCGACGCTCGGATTACTCGATGTTACCGTTCGGCGCAATGCCTTCGGGAGACAGAACGATTCGGCGGAGGTCGATCTCGCGATCCCGGTGCTCGGCGCGGAGCCCTTTCCGGCGATCTTTATCCGCGCGCCCTGGATCGAGAGCGCCGGCCCGGAGGTGGAGGTGCTCGCCTCGTTCGGTGGGCACGGCGTGATGGTGCGGCAGGGGAGGGTTCTCGGGACGAGTTTCCACCCCGAGCTGACCGCCGATCCCCGGGTTCATCGCTATTTCTTGGGTATGCTCGCACCCTAAAGCCGTACCCGTAGGGGGGCTCTCGCGCGGTCGCGAAAGAGCTTGCTATCGTGTCGCAGCAAGAGGCGCCCAGTCGGGAACTGGTTGACTCGGCGGACCGGGCAGAGATGCCGACGGTCGACCGCCTGCTGCTCGAAAGCATCACCACCCTCATGCTCTCCGCGCATGCCTATCTGAGCGAGACGCCCGAACGCGCCGCCGATCCGCCCTCGGCGGAGATCGCGATCGACGTTGCGAGCTTTGCGTTCGAAAGGGTGAAGGAGAGGTTGAGTAGCGACGAACGCCTGGCGCTCGTACAGATGCTCACCGATATCAGGTTGCTGTACGTACGAAAGCGAGACGCGTAACGTGTCTCGCTTTTTTGCTTTTTTGAGAGGTTGGAGATGAGCGAGGTACTCGTTCTCAACTTTACTTACGAAGCGATCAACGTCACCTCGTTCCAGCGCGCGGTGAAGATGATCTTTGCCGGGAAGGCCGAGATCGTTCACGACCGCGACCGACGCATCAATTCGGCGAATTTTGCGATGCGGATGCCCTCGATCATCCGGCTGCTCTACTATATTCGTCGCCCGCGTCAACGCGTCGCGTTAACCAAGAAGAACGTGCTGATCCGCGACGACCATACCTGTCAGTATTGCGGCAAGCAGGGCGACCGCTTGATGACGGTCGATCACGTCGTGCCGAAATCGCGGGGTGGTCCATCGACGTGGGAGAACCTCGTCTGCGCCTGCATGCGTTGCAATAACCGCAAGAACGACCGTACGCCGACCGAGGCGAATATGGAACTGCAGCGCAAGCCGCGCCAGCCGAAGTATATTCCGTGGATTCAGGTGAAGCGCAATACGTTGCCCGACGAGTGGGGCAAGTTCTTATTCCTGTACAACGTCTCGATCGAGGAGCGCATCGAGGCGACGTAACCTTCGTTACCGTTTTTGGCGGCGTAGGCGCCACAGGGCGGGTACGACCGTTAGTAGAGCGTACGCAGCCACGATCGCTGCACCCTCGTCGCGACCGATCGGTGCGACGTTGAGGTGAAAGCCGGCGACTGCGCTGTCGAGAATGAAGATGCCGACGGTGAACACCGCGAGCTCCAATGCAAAGC